>JAAUSC010000220.1 GCA_012031965.1 Scytonema sp. RU_4_4
TCATATCAAGACAGAATATAGCTTAAGTATGAGCGAAACGACTCTTCTTATCAAAAATTACACCTCAAGGTACTGTGTGGTTTTAGCTGGAGTCGTTTACATTCGAGATATGAAATGACGATTACAAATTTCAGATTTCAAGAAGTATAAAAAACTTCTTTAGACTTTTTTTATAGTATTGTATTAGGTTGGACAGTTTTTCACTCTACGGTCAGTTTAAATAAAAATGATATACGGTGTTTACAAAAGTAAATATTCCGTGTATACATATATTTGGTATTGCCATGCTTCTATTTAAATAGCTACAGAAATAGATTGTATGGACAGCCAAAAATCTGCAAATAAACAGTTCAAATGTCAGGATTAACCTACTTATGACTATGCTCAAAACCAGTAAGAATCAGAAACGTATTATCTTCTCTGCCTTTGTTAATTCTGGGTTAGAAAATCATCAAATAGTCACTCAAAATCAAGTTGCTCAGCCTAAAATTGATTTCCTGCGACCATTACGTCATAGGCTCGATTCTTTAGAAATTCAAAATCGGAAATTGGCGAGATTTCTTGCAAAAATGATCCCCGCTCAATGTCCTTTTGAGCGAGATATTCTTGTGTTTGGTCGCAAAGTTGCCCACATTCCCCCTATGTGTAAGTTAAATCCGCTATACGACGAATTGGTGGGGTTACGTTTTCGTGCTTTGTGTTATTTGGCTGATGTCTGCGGCGAGGATATTCAATCCTACTGTTAAATTGTGAAAAAGTAACTTATGTACAGCAGTAGCTCGGCTATTGTGCAAGTTTAATCTTTTGTATCATTGTCTGTCATTGATTTCAAACTGTCTGCTTACTCCTACGTCATAATGACTGCATTATGACACGACTTGCACACCATCACATAGGTTAACACATAGGTTAACACCAATAACTAACGCCCCCAGTTTTAATCGTGAATTGCCAACCATAGAGCGTAATGGTACTGAATCATCTCTAATAGTTAAGTTATCTTCCACCTCCAAAGGACTGTGAAAGACAATAGAGTCATCTGAGAATCATTTATCCTTAAAAAGGTGCAATCTTGATAAGGACGCTGAATAAAAAATGTTATTGCATTTAAGCACCTGGCAGGAAGTTGAGGCTTATCTCCAGCAGTCTAGGGGTATTATTTTCCCTATTGGTTCCACAGAACAACACGGACCTACAGGATTAATTGGTACAGATGCAATTTGTGCAGAGGCGATTGCCTACAGCAGAGCTACGCTTAACGCCCGTGGTGTGGGTGAAGCAACTCAAGCAATGGTTGGTCCCACAATTAATGTGGGCATGGCATTACACCATACTGCTTTTCCTGGTAGTATAAGTCTGCGTCCCAGCACGATGATTCAACTTGTGCGAGACTACATCACTTGTTTAGCTAAAGCTGGTTTTACTAAGTTTTACTTTATCAACGGACATGGCGGTAACATCGCCACCCTGAAAGCTGCTTTTTCTGAAACATACGCACACATAGAAGATATACAAATTCCCAACGCCAAACAAGTGCAATGCCAAATTGCTAACTGGTTTATGTGCAGTTCTGTATACAAGTTGGTAAAAGAATTATATGGGGATCAAGAAGGTTCACATGCGACACCTAGTGAAGTTGCAGTGACTCAATTTGTCTATCCAGAAGCGATTAAGCAAGCATCTCTTTCTCAAGAAGTCGGTACTGGACACAGGATTTACGGTGCTGCTGACTTTCGTCAGAAATATCCAGATGGCAGAATGGGTTCAAACCCAGCTTTAGCGACACCTGAACACGGGAAGCAGTTTTATGAGTTGGCGGTGAAAGAACTTAGCAATGGGTATCTAGAGTTTTTGAACGCAGATTGAACGATGATAGGACTTACACAGAAGAGATCCCCCAATCCCCTTAGAAAGGAAGCTTTTAATTGACTGAAATACATATCTGGTGTATGGGAGCCAGTGCTACAGGAGGGTTTCCAACGCCAGATGCTCTACTTGGGGAGACACGCCAGATGGCACTCTCGGAGGAACCTCAACGCCAGATACCTACGGAGGGAAACCCTCCTGCAGTACTGGCTCCGCAACGCACTGGCTCCCCAAGACCGCACTGGCTCCTCCGTAGGCATCTGGCGTTGGGCATTGCAATGCCCACCCTACTTAATTCAACTGGACAGGGTGGTTTCATACAAGGAGAGAAAAATAATAATTTGTACATAAATGTACTGAGGTGAAAAAGTCCCAGTCTTGTCACAATTTTGTCCCTAGTTTGTCCTGTCCTATGTGGCATCTTATATATGTAAATATAGCTAGTAGTTTATATTATATTTTTATCATTGAGATACGTAGTCAATTAAAGTTTTATCCAAGATAAAACTTGCAGCCAACAAAGAAAAATCAACGACATTTATTCGAGGTTTAGAGTATGAGATACAACAGCATTGAAGAAATCCTCAAAAATAATCAGGCTTGGGTTGCACAAAAACTAGTCCAAGACCCGACTTACTTTAAAAAATTGGCAACTGGACAAAAACCACCCTATCTCTACATTGGTTGTTCAGACAGTCGTCTAGCCCTAACAAGATTTACTGGTACAGAACCCGGAGAGTTATTTGTTCATCGCAATATTGCCAATCAAGTTTCTCTCACGGATATTAACTTTTTAGCCATTTTAGAATACGCAGTTATGCATCTTGAGGTAAAAGACATTATTGTTGCTGGTCACTACGGTTGCGGTGGAATTAAGGCGGCGTTAGAAGGGAGAACAATCGGACTTGTTGATAATTGGGTGAATCCAATTCGAGAAATCTATTTACAAAAACAAGATGAAATTGATGCCTTGCCAACACAAGAAGAACGCTGGGATCGCTTAGCAGAATTGAATGTGCAGATGCAAGTCAAAAATATCTACCAAACTTCCGTTATGCGTCAAGCACTCCAACAGCAAAAAGCGCTTGAGGTTCATGGCTGGGTGGTGGATATACGCACCGGGTTGATCAAAAATCTGCAAGTCTCAACCAAGCAATGGCAATTGCCTTCATTATCTGTTGCTGCACTTTGAGGTAGGGTGTTTAATGGGGAAGGTGTGTTAAACCTGACTCTTAGCGAAGTCTTACGCAAACGAGCAACCTTGTTCTAGCTAACAGCTATCACCTTCTCAATCGCCGGAAGCGTCATCCGAATGAGTACAAGGAGGACACATTTGTGCTTTAAGGACGGGCAAGATGCCCATCCCACAAGAGCTTTATCGAGTTAATTAACCGCGAGCAATACCCTCTTGACGCGCAGCACGTTGGACAGCACCAGCAACAGCGGTCACGACTCGCTCATCAAATACAGAAGGAACGATATGTTGTCTGTCAAGGTCTGAGGGTTTAATTAAGGAGGCGATCGCACTCGCTGCTTCCAGATACATTGTGGTCGTAATTGTTGCAGCCCGACAATCTAAAGCACCACGGAAGACACCTGGAAAAGCTAGAACATTATTGATTTGATTTGGGTAGTCACTGCGACCTGTTGCTATAACTGCAACATCGTCTTTGACTAACTCTGGTTGAATTTCGGGAATGGGATTTGCCATTGCAAACACAATTGAGTCTTTCGCCATAGAACGCACCATTTCTGGTGTTAAAACCCCCGGCGCACTCAAACCAATAAAGACATCTGCACCTTGCAACGCACCTGCTAAGGTTCCTTGAGCCTTCACTGCAAATTCGCGCTTTTCTTCTGTCAAGTCAGTGCGACTGGTAGAAAGAATACCTTTTGAGTCGCACATCCAAATTTTTTCTGCTCCTGCTTTTTTAAGCAACCGGGCGACCGCTACGCCAGCAGCTCCAGCACCGTTAATAACGATATGGATATCTGCCATTGATTTATGGACGACCTTGAGAGCATTGAATAAAGCTGCTAAAGTCACAATTGCCGTGCCATGTTGGTCATCGTGAAAAACAGGGATATCTAATTCTTGCCGTAGTTTCGCTTCAATTTCAAAACAGCGAGGAGCTGCGATATCTTCTAAATTCACACCTCCAAATACCGGAGCAATATTTTTGACAACTTCGATAATCTTGTCAGTATCTTGGGTATCAAGGCAGATGGGAAAAGCATCAATCCCAGCAAATTCCTTAAATAGCATAGCTTTGCCCTCCATAACTGGTAAAGCTGCTGCTGGACCGAGATTTCCCAATCCTAAAACAGCACTGCCATCGGTCACAATAGCAACAGTGTTTTGTTTAATGGTTAGATTGTAAACTTCTTCTGGATTTTGGGCGATCGCCGTACAGATTCTTCCAACTCCTGGTGTATAAGCCATTGCTAAGTCAGACACACTTTTTAGAGGAATTCTGCTGGCAATACTGATTTTCCCACCACGATGTAAATTAAAGGTGCGATCATAGACATTGAGCACCCTAATATTTGGTACAGCTTTCACCGCTTGCACAATCATCTCAGCGTGGTCAGTGCTGGCTGCATCAACGGTGATATCGCGAATAGAAAAAGCTCTTGTTTGCTCGATTAAATCAATTTGACCAAAATTACCGCCACTAGTTGCTATAGCCTTAGTTACATTAGCCAACATTCCGATGCGGTTAGGAATCTCCAAGCGGAGTGTCAAGCTAAAACTAGAATTAGGAGTCAGGTCTGCCATGCTTTGTTGATTATGGGTTTTAGATTTAGATTTTAGATGCTATTGATGGGTTAAATTCTAGTTAAACGCTAAAATCTCAAATCATCCACTGTAAACAATCCAAAAATTAGTAATTGTAATCATTGAGACGAAATATATTTAGTCAAAAGTTATTCTCCCCACTTCTCCTAGTTATTTGTAGGGGCTGTTCTTGCCCATTGGTGTCAACTTAAGCTGAAAACCAAGTCAAGAGCGTTACATCATGCCTTATTCTACTCGCCCACAATTGCCGCTTCACCCCACCCCGGTTTTGTCTTGCGCCAAAACCTCCCCTCGCCTTAGTAAGGCTACCGTGGTGTACACAAGTGGTAGCTGTAAGGGTTTCAAGTCTTCTAGACCCTTTAAATTGTCATTACGAGTGCAGCGATAAGTAGCTCAACCTAATTAAACGTGAAATGTCATTACGTTAGCGCAGCGTGCCCGGAGGGCATACGGAACGCAGTGTAGACGCGTTTGCGCAGCGCCCCCGAACGGGGCTAGCGGCTTCCCGAAGGGTAGCGAAGTAATCGCAAAGACTCTATTTTACGTTTTTCAATGTTGACCTACTTAGCGGAACGAAGTAATCGCATCCATCCCGTGGTTAAAGCGATTGCTTCGTCGTTCCTCCTCGCAATGACAGCGTTCCAGCACAATTCAACAGCCCAGAGCTAAACGATGAAACCCCGCATTCGGCTGAATTTTAAGACTTGTGTACACCACCGTAGCCTTAGTAAGGGGAGGGGACGTGTTTACCGCAGGCATTCCCGCAGGGTAGCGTAGCTTTACGGGGGTGGGGTCAAATCAACGTGGGGTAAAGGTTTGAACGTCAAGTTGACACCAATGGCGAGACGCTCATCCCAGAATATGGATAATTTATTTCTTGGTTATCCCTAAGTTGACACGTATGCTTTGCCCATGCCCCCTACAGTATAGATACTTTTGCTAAATCAAATTCTGTGTCACAATTTGTATCAACCATTAAGTGAGTACCAAACTGGTTTTCTTCATTTTAAATTTTGAACTTTGTTAGCGCAGCGGGACGCAGTCCATTTTGAACTTTGAATTGCTTATGCATCCCTAGGTGAATGAAATGCTGGGAACAACGCTTCGAGGGCGCTACGAAATTATCAGACAATTAGGAAAGGGAGGATTTGGTGAGACCTTTTTGGCTCAGGATAAAGACCTACCCGGCAAACCTCATTGCGTTGTTAAGCAACTCAAACCCCGTCTGACTGAGCCTTGGGCTTTGCAAACTGCAACACATTTATTTGATAGGGAAGCACAAGTTCTCTATAGATTAGGCAACCATGACCAAATTCCGCGTCTTTTAGCTCACTTTGGAGAAAATGGAGAATTTTATTTAGTTCAAGAATTTATAGAAGGTGATGTTCTCAATAGAGAATTTGCACAAGGTAGACAGTGGAGTGCAGATGAAGTTATTACCTTTTTGCAGGATATTTTAAAGACATTAGAATTTGTTCATCAGCAAAACGTTATTCATCGCGATATTAAACCGGCAAATTTAATCAGACGCGCCTCAGATAGAAAGTTAGTTTTAATCGATTTTGGAGCTGTCAAAGAAATCGATTCTTTGACAGCTAACTTGCAGAGCAAAATAATTATTGGCACTCCTGGTTATATGCCAAGTGAACAGGCGAATGCTAAACCACGCTTTAGCAGTGACATTTATGCTTTGGGTGTCACTGCCATCCAAGCCCTCACAGGAATTTTACCTGAACAACTCCCAAAAAGTCCGGACACTGATGAAGTTGTTTGGCGACATTTAGCACAAGTTAAATCTGAGCTAGCAGATATTTTAGACAAATGGTACGTTATGATTTTCGTCAGCGTTACCAATCAGTCAATGAAGTTTTGCAGGCGCTTTCAAGCTTAGTCACAAAAACGAAATCCAAGTGGTGGCAAAAGAGAAAAATTGCCTTAGCTTTAGTATTAGTTGCTATTGTACCTTTTATAGTTGTATTGGTTCATCCAGAAATACGACAAAACATATCCGGTCTATTACAGAATGATTCATCGTTAACTAAGACAGAATTCTCGACTTTTGATAGTTCTAACTTTTTTGGGTTCAGGATGAAATATCCTAAAAGTTGGAGAATTCAAAAGATAGAAGATAGATTTACTGGTGATGTCGCTAAATTCTTTCCTCTTCAAAACAGCGATTCCAATTCTTTTCAACCAGAAATATCTGTAGAAGTACAAGATTTGAAAAAACCTATTTTATTGCCTGATTATACAAACTCAAGAGTCAATGAAATTACTCAGTTTTTAAAAAATCCTAGAATTCATGATTCGCGTTCAGCTAAATTGGCAAATCTACCAGCACATGAAGTTGTTTATACAGGGAAGCAAGAGCAATATAATGTTAAAATGATGGCAGTTTGGACAGTAAAAGGCAGCAGAGCATACATTGTGACTTACACAGCAGAAGAAAGTCAATATGATGCTTTTTTAGAAACTGCACAAGCAATGATTAATTCGTTGGAGATTCGTGAAAACACATCCACGCCGTCTAAATAAGAAAAACAGAATTTTCCTCGTTCCCTGGCTCTGCCAGGGAATGCATAACCTGAGGCTCTACCTCAATATAATTATTGGGAGGCGGAGCCTCCTTTGAGGCATTCCTACGCAGAGCATAGGAACGAGGAAATGAAAGGTACAACAGCTTATAAGACTTACTCTCCGGCTTGTTGTTTGAGCAGATTCACCACATTATCAGATAACCATAAACCTGCATTGCGTAAAGCTTCAATTCCTGAAGATACACTCTTAATCAGTCCGCGTCGTTTTGCTCTTATGAGTATGCCTCCCGTACCAATGATAGTGATGCCCAAGACTTGACCGCAACGCCGCGCTGCTCTATCGTCAACAATAGCCGCACAATCTAAAGTTTTCAAAGCCAGACTCAACACTTGTGATTCTCCGTTGCCTAAATCCCAAGCTGCAACTTCAGGAGCAATCGTGGTAATTTCTACTCGTTGTATCCAAGAAACATTAGGAAGTTGTCTTGATGCTGCATCATCTTCACCTGCCATCGTAACTTCTTCAAATACACCTGAAGGGACTAAGATTTCTACGAAAAATTGTGGTAGTAATTCTGCTTGCTGACTTTTAAAGAGCACAATAAGAGGTGAAGAGTTAATGATGACGCGGTTAATCAACATTCCCCATTTCCTCAGCTAATTCCTCAGTAGTATATTGCATAAAATTGACTCGGTAACGAGACAAAGCATTAATAAATTCTGCCCGAGTAAGTCCAGCAATTTCTGCCGCTTTACCTTGAGAGACTTCGCCTAATTCATACCATTTTACGGCTGCTGCAATCCGCATTTCTTGGACAAATTCTTCAGGATTTTTGCGGAGAGCAGAAAATACAGTCTCTGGTAATTGGATTGGGACTATTCTCATAGAAGACTGTTCCTTGTTTACTAAACATTATTTGATCTCAGTTCTTTGTCTCGCGCACCAGACGCAAAAATAGCGAAACAGATTGTGTCTGTATTGTCAACTATTATTTCTTGACCGGCGCTCTAGGGTTTCCCGGCATAAACGGTGCTGTCTTTAGGGGTACTTCAATTTCTTCTGCCCGCCAAGCAGCATAGGCAAGTGCTTCATATACAGCGCTTTTCATCCGGGTGAAGTACAGATTTATCTGCGTAAGAAAGCGGGAAGCCGCCAAGGAGCGTCTATATCTGCGTCCGTCTGCGGTTTCTTAACTCTTTGATGTACCTCACTGAATTGAAATCCGCTGTATATCTGCTTCTTCTAAGTAGGGATATGCTGCGAGGATGTCGCTGTTGGTATGTCCTGATGCCATTAAACCAACGATCGTACCGACGGTGATGCGCATCCCCCGGATGCAGGGTTTACCGCCCATTACTTCTGGGTTGCGGGTAATTCTGGTGAGGTTTTGCATAGCTATTTTCTCTTTTTTCATGCTACCTATTTTTTGTCCTTCCTTGTCTCCCCATATTAATTGGCGGGAAACACCTCGAAATTGATATGTCGTGAACCAGTTGGGATCTAGCTGAATCGCCTTATCGAAATCAGCGTTTGCTCCTTGCTTGTCTCTTAACAGAGCGCGGGCCAAACCACGCGTAGCATAAACATGAGCAAATTTAGGAGATTGCTGAATGACCCTGTCTATATCTGGAATTGCTCCTTGTGGGTTTCCCAATAAGAGGCGGGCATTACCCCGCACAAGATAGCTTAAGCCAAAATTGGGATCAAAGCGGACTGCTTGCTCGGCATCAGCAAGCGCTCCCTGAAAGTCTTTCTGCATGAGTCGATTATTACTCCGTTGGGCGTAAGCAGCAGCATTTTCGGGATTGAGTTCCAATACCTTTGGTCAGAGTTGCCTAATTCGGCAAGACGGTAATTTTTCTTGCTTGTGAACTGCAAAATTGCAATGTCCAACCCAGGCAAAGCTTGGCTGCGGTAAACTGGGTAGCGACTGCCATCAACTGTCTGAATTTCATATCTCCCATCGTTAGACACCACGTGCTGATTGGTGATGACAAAGTAAGTGTCACCTTTACGTTCAAAAATCACCCCAGAACCAATACCGTCACCGGTAATCAGAACGGTAAATTCTTTGGCAATGTCGCTGATTTGTATTGGGGATAGTGCGACAGCTAATTGAGGTTGCACCATTACGACTGTTGCACCCATCAGCACTGCTGGAAGACGACGAGAAAAGAAATTCATATTTAACTTTTGCCCCAACTCTTACTATATAAGTATCATTGACGGCGAGATGGGCGAGATGTGATCTCCCTAATCTTAGGATTTTCTAAAAGTTTTTTCGCATCTGCTATGAGCTTATCTCCCCAAAAATTTTTCTTCAGAAAAGCCACATCAGCAAATTGGCTATCTGAACGCAAAGCCGCTTGTGCCATCGTTAAACCCTTTTCCCGCTCACCCTTAATATATAATGCAACTGCAAGGGCTAATTGCGGTTCTGCCGATTGCTTATCAATGGCAATAGAAGCTTGAAACTGACGGATTGCTCCTTTAATATCTCCCTGTTCATATTTGATTAACCCAATGTTATTAACGGCTGCAATGAATTTTGCATCCAGAGCGATCGCTTTTTCATAAGCGGCTGTCGCCCTCTGGTAGTCTCCTTGAAAATGATAGACTATACCCTTTTGAAAGTAACCTGGAGCATTATTCGGAGCGAGCCGAAGCGCCTGGTTATAATCGGCGATCGCTGCTTGCTTGTCTCCTAACTCATAACGGATATTACCCCTGTTGTTGTAGGCACTTGCATATTTGGGGTCTAACTGAATTGCCTGATTATAATCGGAGAGCGCTGCTTGCTTGTCTCCCAATTCTGAGCGGAGAATACCTCTGTTGTAGTAGGCAGTTGCATTTTTAGGATTTAACTGAATGATCTGGTTAAAATCCGTGAGCGCTGCTTGCTTGTCTCCTGACTGAGCGCGGATAACACCCCTTTTGTTGTACGCATCTGCATATTTAGGATCTAACTGAATTGCCTGGTTATAATCGGCGAGGGCTGCTTGCTTGTCTCCCAACTCAGAGCGGATTTTGCCCCTGTTGTTGTAGGCACTTGCATATTTGGGGTCTAACTGAATTGCCTGGTTATAATCGGCGAGGGCTGCTTTCTTGTCTCCCAAATCATCGCGGAGATTACCCCTGTTGTAGTAGGCAATTGCAAGTTTGGGGTCTAACTGAATTGCCTGGTTAATATCGGAGAGCGCTGCTTGCTTGTCTCCCAAATCTGAGCGGATAACACCCCTGTTGTTGTAAGCTTTTGCATTTTTGGGACTGAGTTGCACTACCTTGTTCAAGTCCTCAAGAGCTACCTGGTACTTTTTCAGATCATAGTAAGCGATACTTCGTCGGAAGTAAGCATCAGGATTGTTGGCATTAATCAGCAGGGCTTGGTTGTAATCAGCAATAGCTCCTTGGTAGTCTTTTCTCTTTGCCTTAGCTCCCCCCGAGCTAATGAAAACTTCAGCTCTCTTTAGTCTTGCAAATGTTTTCCTTATATTTGTTTGTCCTGTGGTAGCCACACTAGGTCTAGCATTTGGTTGTTGTGCAGTAGATGGCGAACCCGCCGGACGATTTCGGGCTGCGAGAAACATGTTTATCGGAATTCCCAACCGCACAACTGACAACAGAGTCCCTTGTTTGCTGACTTTGCTATCAGCAGCTGAGTTAATTCCCACAACACGACCATTTTCATCTAACACCGGACCGCCACTCATTCCGGGTATTGCTTCGTTGCTATAGACTAAACCATAGCCCTGCTCTGGATTTTTGATCAGACTTGTAATAATTCCAGGAGGAGTAATGTAATAGCTAGGTTCCTTGGTTGTGCCTAGTACACTATCAGTCCAACCTACCACATAAACTGTCATCCCTAGCTTCACTTGGTCAGAGTTACCTAAATTAGCAAGGCGATAATTTTTCTTGCTTGTGAACTGCAAAATTGCAATGTCCAACCCAGGTAATTCTTGGCTACGGTAAACTGGGTAGCGACTACCATCAGCTGTCTGAATTTCATATCTCCCATCGTTAGCTACCACGTGCTGATTGGTGATGACAAAGTAAGTGTCACCTTTACGTTCAAAAATCACCCCAGAACCAATACCTTCACCAGTAATTAGAACGGTAAATTCTTTGGCAATGTCGCTGATTTGTATTGGGGATAGTGCGACAGCTAATTGAGGTTGCACCATTACGACTGTTGCACCCATCAGCACTGCTGGAAGACGACGAGAAAAGAAATTCA
>JAAUSC010000221.1 GCA_012031965.1 Scytonema sp. RU_4_4
ACGGGGGGAGATTGTTTCATTAGACTTCGTTCCGCTCGCAATGACAGGTGCTACGGGGGAGATTGTTTCGCTGCACTTCGTTTCACTCGCAATGACAGGTGTTAGTTGTCTCGCTTTTTCGTAATAACATAAAGTGATATCGCTCAGGACTTTGCCTTGCCAGACCAAATCATTCACTTGCTGCCAAAAAACCAAACTTTGTTGATAATATTCCAGAGCCGTATCTAGATGATTATCAACATATTCCGTTAATCCCAACAAATATTCAATTCTCGCTTTGACTTCCGGTTCTATATTTTGTCCAGAATTTTGCAAATCTTGACAGGCTAATTTAATCTCCGAACATTTTTCCAAAGTCAAACTAACATCACCATTCAATAACTGCTCTGCGATTTCTCGCAAAAACGAAATCAATTCATTAGGAGCAAGAGGAAAATTTTTCGTTGTTCCCCAACTTTCCAAATCAGGAGCAAACTGCATGAACCGCTTGTGAACTTCATCATCAATCCACAACACCACAGGGAAAGGAAAATGATTGCGAAACTCCTCCCGTACTTGATTTGCACTAATCAGCATTTGATCAAGATTCCGCACCGATTCCAAACCCAAAATCATTAGGACTTGCACACCATCCCTAAATTCTTCCCGCATTGCAGTATAAAGAGTCCTTTCAGATTCCTTAAGAACCAGAACGCGGATTTCAACTTGACAAATGTTGCGTAATCGTTCAATAAGACGCAAGCGCAAACTCGCATAATTGCACCGTGCCAAAATCAGCTTAAACTGTCCAACAGAAGCCTCAATCGCCCAAGCCAGTTGCTGTAACGAGCGCTCATGATTGACATCAACATTAAATTCATCTGCGTCCATCTGCGGTTCCTTAACTCCTTAAATCCATTATTATCACTCGACTATTTAGCCATTCAACTCCCTCGCCTCAGCCAAAATCGGATTAACATCAAACCAAGACTCACCGCGATCGCGATATTCAAAAACAAACCGACTGCGAATCAGCTTTTGGTATCCCTGATCATCACTCACTTTCTTCGTTTCCTTCACACGACGCAACAATTCCCACTCATCATCAGAAATCGGCAGAACCATTTCATTCCGACGAGCACGAATCACGGTATCTAAAGTATCACGACAAAGAGGAAGTGACATTTCCTCCATAATCCATGTATTCATTATCCTCAGCAAATCGCGAACATGACCGCCACTCATTTTACATAAGTGCTCAAGTGTTGCTTTACGGTCAAATACAAAAGTAATATTACTGACACGCTGGTCTGGTCGCAAGTCAGGATAAGCTCTTGCCAGTACCATCTGTTGCATGAGTGTCATTCCCTCTTCATGAACACTGCCATCTGACCATTGTACTGGTACCATCGGTAACACTCTGGGGTCTTCCAAAAACCGCTGGGTGAGCGTTCCATAGTCATTGGAAAACTTCAGAGAGAGTGGCATTGTATACACAACATGACAATTCAACTTAGTGAGATACTCACCTTGATCCACAAACAAGTATTCCTGTTGCGGACGCCCCCAAGCCTTGGGACGATTATCAATTCTGTCAAGATTATCTACAATCACCACAAGACCTTTTCTACCTTGCTGTTTGAGTTTGGCGATCGCAGGTTCCAGCAATTCCTTATTAATTGCATCTAGTAGCTTAATTTTTTGTGGTCCTAAATACTGATTGAGTCTTTCCCGCAGCGTTGCATCACTCTTAGCCTTAGTAGTAATTTCCCCAATTCCAAAAGCCAAAGTAAACTTTTCTTTTTCAGAAGTGACACCAAAATCACCAACATTAGGAACTTTGAGTTTTACCCCAGTCACATCAGCGTTTAAAACCCTCATCGCACCTTGCAGTAATTCCTTGAGCCTGCTGGGTTCCTCAAGATTGAGTTTCTCTAAACTTTGACTCACACGACGGGCGACCGCCAACAGGACATCAGCAATATCCACATCAGTCAATTCCAAATCTTCGCTAGACTCAAAATAGATGACACAAAAACCATCCGCTTCCAGTTCTAGTTGCAGTCGCCGCAATTCCGTAGATTTACCACATCCAATGTGTCCAGTAAAGAGAGTACAGGTCGGGTCATCCGGCTTAAAGTATGTCATTTTCTGCTTCAGTTTGCTGATAATATCGCCACCGCGCACCGAAGAAAAGTCAATATAATACTTTTTATCTTGTGTGTCATTAATAACCAGAGTTCGACTGGGGTCTGTTGCTTCAAAAAACTTACGTAAGTCCACCATCATAAAGCTTGTCATCTACATTATTCACTTTTCATATCCTTGGAATCAAGGATATAGGTAGTTACAGCTTTGATGCTTGATTTTCCGATGATTTTAAGATGATTTTAAGATGATTTTAGGATAACTTTGTTTACTAGAAAGCTTCTTTCTTGGCGCTCTATGCGCAGCAGGCGCACGCTACGCGAAGGCGTCTATGTCCTGCAGACACGCTCTTGCAAGGCGGTTCGTACTTCATCCCCTTTTTATGCAACGCTGAAAATTAAATGACTCTTAAACCGTTACTTGCTAACTCTTACATCCTTGCAGAGTTTGATATGTTCCAGCCATCAACCAAATGGTTGTCCGCTGGATTCAGACACTGAGATAGACTGATGAGCCGAAGAAACGGATTCGTAGGGCGTCGTGATTTTTTGAAACAGTGCATTGCAGGGTTTCCCCTGAGTTTGCGAACTACCGTAAAGTTTGCTGGTATGGGAGGCTTAGCAATTGGAAGTGGTATACTTTGGAATACACAGCAAACTGTTGCTGATGCAAGTCCAGCAAACCCTAATCCAATCAATCCAGATACAGCTTTAAAACGATTATTGGATGGAAATAAACGGTTTGTACAGCAAAAGCGAAAATACCCCGACCAATCATTAGAACACCTGCGATTAGTCGCAAAAGGTCAACATCCTTTTGCATCTATATTTGGCTGTGCAGATTCCAGAGTTCCTGCAGAAATTGTCTTCGACCAAGGACTTGGCGATTTATTCGTCGTGCGAGTCGCTGGCAATGTCGTTAGTGACATGATTATAGGCAGTCTAGAATATTCTACAGCAATATTGAGTTGCCAACTGATTGTAGTTTTGGGTCATAGAAGATGTGGTGCAGTTTTGGAAGCGCTTCAGGAACAGCCTGCTCCTGGCAGAATTAGCTTAATTGTTGAGGGTATCAAACCAGCCGTAGAAGAAATCAAATTAAAAACGGGCAACATTCAAGAGAATGCAGTTGTAGCCAACATTCAATATCAGGCGAAAAAATTACAGGAAAGCTCAACAATTTTAGCTAAACTCATCCGCGAAGGTAAACTCAAAATTGTTGGCGCTTGTTACGATATTGAGACTGGTAAAGTGTCTATTGTTGCTTAATCTGACTACAGACGAGTATCCCCCCACAGGCGACTGTTCGTCCTATGGCTGGAAGCCGTAGGATTAAGCCTTCTGCTTTAATTGCTGTAAGCTAAAAGCACAATTCACTTCTAATGTAATGCGTGTTCTTTCTCACGGTACAAGACAAGTAACCGAAACTGGTGCAACTTAAAAGTAGTGCAAATATTGGAAATTATGGACGCTGCCAAACGCCTTGCTACTCTCAATCGCATTCGCAAACTTAGCGTATTAATGGATACATCTATACGTCTTCCTGTTTTCGGTTTTCGCATCGGACTAGACCCAATTATTGGTTTAGTTCCAGGTGCTGGTGATTTAATCAGTACAACATTTTCAGCTTACATCATCTTTTTAGCTACTCGCTTTGGCATACCACCTAAAGACTTAGCTGAAATGATTTTCAACATTACTTTGGAAGCAGTGGTTGGTACAGTGCCATTGGTGGGTGATTTGTTTGATGCTTTTTATAAGTCCAATATCCGTAATTTGGCGATTTTAGAGCAACATCTCATGACAGTTGAACCAGAAGTCGAAGCAGTGAAAAGTGAAATTTATGAGAGTAAAGTTAGCCGATTTTAAGAATTAGAGCTTCGGTGTGATGAGTTACAGTACTCAAGACCCTAATTATGAGAATGAGTTCCACCTGTAAATTTCCCGTTGAATCTAATTCTCATATAGCAATCCTAAATCATTTGTAAAATTCTCTCTTTTCCTCTCTCTGTGTTCTCTGCGCCTCTGCGGTTTATTTATTAAAGTCTATTTTACAAATCAGATAGGACTGCTATAGTTCCAGTATCCTAGTTATTGTGTGTGATTCTCAAACTCCTCCCACAACACCTACAAACCATCTACACCCACGCTGAAACCACTTACCCCGAAGAATGTTGCGGTATAGTGCTCGGTTATCTGACAAGTGAAGGCAAAACTGTGGTAGAAGTGATGCCAACAGAAAACGCCTGGAATGCAGAAACAGCAACAGGTTTTCCAGGAAGCGACACATCTTTGAGTAAAAGGCGTAGATATGCGATCGCCCCCCAAGTCATGCTCCAAGCACAAAGGGAAGCACGTGAGCAAAACCTAAATATCGTAGGTATCTATCACTCACATACTGATCATCCAGCAACTCCCTCAGAATTTGACCGTCAGTGTGCTTGGCAGGAATACTCTTACATTATTGTTTCCGTACAAAATGGCAAAGCGAGTGATATAAAAAGTTGGTGTTTAGATGATAACCACCAGTTTCAGCAGGAAGCAATTGAAAACAAAATTTAACAAATTCTAAAGACACCTCGTTTTTGGATAGGATCAATAAACTGTCTTGCGTATAGAAAGGCGTAGTGTGCCCATAAGGCATATATTTAATTTTGAATTCTGTAGTTCGCTCTTGCTTATCAAAGTGCCATGCTCAATCCTAATCTGGATGAAATCCAGCTGACGAAAGATGATTACGAACGTTACTCCCGTCACCTCATTTTGCCAGAAGTGGGGTTGGAGGGACAAAAACGCCTAAAAGTTGCCAGTGTGCTATGTATCGGTACAGGTGGACTGGGTTCACCTCTACTTTTGTATCTGGCTGCTGCGGGTATTGGACGCATCGGTATTGTTGATTTTGATGTTGTCGATACTTCCAACTTGCAACGCCAAGTCATTCACGGTACATCTTGGGTAGGTAAACCTAAGATTGAATCTGCAAAGAATCGTATTCTAGAGATTAATCCGTATTGTCAGATTGACTTGTACGAAACTCGCCTGACTTCGGAAAATGCTCTCGACATTATTAGACCTTATGATGTTGTGGTGGATGGTACTGATAACTTCCCCACTCGTTATTTAGTCAATGATGCTTGCGTGTTGCTGAACAAGCCCAACGTTTACGGTTCCATTTTCCGTTTTGAAGGACAAGCGACAGTATTTAACTACGAGGGTGGACCGAATTATCGTGATCTTTATCCCGAACCACCACCACCAGGAATGGTTCCTTCTTGTGCAGAAGGTGGTGTTCTGGGAATTTTGCCAGGAATTATTGGTGTTATCCAAGCGACGGAAACTGTCAAAATTATTATTGGTAAGGGGACGACTTTAAGTGGACGCTTGCTGCTTTACGATGCCTTAAACATGAAGTTCCGTGAGTTAAAGCTGCGTCCTAACCCAGTTCGTCCAGTCATTGAAAAGTTGATAGACTACGAACAATTCTGCGGTATTCCACAAGCCAAAGCACAAGAGGAGAAACAGCAGATGGAAATGTCAGAAATAACAGTGCAGGAGTTGAAGCAATTGCTGGATAACGGTACAAATGATTTTGTGCTGCTGGATGTCCGCAACCCACATGAGTATGAAATTGCCCAAATTCCTGGCTCTGTTTTAATACCTTTGTCGGAAATTGAAAATGGCGAAGGGGTTACAAAAGTGAAGGAATTACTCAATGGTCATCGCCTAATTGCTCATTGTAAATCGGGTATGCGTTCTGCAAAAGCCCTCGGCATTCTCAAGGAAGTGGGAGTTAATGGAACGAATGTGAAGGGTGGAATTCTGGCTTGGAGCAAGGAAATCGATCCGTCAGTCCCGACGTATTAGGATGAACTGCAAAGACACAGAGGTTTCTTTGTGTCTTTGCGTAAATGTTTATCTGGAAAAGAATTTCAATTATTCGTGTCTATCTGTGTGAAAAAACACAGAGCGAGCAGAGAATGGAAACAGATATAGAAGCCATTGCTCAGCCTAGAATTCTATGGTTGCAAGTATGCAGTTTGGCAGGATTGCAAGGAGCAATTACCCTCACTTGGGTCATTTATAACCTGTACTTACCTCTGCTTTTTGCTGAGTTTGGTTTTCCTAAGTCGTTAGCAGTTGGGGTGCTCATTGTAGAAAATGCTTTGGCTGTGGTGATGGAACCACTGATGGGAGGACTTTCTGATAAAGCTAGATATTGGATAGGAAGTCGTTTTCCTTTTATTTCAGTAGGTGTTATTCTCTCGTCAGCGTTGTTTATTGCTATTCCAAGTATTGCAACTTTTTCTACAGCCTCGAATGGAACACGTTTGCTTTTACTGTTGGTAGTCATAGCATGGGCGATCGCCATGACAGTGTTTCGCAGTCCAGCTATTTCACTTTTGGGACGTTATGCGACACCAGCTGAGTTACCATTAGCGGGAAGTTTGGTCACTTTGGCGGGGGGAATAATCACTGCTTTGCGACCCTTTGCCAGTAAGTATATTCTAGGTTTGGGACCAATATTTACCTTTGCTATTGGTTCATTTGTTCTGTTGGCTGCAGCTGCTGCGTTACGATTTGTAAATCCTCCAGAAAGACCAGTTGATAAAGCGCAAACATGGGCAACACCAGGAGAGTTACCAAGGGCGTTGGCTTTGATTTTAGGAACAGGTATTGGTGTAGCCTGGGGTTCTCGGTTCCTGATGGATGCTTTGGGAAAGCTGTTAAAAGTTCAATGGAATACTGGTAATATTGATGGCATCATGTTCATCATCAGTCTTGTGCTTGCTCTTGCCGCATTACCAGCAGGGGCTTTTGCTACAAAGATTGGCAACCGCAAAGCAATGCTTTCTGGTATCAGTGCAATCATCATTATTATGGTAATAATAATTTCTTTGGGAGCGCAGCTACCCATAGTCTTGTTGGGTGTGTGTGCTTTTAGTTTAATTATTAACGGTGCAGTTCCCTTTGCACTGACGCTTGTACCACCTCGTTGGAGAGGATTGGGAGTTGGAATGTATTTTGCTGGGTTTGCTTTGACAGGGAGTGTGTTTGGGGTGGTGTTCCCGCAACCGCAAGCAATAACGCCTGTGATAGGTATCATAGGAGGTGTGCTGGCATTTTTGGTAGCGGGTGTGTGTATTTTTGCTGCGAGTTATGGACGGGAAGTTGCTTAACTAAGTCGCGGAAGTCCCCACCCTCAAGGTATTCTGGTGGTAGGTATAGACAACGGAGGGTCAGCACCCCTGCCTAAAGGCTAGGGGCTTCTAGCCTCAAGCCGATAGGATTAGTTGACCAGACTAAGTACCTTGAGTACTACGTTATTGGCAAGAGTTAAAGACCTACCAAGGAATGCGCGTTGCTAGTTCCTTGCTCTAGAACTGAAAGATTAAACAGGTTTATAGGGTTAAGCCAGTGTATGAGCGGATAGTACCGACCAATAACATTGTCGTCCCTTGCGCGTGTCCCCTTGGGACTCAGCTAACTTTACTCCCGTAAGGGAAGGCACATCGAGTGCAAAACCGTTATGCGTACAGGGGAGCCAGTGCGGTCTTGGGGTTTCCCCAAGTAGAGCACCTGGCGTTGAACGATTTGAGATGGTAATTGTCCCATTGAAAGTGCAATACAATAGCACCCCGAATTAAGTAACCCCAAGGCGGTAATGGTATTCACAGATATTTGAACGGCTAATAAATTAGCCGAGTCGTATTTCCTCCGTGGTCTAAAGACACACGGTTTCCACACTCCCGCGAGGTCAGCATGACGATTGTGTCTTTGACTGACACTTGCCACAGGCGAGTCAGGAAAAAGGAGAGGTCAATAACAAGTAAAATTTAAATGTGCCTACTAAAAGCTAGCCGAGAACTCGCTTTTAGTAGGACTTCCTCCTCAATTGAGCAAGCAACTAAGGAGGCTAATCTTAGCATGTCAAATTTTCCCGAAAATCGTCATCTTAAGAATGATACAAAAAATTTTCAGACCTTAGATGGTTTACGAATACTTATAGTAGATGATGATACTGATAGCCTTGTGTTAACTCGCTTTCTTCTTGAAACTTACGGTGTTGATATAATGACGGCAACATCTGCCTTAGAAGCCCTTGAGGTCATCAAACAATTTATACCAGATGTTTTAATTATCGACATTGCGATGCCAGAAGTGGATGGATATTCCTTAATTCGTAGAATCAGAACACTCGAACCTCCACAAAAGGAGATTCCGGCTATCGCACTAACAGCTATAGATTCGGAAGAAGGTTGCGTTCTTGCTTTCAAATGTGGATTTCAATCCTACTTGATGAAACCTGCTGATCCTGATGAGTTAGCAACACAAATCACACATCTTCTGACTAAGAATCATTGAGTTTCATGAGTTTAAGTGTTGACGAATGAAAAGCTGGGACTGGCTACAACCTTAAATATTAATCGCAACAATCGGGTAGAAAGTAGCTTGTGCATACGCTTAATCTAGTGTCACTCAGAGGAAAGAATAAAGTGACACCAATTTGAATAATAATTGCGACAGATGGAATGCCCAAAAGCTTGTTCAATTTATAAGGTAGCTTAAGTTGACTCACTGACTTTTGGCGATCGCCCTTACAAGCGATCGCGCAAAGCTTCAAAATGATAAGTTATACCAAATTTAACTCTTAAGAATCCTGCTGACCGAAGGCGCAGGAGTGTCAAAATTGTCACAGCGACTTTTGATGACTCGCGCAGGCGCACCCACCGCAATTGAATAAGGGGGAATATCTTTGCTCACGACTGAGCCTGCACCAATAATGCTTCCTTTACCAATGGTAACTCCATCCAATACTGTCACATTATGTCCCAGCCAACAGTCATCCTTAATCACAATTCCTTTGCGAGTGACTCCCTGGTCTCCAATTCGTCGAGTAGGATCGGCAAAAATGTGATTGTTGGCAAATATTCCTGAGTGAGGTGCAATTAAACAGGCTTTGCCAATTTTAATGTCTCCTGGACCAGCAATACAGACGTAAGGACCTATGTATGTATCTTCGTCAATCGTGATAAGTAGTTGGACAGAATTAATTACACAATGTCCGCAGCGAATGAAGCGCAGCGTAGCGGTTCCTCTTAGGAACTAGCGGAATGAAGCAATCGCAAGGGTTGGGATTGCTTCGCTCCGCTCGCAATGACTGTAAATATTTTTGTCCAGCTACTTATGTGTATTGTGGAGTGACCGAATATCAACTCCACGTTGGAGTTTCACCCGATTCGCAAGATACACTCTATTATTTGGGTTTCCTGATGCATTTATCTGAACATCTTTTGCAAGACGTACTTGATCGCCAATTTCAATACAAGGAGTGCCTAGAAGTTCAACACAATGCTGGATATTAACTGATTTACCTATCCGAGCAAAAAGACTCCGGTATACGAAATTTCTTAACGGTCCACCTAAAAGAATATTAGGAATTCCTCCTAACAAAGTTGTCAATAAACGTTCTTGCACATATGTTGGATTGATTTTAGATTCAATGAGTATCATATGGTAAATGCGCTCCCTTAATGGCGCGGCTAATGTCTTAAGTTAAAAGTAAACACAGACTCGATCCCGATGAAAAGCGAGTCAAAAGGTTTTTGGTTACTGTTACGAGTCAAATACGAGTCAAAATTGACTTTTAAAAATCCTCTACCATGCGCAGACCGGGAGTGTCAAGCGCTCACTCCTGTTTTGAAGACACCGACGGAATCTTGCAATTGCAGCGCCGCTTCTCGTGTTTGTTGTAGAGAATGAGACACCATACGAGACGAATCAGCATTGCGTTCAGAGGCTTCAGCAATCTCTTTCATGGACGAGACAACCTTTTGAGATGTTTGTGTCCCAGAGACTGTTGCTGTAAAAATTAACTGTACTAAGTCGTCAATATGGCGAGACACCTCTATAATTTGCCTGAGGTAAAGCTTGGCATCTTCAAGAACATTTGCTCCATCTATCATCTGAGTTGTTCCCTGTTCTATGGTTTTGATGACTCCGCTTGTTTCCGATTGGATGTTCTCAAAAATTTGTTCAATCTCTTTGGTTACTTCAGCAGACTTCGCGACCAGTTGAGCAATTTCTTCCGCCACTAAGAGAAAGATTCGACCTGCATCACTCATCCACGCAGCCTCAACACCAGCATTGATGACTAACAAGTTGGCTTGCATATCGATTTGCTTCATCAAGGATGCTAGTGAGGAAATTTTTTGAGAAGTTTCGCTCACAGACTTCACTCTGTTGGCTGTTTCCGCAACGATTTGTTGTAAACTCCAAATAGTGTTGGTAGCAAAATCCATTGCTTTTCCCGCTGCATCTGCTGCATCAGAGGTTGTGTAAACTGCTTCTGCAACTTGGCGAACATTCTCTGTCACTGTTTGGAGCGAGAGAGTCATATTATCTATATTCTCAAGGGTGTGAGTGATCTCATCAACCTGTGTGAGTGACTCTTGTGCGACTTGTTCGATCGCACTGGAGTTTTCCCTCAGAGAAATATTCACTTGGTAAGCAGCTGTTTCGACTTGAGTGACAATCTGTTGAAGGCTGTCAATAATGGTGTTTAAAAAATCAGCCACTATACCAATTTCACCAACTGAAATTTTCGCTCGAACTGTTAAATCACCATGAGTTGCTTCTTTAATATCACTAATAAGTTCCATAAGCTGGCTTTGGAGGACTTCTTTACTACGCTTCAATCCTTCTTCAGCCTGTTTGCGTAAAGTAATGTCAGATAGCACCCCAATAAAATTGGTGACTCGTCCAAATGCGTCTCGCACTGGAGAAACTGTTAATTCACACCAAAATGGGGTACTGTCTTTGCGGTAACTTTTTAAAATAACCTGACATTCACCTAAATCACGCATAGCGTCGCGTACGTGTTCAACAGTCGTTTGGTCTGTGTCGGCTCCCAGTAAAAAGCGGTAGTTACACCCAAGCACATCTTCTAGTGAATAACCTGTGATTGTTTCAAAAGCCGGATTGCAAAAGATGATAGGATTGTCTGGTTGATGTGGATCGGTAATGAAGATGGCGTTACTAGCTGCTGCGATCGCCCGATCGCGAAGACGCAGCACTTTTTGCGCCTGTTGAAGTTCATCCAAAAGATTCGCCTGTTCTAAGGCAATTCCAACTTGAATGGCTAATTGTTTAAACAAATCAATTTCAGACTTTTGCCATTTTCGAGGTCCGTAACATTGATGGGCACATAATAAGCCATCAGCTGATGGTTAGTTAGGATAGGCGCAACTAAATTTGCCTTGATTTGAAAACTCTCTAAATCTT
>JAAUSC010000222.1 GCA_012031965.1 Scytonema sp. RU_4_4
GGATGAAAGTGGCTTTGAAGCGGATATTGATTCCTACATTGATTCACTGGAATATCAACAGAATTTTGGCGAAAAGTAGTGCCTTATCATTTAGGCTTCACGACTCAAGTTGGTCAGAAAAACGTTGGCTTTAGCCGTATGTTCCAACTGTTCCGGGGCTACTCGAATAGCGATCGCGCCCAAAAACAAAATCAAGGACGGCTGACTCGCGAAGTGGCTCAGAATACTGCGTCACCCATCTACCCAGCCTCTAGTGGTTCGTTGACTGGTCTGTCTACAGGTAGCCGTGGCGGAAGTACCTACCGACTGCGGATCATGCAACCACCGTCTTCCCAATCAGCCGTGCTCCGGCGTGCTACCAGTGAAGTTGTTGTGCCTTTCGAGCAGCTTTCCAGCAAGTTGCAACAACTGAACCGTAAGGGCTTCAAGGTCATGAGCATTACACTTTCTTAAGGTGTCCTTTTTCATTCAGTTATCAGTTATCAGTTATCAATTGTTCTTAGTGATTACTGTTTACTGTTCGCTGATTTTGGTCATAACGTTTGTTGTGAGTGGTCTGTTGCTGAGTGATTGATTGTGAATTGTTGGTGTTTGACTGCAATGGACAATTGACAACTGACAACCAACTCAGTTGTTAACAAGGAGATTTTTTTAAATGGCTATTACAACAGAAGCATCCCGCCTCGGAACCTCTGCCTTTAGTGATTTTTCCCCTGTGGAACTGCGTAGCAGTGCTGATGTCCCATATGTCGTTGCGGCTGTCTATCGTCAGTTGTTGGGCAATGATTATTTAATGGCATCGGAACGCCTCAGCAGCATTGAATCGCTCCTGGCAAATGGTAAAATTACCGTGCAAGAATTTGTCCGACAGGTGGCGAAATCGGAACTGTACAAATCTAAGTTTTTCTATAACAGTTTCCAAACCCGAACCATTGAGCTGAATTATAAGCACTTGTTAGGTCGGGCACCGTATGATGAAGCTGAAATCATCAATCACTTGGACTTGTATCAAAACAAGGGCTACGACGCCGATATTGATTCCTACATTGATTCACCCGAGTATCAAGCAAACTTTGGTGAAAATATTGTGCCCTATTATCGTGGCTTCGCTACTCAAACTGGGCAGAAGACCGTTGGATTTAGCCGGATGTTCCAACTCTATCGCGGTTATGCCAATAGCGATCGCGCTCAGTTCGCTGGTAACGCTCCACACCTAGTCACAGAGTTGGGACGGAATACCGCTTCAGCTGTTGTCGCACCTGGTAGCCCTGGTTTTGGCTATCGTCCCTCCGCGAAGGGAGTCACCCCCAACTCCACTTTTGGTGGCTCAACCATTTATGGAGATCGTCGCTTATACCGTGTGGAAGTGTCTGCTCTTTTAACTCCCAAATATCCGCGTGTACGCCGCAGTAACAAAGCAGTTGTCATTACTTATGATCAGCTATCGGATTACATGCAACGGGTACAACGCGAAGGTGGCAAGATTGCCAGCATTACACCGTTATAATTCTCATCAGTTAATGATTTTTTGGTAGCAAAACCACAATCGGTAATCAGCGATGGACAGTTCTAATTGCTGATTGCCGATTCTTTATCAGATAAAAGACATACTGATAGTCTATTGGTGCGTATCTTTGCGCATCTGTTGTTGATTTTTAAAAACGTTACCAACCCAATTTTTAAAAGAGTTTTTATTAAAATTAGACTGAATTCATAATTGAAGTGACAAAGTGTTATGGATTTTGACACGTTTGAACCAAATGAAGCGGGTAGCGGAGAATCTTTAACCGTCGAGCAGGCGATCGCCAATCTCCAAGGAGACGACTTAGGCTTACGGGTGTATGCAGCTTGGTGGCTAGGTAGGTTTCGGGTACGGGAAGCCGCAGTAGTTTCACTTCTGATTCAAGCATTAGAAGACGAAGCTGATCGCACAGAAGATGGTGGATATCCGTTGCGACGAAATGCTGCTAGGGCGTTGGGAAAATTAGGCGATCGCCAAGCAGTAGAACCGCTGATTTGGTCTTTAGACTGCTCTGATTTCTATGTCCGGGAAGCCGCTGCTCAATCGTTAGAGATGCTAGGCGATCCAGTTTGTATCCCCAATTTAATTGAGCGACTCAAAGCAGGCTTGCAAAAAGGGCAACTCGTCAGCAATCAGCCAGACTTCTCTCAACCCTACGATGCTATTTTAGAAGCCCTAGGAACCTTAGGAGCAACCATCGCTGTTCCCTTAATTGAGCCGTTTTTGGATCATCCAATCGAGCGGATTCAGTATGCTGCTGCACGAGCCATGTACCAATTAACTCAGGATGTGATCTATGGAGAACGCCTGGTACAAGCGTTAGCACAAGAGGATTTGCAACTGCGTCGAACCGCGCTTGCAGACTTGGGTGCTATCGGCTACTTACCAGCTGCAGAGGCGATCGCTCAAACCCTCGCTGAAAACAGTTTAAAACTGATTGCCCTCAAAGGACTACTGGAACACCAGATTTATATGTCACCTTTTGATGAATTATCCGAGGGCGCTATTCAAGTCATGACGTTAATGGATGGGCTGCTTTGAAACTTGCCTCTAAAGTTATAGATATATGAGGAACCCTTGCATTTCTAATGTTAGGGTTCCAGTCCAGGAAACTTAGAAAGGAGAGCAGAGCTTGCAAGTCAAAGCAGCAGTAGCTTACAATCCCGGTAAGCCCTTAAGTATTGAAACAGTTCAACTAGAAGGACCACATGCAGGGGAAGTGATGGTCGAAATAAAAGCCACCGGAGTTTGCCACACCGATGCTTATACTCTTTCTGGTAGCGATCCTGAAGGTTTATTTCCTGCAATTTTAGGACATGAAGGCGCTGGTATTGTTGTGGAGGTTGGGGAGGGCGTTACAAGTGTAAAACCCGGAGATCATGTTATTCCCCTATATACCCCAGAATGCCGTCAGTGTGAATATTGTCTCAGTTTCAAAACCAATCTCTGTCAGGCAATTCGTGCGACTCAAGGGCGAGGTGTCATGCCTGATGGTACGAGTCGATTCTCCATTGATAGGCAAATGATTCATCACTACATGGGGACATCCACCTTTTCCAACTATACAGTATTGCCGGAAATCGCCGTAGCAAAAATTCGGGAGGATGCTCCGTTTGATAAAGTTTGTTACATTGGCTGCGGCGTAACAACAGGAATTGGTGCAGTCATCAATACGGCAAAAGTTGAACCGGGAGCGAATGTGGTCGTTTTCGGTTTAGGTGGTATTGGCTTGAATGTCATCCAAGGGGCGCGAATGGTGGGAGCCAATATGATTGTGGGGGTAGATATTAATCCTAACAAGAGAGCCTTGGCAGAAAAGTTTGGCATGACTCACTTCGTCAACCCCAAGGAAGTAGAGGGAGATTTGGTTGCTTATTTGATTGACTTAACCAAAGGCGGTGCTGATTACAGTTTTGAATGCATTGGTCATGTAAATATCATGCGTCAAGCCTTAGAATGCTGTCACAAAGGTTGGGGAGTCAGCGTGATTATTGGCGTTGCTGGAGCTGGCGAAGAGATTCGCACTCGTCCTTTTCAACTTGTGACAGGGCGCGTTTGGAAAGGTACGGCGTTTGGTGGAGCCAGAGGACGCACAGATGTGCCAAAAATTGTTGACTGGTATATGCAAGGGAAGATAAACATTGATGATTTGATTACCCATGTCATGCCAATTGAGCAGATAAATGATGCTTTTGATTTGATGCACAAGGGTGAATCAATTCGCAGTGTGGTGACGTTTGATTAGCAGAGGAACTGCACAGGACGTCAACCATACGGTTCGGTTAAGGGTTGTTCGCGTGCGTAGAAACCGGGTTTCTGTCCGGGTGCTTATCCGAACCATATTGGGACGTCAACCATCGTTAGGAACGGCTTTTACCAACTCCGAACATAATTGCCGAAAATGGTCGCCCCGTTGTTCAAAATTGACGTATTGGTCAAAACTTGCACAAGCAGGAGATAACAGCACCACAGATGCTTGATGATGTTTTGCCAATTCTGCTGATCTGCGAACAGCTTTCTCCATTGTTTCTACAATTTCGTAGTTTCTATATCCTTCATCTTGCAAGCGTTGGGCAAATGCGGGTGCAGCAGTACCAATAAGCAATACTGAAATCGCCTTGTCTTTAATTTTTGCTATCCAGCCAGTGTCATTACCTGGTTTGGCTTCACCACCAGCAATTAATACAACCGGACTTTTGACAGAGATTAACCCAACTTCAGCAGCGTCGTAGTTCGTTGCTTTGCTGTCGTTAATGAAATCAATACCTTCCCAGGTACAAATGTGTTCTAAACGATGGGGAACACCAGGAAATACACTTATAGCATGAGCAATAGCATCTTTATCAACTTCCGCTAAACGCGCTGCTGCAACTGACATTAGCAGATTTTGCTGGTTGTGTTCTCCCACCATCCGCAAAGCGGAAACTTTTACAATCTGTTCCGGTTGAGAGTTTGCATTCAACTTTTCTACAACCCAGCCATCTTCAATGTAATAGCCCTTGGAACTTATTAAATCATCTTTACCTTTGACACTGGTCCAATAGGCGTCAAACCAATCACTTGCACCTACTTTCCTTAAATATGGATCGTCACCGTTCAACACTTGCAACTCAGACTGACGCAGCAGATACGCTTTGATGTTGTAGTAGTTCTCTAAGGTTTCATGGCGACTGAGGTGATCTGGCGTAAAGGTCGTCCATACACCGATACGAGGCGCAAGAGAAAAAGATGATTCTATTTGATAACTACTCACCTCTGCAATCACCCAATCTATTTGGGTGGGAAGTGAGGGGGATGTTAGCGTTTGCGCAGCGCCCCCTGCGGGGCTAGCGTTAGCGAAGTGGACCGTAGGTCGCCGTAGGCTGGAAGTCTTTTCTTCCCCTTGTTCTTTGGTGTGTAAAGACAGGGCAACTTCACAGGCAGCATAGCCAATGTTACCACAGGCGGGAGCGTTTAACCCTGCTGCTTGAAACATTGCAGCAATTAGGGCTGTGGTAGTGGTTTTACCGTTTGTACCAGTGATTCCTATCCAGGGGACGGATTGCAAATGTTGCCAAGCAAGTTCCATCTCCCCGATAGTTTGAATACCGAATTCTCGTGCCTTAACTAATATAGGAATATTCCAAGGCACGCCAGGACTAACGACTATCAATTGAGGTAAATCTGAATCATTGAGTTCTAGAGAATACCCCAATTTAACAGTAATTTGCTCTGCGGCAAGTTCTTGTTGTTGCTTCAGAAGGTCAAGAGAGGTGTTGCGATCGCCTAGTTCCACCTCCCAACCTTCCCGTCTCAACAATCTCGCCGCAGCAATACCGGACTTTCCTAATCCAATGATATGAGCTTTAGGCATAGACTGTGGCAGAGGTCCCTGGTTAAGCATCATTATGGTAGCGTTTATTTGCAATAATCACACAACTTTTTTTTACTTATCCTACAAATTTTTTACGATGGCACCAAAATCCGCTAAAACACGGGCATGATTACGAAGTAATCCGAGCAAATTTAACCGATTGCGTTTTATTTCTGGATTGGGGTCCATGACTAAAACGCTTTCTGGACCGTCAAAAAAGTTGCTGACGGTGGGGGTAATTTGCTCTAATGCTGTGACTAGCTGTCCATAGTCTCGTGACTGTTGTGCGGCTTGAGTTTGTGGGACTAAATCCACAATGGCACTGTAAAAAGCTTCCTCGGATGATTTTTGGAAGAGTTCTTTATGAACTATGGCTTTCGGGTCAAGTTGTTTTGTATCCAAATCGCCTTGAGCCGCTAAACGTGTGGAACGATTCACGGTTTCGTAGATGTTATCTAAAGTACCATTATTGCGGATTTTTTGGAGGAAAGTTGCGCGATCGCCCACATCTAATAAATCCTTTAACGCTCTTTGTGCATATTCTGGATCGTTTTCTCCCAAAACAGCATTCACTAAATCATAGTCAATGTGTTTCTCTTCTTGCAGTAAAGTACGGATGCGTTGCAGGAAAAATTCTTGTAAAGCTGCAACTAATTGATTTCTATCTTTGTGATATTCACTCGCAAAGTCTGTAGCAACTTTCTCCAGTAGCTGTTGCAGATTGATAGGTAGATGAGCCGTCCATGTGATATTGACAACTGCATTTGCTGCTCGTCGCAAAGCGAAGGGGTCAGAAGAACCCGTGGGTATCATCCCCAATCCAAAGATGCTCACGAGTGTGTCAAGTCTATCTGCCAAACCAACAACTTGTCCTGTCAAAGTTTGGGGTAATATGTCATCTGCCCCACGAGGTAAATAATGTTCAAAAATTGCTGTTGCAACGGCTTCATCTTCTCCACTTGCCAGAGCATACTTTTGTCCCATGACTCCCTGTAATTCCGGGAATTCATACACCATTTGACTGACTAAATCAGCTTTGCATAAAAGAGCTGCTCTTTGAATATTTTCTTGCTCTTTTTCGCTTAATTGCAATTGTTCTGTCATTTGTTCGGCAATTTTGCAAATGCGGTTGACTTTTTTGTGCAGCGAACCTAAATCCTCTTGGAAAGTGACAGTTTCTAACTGAGGTAAAAAGCTTTCTAAAGGTTTTTCTAAATCAGCATCGTAGAAAAAGCGACCATCGGCTAAACGTGCGCGGATAACTCTTTCATTTCCCACAGCAATGATGTCTGATTTTGTCGGGTCACCGTTAGAGATAGTGACAAAATTTGGTTGTAATTCTTTTGCCTTTGGACTTTGGAAGACAGGAAAATAACGCTGATGACTTACCATCACAGTGGTAATCACCTCTGTGGGTAAGTTCAAAAACTCTGATTCAAAATTACCAACAACTGCTGAAGGAAATTCTACAAGGTTTGTGACTTCCTCTAATAAATCTGGGTAGATTTCTGCATAACCGCCCAACTTTTGCACAGACTCTTGGACTTGCTGTGTGATGGTATTTGCCCGTTCATCAGTATCAACCACGACATATGCAGAGCGAAGTGTCGTGACATAATCAGTTGCGTGAGGTATTGTCACAGCTTCTGGATGCAAAACACGATGACCTTGGGAAGTGCGATCGCTCCGGAGGAGCGGGCGCTTTGCGCCATCGCTCTTTATTCTTTCCGAACCATTATCTAATTCAATTGGCAACACCGCCTCATCTAACAAAGCAACAAGCCAGCGAATGGGACGAGAAAACGTCTTATCTCCATCACCCCAACGCATCAACCGCTTCCCTTCGAGTTTAAAAATCCACTGGGGAACAAGTTCTGTTAAAATTTCGGCAACCGGACGACCGGGGGTGAGTTTCCGGACAAAGACAAAATCTCCTTTATCAGTGGGGCGAACTTCCAACGCAGAGACTTCCACACCTTGTTTCTTGGCAAAACCTTGTGCTGCTGGTGTTGGTTTTCCATCTTTAAACGCTGCTTGTGCGGGAGGACCTTTAATTTCCTCTTCGCGGTCGCTTTGTTGAGATGGTAGATTTTTGATGAGTACCGCTAAACGTCGGGGAGTTCCGTAAACTTCCACAGCATCGTAAGTTAGGCTGTTTTCTTCCAGAGTTTGGGGAATGCGAGATTTCCACTGTGAAACAGCGCTACTGAGGAAACTTGCGGGGAGTTCTTCTGTACCAACTTCTAATAAAAACGCAGGCATAGGATTATTTTTCAAGCAAGTGGCTTAACTATATTAGTCAATTCAACTAGTTTACCGTGCCTGTTATGCTTGCGTGACACAAAGCGCACATTTGAGGACAGAGGAACTGTGAAAAGTTGGGATGTGCTGGCTACACTGAGCATACAATCAACATAGCGTAATGTTTGAAACAAACAGCCAGAGTGAAGACCGATAGTATCTTTTATCAATTATTTGCGGAATTTCCCAGTATTTTCTTTGAACTAATTGGGCGTTCTCCTAACGAGACTCAAGGTTATCAATTCCGTTCAGTGGAAATCAAACAAACGGCTTTCCGGATTGATGGGGTGTTTTTGCCATCAGAAGATAATCCTGATAAAACAGTCTACTTTTGTGAAGTACAGTTTCAAAAAGATGAACTTCTTTATCATCGCCTATTTGCTGAACTTTTTCTGTTTTTAGACCAGAATCCATCCACTTACGATTGGTACGCCGTTATCCTCTACCCCACGCGAAGCTTAGAACCAGATGAAACCAGACTCTATCAAGTTTTGCTGCAAAGTTCTAAGGTACAGCGAGTTTATCTTGATGAACTAGAATCCGCAGCAGACAAGTCTTTGGGTATTGGAGTTGTCAAGTTAGTGGTAGAACCACCAGAGAACGCGGTTAATCGCGCCAGACAACTCATCGACCAAGCAAGGCAAGAAATTGCAGACAGATTATCTAGCCAAGCCATAATAGATTTAATCGAGACAATTGTCGTGTACAAATTTCCTCAGTTAAGCCGACAAGAGGTAGAGAATATGCTGAAATTAAGTAGCGCAATTAGACACACCAGAGTTTACCAAGAAGCATTAGAAGAAGGTCGAGAAGAAGGACGCACTGAAGGACTCAAAGAAGGACGCACTGAAGGACTCAAAGAAGGTAAGTTAGCTGCTGTTCCGCTGCTATTGAAAGCAGGATTGACTGTGGAGCAAATCGCTGAACAATTGGAAATTGAGATTGAAGCGGTTAAGCAAATAGCACAGCAACAGTCTTAACTCCTTATGCGAGGACTTTCTAACTCGTTCCTATGCTCCGCATGGGAATGAAGTACAGGAGGCTCTGCCTCCCAATGATTATACTGAGGCAGCAGCCCACAGTTATGCATTACCTGGCAGAGCCCATTCGTGACAAGTTAAAATAACATTGCTTTTGTCAATTAGAAATTATGCTGAAAAGTGAGTTAAAAAAAAACGTATAAAACTAAGCTTTGTACTGAGTACTCATCACAAAAATGAATGATGAGTACAAAGATTAAGCGATCGCTAACCCAAAAATGATGTTTTTTGCCACGGGTTTTTGCATATTTTTCATTCATTAGGTATATTGACAAATGCGCCATAACCTTAAGTTGTCACTAATGGGCAGAGCCAGGGAACGAGAAACAACAACAATTCAACCGGAATCTACCTGAAATAAGATGAAGAAGAAGTAAAAGATGAAACGCTTGCTCTCAAGTGAATAGAATTGTTTATCCAGAAACATGAGTTATTCTACGACTAAATATTATATCGGGAGCGGTGTCTTTCCCTCTTCCTGGCTCTGTCCTCCATGCTGAAAACTCCCCGCAACACCAGAAAGCTGTCTTTCTTTCTCCTTTTCCCTTTTACTCTTGTTCTTATTCTCCTCTTCTCCCTCTCTTGGGTAAATGCCGAAGAAGCACCTAAGCCCAAGCCGCAAGACTGGGAGATGAAAGGCATAGTCGCAGCACTGGTAGACCAAAATGCTAACGTGAGATTGAAAGCAGCGGAAAAGTTAGCGGAATATCAGCTAGATGATCCCAAGTCGCTGATAAAGAAATACAAAGTAGATGTGGATAAGCTGGGCAAACAGCTGGAAGATAAAGACTTAGTTTCCCGTCGTGCTGCAGCATCAGTACTTGGACAGATGCAAGTTAGAGAATTTGCTCCAAAAATTGCCAAATGGATCAAAGATTCTGACTGGCGTGTCCGTTCTGCTGCAGTAAATGCACTGGGGCAGATGCAAGCTAAAGAGTATGCTTCACAAGTTGCCGAACTACTCAAAGATTCTGACATAAATGTCCTTTCTAACGCAGCAGAAGCACTATCAAAGTTAGGTCAGCAAAATTTACCCATTGTTCTACAGGTTCTGGACGCAGTTCACCTATATCCCTCAGAAATTGGTCAACTCAGATTCCTTGCTCATTTTATAGGTAGTGGCTCCCAAGATGTAGAACCTCTCATGCAATGGGTTGGTAAACCCAAAAGTAGACCAGAGAAGCTGAACCATGAGCAGGGTAAGAAAACGATGGAACTGTTCGAGAAAGCCTGGAAACTCAGTCATTCTCTGCCAGATTTGCAACAAGAACTAGCAGCACAAATAGCAGAAGTCGCCAGAATAGTTTCTTGGAAACCACAAGACATCACCTTACTTCAAAATCATTACAACAACCTCAAAGCCATCAACTCCACTCACGCTGATGCAGTGAAGTCGGTAATAGATAATCTGGAATTTTGGAAGTACTTTTTCAAGCACGAAACACTATCCTCATTCATGCTACCTTTTGGCTTGCTCTCATTTTTGCCTACCCCAAATTTCCCCAAGTCCAAGCAATCTTTTTCTGGAACCCGTGGATACGACGCATTCTGGGTGTGGGCTATGTCGGCTTTCTGCTCACCTGGGTTCCGTTCCTGCGGCGCAAACTGTTTGAGCCGTTTAAATTTTCGCTGCTAGCCGATGCGGGGTTAGATAATTTCCATCCCCAAGCGTACTTCCCAGAGTCCAAGCTTAAAGCTCCAGTTTCAGGAGAAATGAAAACTATTGCCCAAGCACTACCCAATATCAACGGGCAAATAGTCTTAGTAGGAAATTCTGGCTTAGGCAAATCAATGTTTCTGCGCCATCTGGTGAAAACCTCTGGGCAAATTGTCGTTTACTTACCCGCCCAAAAATGTGAAAAAGGTGTCATTGAGGCAATTCAAGCAAAGCTACACGGACAAGCACAAGATGCAGAATTCCTCAAAAGCCTGATTTACAGCGGCGCGATAGATATCTGCATTGATGGACTCAATGAAGTCACGGCTGACACGCGAGCAAAAATCACTCATTTTGTCGAGTGCTATTTCCGGGGTAACATTATTATGACCACGCAGCCGTTAGAATGGATACCTCCTTCAACGGCAAAAATATATGAATTGCAACCTCTGGAACAGCAGCAAATTGAGCAGTTTTTGATTTCGCGTCAGTTGCGACTCCCCAAAGATGCGAAAGTACAAGGTGATGAGTACAAGAAAGCTTGCAAGAACTACTTAACAGAAGCTCTCAACACACAGCAATCCCGCGAAGAGTTAGACGCTGCACAGAGAATTCTTTCCAACCCAATGGATTTATCGCTGGTTGCCCTGATGCTATCACAAGGTAAATATCCCAATCTGTTTTACCTGCAAGAACAGCAATACAACCTGATGGCAGCAGAATACCTGCAAGAATGGAATCAGGAGTTTCCGTTAAAGAAATTTTCTGAAGCCGTGTATGAAATGCGATTGAATGATCAACAAGCGCTTCCTGCAGATGAATTTTATCAAGCTTTAGTCTCTTTAGAAGACGAGAAATATAAAATGGTCATCAGCCGTCAGTGGCAAGATGAAAAAGAAGAAGCTAAGAAAGAATGGTATTTCCGCCACGACAAAATCATGGATTTCTTTCTTGTACAGAACTTTCTTGGGGAGGTGAAGAGGTAGAAGGACGTTTAATTGACCACATGAGCGACCCGCGTTTTCGCGGAGTT
>JAAUSC010000223.1 GCA_012031965.1 Scytonema sp. RU_4_4
TAGCTTCCGAGTTAGAAGCAGAACCAGAAATCTTTTATTGCCAGTTTTTGCTTCAAGTTTATGAGAGATTGGGAGGTAAAAAATAGTATTTTTGCTGAAAGAAGTTGAGAGTTTAGAGTATAAAGATACTCACTCAGACATTAAAAAAATCTGTTGCTATTTACAATCAATTATCCAACAACAAGAAAAACTATTTATCATTTTCTTTATTAGAGGACAATTAGTAGATAAGTCGTATTTACTCAGTTTATTTCAGAATGCGCCCTACCAAGAAGTTGGTTTGCTAGATGAGAATAGTGCAAAGCAACTCATTATTAAACCGGCTGAAGGTCTTCTGCAGTATGACGAAGATACGGTGACAGCAATTCTGGAACTTTCAGCAGGACATCCCTATTTTACCCAAGTCATCTGTTTTAGTCTTTTTGTGGAAGCCAAGATAGAAAATAACTGGAAAGTCACTCGCGCAGATGTAGAAGCTATTGTAAATAAAGCAATTGAGAGTGCGGAAGCAGGGTTAGCATGGTTATGGGATGGAATTTCAATTCCAGAACGGGTCGTTTTATCAGCTGTGGCGGAAGCGCAAAAGATAGCTTTTGAAGAAAAACAATCTTTTCCGGAAGAACCTTTAACGCTACTCAAAGAACGTGGGATCATCGAAACTGATGACTTAATTCAATCAGGTAAAAAACTAGCAGAAAAGAACTTTTTTGATGAAACACAACGGAGACTCAAAATTGAATTAGTCCGTCGATGGTTGGTGCAACGTCATCCCCTGCATAAACAAATATTGGAATTAGAAATACTTGAGAAAGAAAACGTTTATCTCCTCTCGGAAGAAGCCAGTCAACTTCATCAAGAAGGGAAAAATTATGATGCAATAGAGCTTTACGAGCAGGTTTTGCAACTTAATCCTAATCACTTCAGAACTCTATCCCCTCTAGCTGAAGCATATTTGGAGATTGAAAATTTTGACAAAGCATTGCAACTTTATGAGCGAGCATACAAAGTTGACACTGTACGTCATCAAGAAGGATATTTGCATGCTCTGGAAACCTACGGAAATAAATTGATTGAGCAAGGAGATTTCGACTTAGCAAAAGAGCAATTTGAAAAAGTATTGCAAATTGAACCAGAACGGATACTAACGCAACAAAAACAGCGAGAAACTAATAGAGCTTATCTGCTGCGTCAGCGAACACCATTAGGCGCAATAGCCGCAGTAGCAGGAATACTTGCCTTTACGATTGTTGGTGGTATTGGCTTTTACAAATGGTCAACTCCCTGTCCTCCGGGTCAACAGAAAGTTAATGGCATTTTTTGTGTAGCTGAATCTAATAATATCAGTCGAGGCGATCGCACTCTATTTCCTACAATTCCTAACCAATATCGTGACCAAGGCATTGAAGCATTCAAGCAAGGCAATTACAAGCAAGCTGTTAACTTATTTGCTCAAGCTATGCGGGAGGATCGCAGCGACCCAGAAGTGTTGATTTACTATAATAATGCTCGTGCTCGCCGAAAAGCTTCTCCTTTCACTTTCGCAGTCGTTGTACCTATACAAAGTAAACAAGATATTGCTAAAGAAATCTTGCGTGGTGTGGCGATCGCCCAAAATCACTTTAATGTTAAGGGTGGACTTAATGGTCAATTACTGGAAATTGTCATTGCTAATGATGCTAACAACATAGAACAAGTCAAACAAGTCGCTCAGCAATTTGTTGATAATAAATCTGTACTAGCAGTCATTGGACACTACACTAGTGAAGCTACTAGAGCAGCACTAGACAAATATCAAAGGGCTGAAAAACCTTTAGCCATTATCTCTCCTACTAGCCTTAGCAGCTTGTTACAGAGTCATATTTTCTTTAGAGCAGTTCCTTCTAACATCAAAGTAAGTCAACAACTAGCTGGATATATTCGGAATCAGCTGAACTTAAAAAAAGTTGTGGTTTTCTATAATCCTGGCGACCAGTTTAGCAATAATCTCAGGGAGCAATTTACAAAGAAATTTGAACGACTAGGTGGTCAAATCGTTTGGAAGATTGATTTGACAGAGCCAAAACTAGATGTAGATCAAAAACTCAACGAAAGCGTATCTCAACAATACCAAGCACAGGCTGCTTTGTTGTTCCCAGACGTGCAATACACTTCTATGGCGCTGGAAATTGTTAGAGCTAAGGCTAACTCAAACAACCCACAGGTGCAAAGCCTAAAGTTGTTAAGTAATTCTACTCTGTATAACGACAGAACTTTGAAAGAACGTGGAAATACAATTGAAGGTTTGATTTTAAGTATTCCTTGGTTTAGAGAAGTACCACAATCAAAAAACTTTGCCCAAACAGCAGCACAGCAATGGGGAGGATCAATTAGCTGGCGCACAGCCACCAGCTATGACGCGACTCAAGCTTTGATTCAAGCTTTATCCCCCAACCCCTCTCGCACAACAGTTTTACAAAGACTGCGACAAGTTAATCTTTCACCCCAACAAACTTCTGGGAATACGCTCCAATTTACTCCAGAAGGAGAAATACAAATGGAACCCATCTTGGTTCAGATTAAGGATGGTAAATTTCAGATTTTAGGGAAGTAAGGAAATTCCCAGCAAACGAGTAAAAAATGTACTACACACTCATGTCGGAATCTTGTTTCACTTCCCAACGCAGAAGTCTTGGTAGCTGTGTAACATTTAAAGCATAGTTCACAACCCAAAGGACGATTTCTACCACCAATAAATTTTGTACCCAAGTGAGATCAGTTTCAGAACTGAGAAACTTCCACCCCTCATAAAGCTGCCAAAAACGGTAAGGCAAGTATAGATAAGGAACCATCACCCACACAACTGTGTGAAATCGCCTGAGTGTCAAAATCTCAGCTAAGATTTGCAACCCTAGCATCACAAAGTATGGAACAAGCACAGTTAGGATGCGATTGTCACCTAACCACACACCCCATACAAGTATGACGACTAGGGGAACTATCCCTCCTATAACCTGCACCGTACCGAACCAAATTTTAAACCACTCTGGCAATGGTTCGGGAAGGCTGAAGGGTTTTGAATTTCTCCACGCCCAGCCTACAACAACACAAAAAAATGTCGAAATTATCAGGAAAACAAAGTTTTCTATCAACAGGTATAAGTTTATGTTTGAAGAAGTCATGACTGTGATACGGCTCTTTCGAGTTCCTCCGCTGCTGATGTCACATCTGCGCCTCCTGAAGCACTAGTGTTTGCGGTTCAGGGAACTTTTCGGGTAGCAGCAGTCATTTTACAGCAGTTTGCATCTTCATGGAATACGTGTAGAGAACGCCACATCGCTCAACGCGCTTAACCCGCGCACGCGAGTGGCTCCGTTACATTTACGTGCTCTACACGGTTTTGGGCTTTACACTTGTACCTCATTTACCTGAAGCTGTATTTGTTGCAGCACTACTGGTTGCTTTCTTGTGGAGAATGAGTAAGCACGAGCAAAAAGTTTAATGCAGATGAGATAATAGGTTTACTGCATATACTTTTGCCCTCATATTGCCCTTATAGTTCTTCAGCTTGAGAAACAGATACCTAAAAGTACTTACATTATTTTGGAGCGCTGCTATAGAAGCTGAGTTGGAGTATCGTATCAACTTCCTCTTAGCAGCCTTGAGCAGCGTGGGTAATCTTGCAGGCAGTCTTTTTGGACTATTCTTGTTTTACGGTAACGGCTATACCTTTACTGGGTGGACATGGGAAGCAGCTTTGGTTGTCCTAGGAATTTTCACCCTGCTGCAAGGCTTTTCTGCGACTTTTCTTGCTCCAAATTTGAATAGCATTGTTCGTCATGTACAGGAAGGGACATTGGACTTTGTGCTACTCAAACCCATCCGTAGCCAGTTTTGGCTTTCCACCCGTACCGTATCACCTTGGGGACTTCCAGATATCGTTTTTGGTAGCATCATCATTGGCTACGCAGGTACAAAACTTGGTTTAGGAATAAACGACTATCTCATCAGTACAATTCCCCTGTGTTTTGGGTTGGTGATTCTTTACAGTTTGTGGTTTATGCTTGGAGCCACTAGCATCTGGTTCGTCAAAATATACAACGTTACAGAAGTGCTGCGGGGTTTGTTGGAAGCTGGACGATATCCGATGGTTGCGTATCCCACAGCATACCGCTTTTTCTTCACTTTTGTTGTACCAGTTGCTTTTTTAACAACTGTACCAGCGGAAGCTATGCTAGGTCGAAGTCAAGTGACCTGGTTGATAAGCGCGGGAGTGTTAGCGCTAGTACTGTTTGTTGTTTCTACTAGGTTTTGGCTGTTTGCGTTGCGATTTTATACGAGTGCTTCTAGTTAGAGATGGAAGTCATATTTCAGGGTAATGCCCACCCTACCTCTGATCACTTTCAAAACAGGTACCGATAAGCGCGATAATTTCTCCTATGCAGCAGTGCTGAGTAGGAGCAACCACCATGACATCACAAGAAATCGTGATATGGCTACAAGAACGCACAGCTTTAGGAATTTTATCGCCTGAACCTTTGAGTGCGATACGCGGAGCGTCAAGCCTCTGGCTTATCGCCCAAGTTATTGAAGAACAAGTTATCCCACCAAACCACTGTCTAGTAACTGAAGGAACTCCTCCAGAAGCGCTTTATATTCTCCTTGAAGGTAAGCTGGAAAGCGATAGCAGCAATAAAACCAACCCAGCCTTAGCGATTGGTTTCCTCCCCGGCTCGTCATTCATCTGCAAGAACTCCTGTTAGATGAGTTGGCTCAGCGTACAATCACAACAGTTACAGAATGTCATTTATGGGTTGTGCCTGCGGCTAAGTTTCGCTCATTACTCACCCAATACCCCGAAATTACTCAGGCTGTTTCTCGTCAAATGGTACAGGAATTGGCTCAACTCACATCTGCTCTCACCTACGAACAAGAACGTTCTGTAGCTTTGCGACCTTATGTGGTCACTAAGGCGACACGCGGAATTGTGGGGACGAGTCGTTATGCTGTACGTTTGAGACAGCAAATTCGAGAAGCTGCTGATGAGCGCAAGTCAGTTTTCATTTTCGGGGAACCAGGGTTAGGAAAAGACAATATAGCTGCTCTGATTCATTTTGCTTCCAAACAGCGGCGAGAACCGATTATTAAAGTTAACTGTAGTATCCTCCAGACGAGCGGTGCTGATTTGTTTGGTCGCGCTGGAGGTAAACCAGGACTGCTGGAATGGCTTGGGGAAGGCAGTTTAGTTCTGAACAACATTCAAGAAACACCCCCAGAGTTGTTACCGGCGTTAGCAAACTTGCTCAAAACGGGCAAATACACCCCCGTAAGTCGTTCGGGAGAATCAACCCCCGAATCTCGTGTCAGTAATGCTCGCATCTTGATAGTTGCAGAAAAAACTCAGCCGCAAATTGAACGCTGTGTTGGTCATATTATCAAAGTACCGCCACTGCGGGTGCGCAAAGCTGATATCAAAGCACAGATAGAATATTACATCAGTCTTTACACGCGAGCGAGAGGTATTTCTAAACCGAAAGTCACGCCGGAAGCTTTGCGCCGTTTGCAGTCCTATGATTTTCCTGGGAACTTGAAAGAACTGCAAAATCTGGTGGAACGGGCGATTGTCCAAGCTGGGGAGGCAAAAGAACTGACAGAAGAAATTTTCTGGTCAGTCGATACCAAGAAAAAGCAATTTCGGGTGAATCTTTTGAATGTCTATCCTGGTTTGCGAAAGTTTCTTCGTAGTCCTTGGTGGCCCGATCGCATCAACTATGGTTTTACTTTAACAGCATTTGCCTTCCTTGTCGGAGTGTTATTTATTGGTCCACAAACGCGCGATCGCAACTTCGCTTTAAATCTATTTTGGGCTTGGTGGTGGCCTTTCTTCCTACTGGCATTTCCCTTTCTTGGTCGTGTTTGGTGTGCTGTTTGTCCCTTTATGATTTATGGAGAAATCACACAAAAGCTATCCCAAAAGTTTTTTCCAGGACAACTCAAGCGTTGGCCCAGACATCAAGCTGAAAAATGGGGCGGATGGTTTCTTTTTGGATTGTTTACCCTCATTTTCCTATGGGAAGAACTCTGGAATTTAGAAAATACAGCATATCTTTCTGGTTGTTTGCTGCTTTTAATTACCGCTGGTGCAATGATATTTTCTGCCATCTTTGAGCGGCGGTTTTGGTGTCGGTATCTTTGCCCCATCGGTGGAATGAATGGTTTATTTGCTAAACTCTCGATGACCGAACTACGGGCGCAACAAGGTATCTGTTCTGCCACTTGTACGACTTATCAATGCTATAAGGGTGGACCCCAGAAAGGAGAGGGGATGGAAACTGGAGGGTGTCCGTTGTACTCTCACCCAGCACAGTTGGAAGATAACAGAGACTGTGTGCTGTGTATGACTTGTCTCAAAGCCTGTCCTCATCGTTCTGTTGAGTTGAATTTGCGTCCTCCGGGGATTGAACTATGGACGACTCATATTCCCCGTAGCTACGAAGTTGCACTGTTGTTTTTACTATTGGGGGGAGTTTATCTCCATCACTTAAGCGAATTGCAGTCTTGGCTGGGCTTACATTTGGATTTAACCCAGTTTTTGCCCCACTTGGGATTATCGTTGCTGGCTCTGCTTATCCCAGTGGCTATCCCTTTTTTGGCATACGGAGTGATGAAAATATTATACGTCAGTTATAAAGAGCTAAAATCTACTCAGCAAAATCCTAAACCGCGACCATTTATAGAACTTGCCTATGGCTACTTACCGCTTGTACTCGGAGGGAACTTAGCTCATTATCTACGTTTGGGTTTGGGAGAGGGAGGGCGTATCCTTCCCGTAACTGTTGCAACTTTCGGTTTGAATAGTGAACAATTACCTATACTGGTGGCTCACCCAGCAGTGATTGCCTTTTTACAAGGGACTACCTTGATTGTTTCAGTCCTGTTGACGGTGGTGTTAACACAAAAAATTGCGCGTCAACCCATGCGTTCGCTCCTTTGGCAACACTTGGCTGCTATTGGACTAGGAGTCAGTATGTGGATAATTATTGTATCTAGTTAATAGGTTCGTAGTGAGCACTTAAGCACTACTATTCACACAATTTTGAATGAGCGTTAGCGCAGCGGGACGCAGTCCCGGATTGAATTATTTATGGCAAGTTTTATAGAACCACCACGATTACGAATTGGTCAAGACAGCGAAGAAGAAAGACGCGCCACCTGGTTGGAACTGTTTTATGATTTGGTGTTTGTTGTTGCTGTCTCTCAACTCGCCCACTATCTTCACGATCATGTTTCGCTATCAGGTGTCTTGGGATTTGTAGTTCTTTTTATACCCGTTTGGTGGTCATGGATTGGCACCACATTCTACGCCAACCGCTTTGATAGCGATGATGTCGCACATCGGCTACTCACTGCTGTACAAATGCTGGCGATCGCTGGACTAGCTGTCAATGTCCATCACGGCTTAGGTGAAAGTTGCACTGGCTTCGCCCTTTCCTATGCTCTCGGTCGAGTTGTGCTTGTTGTTGAATATATCCGCGCTGGATGGCATATCCCCACAGCACGTCCGTTGACAAATCGTTACGCCGCAGGTTTTACAATTGCAGCTGTCCTTTGGGTTATATCAGGATTCGTACCAAGTCCTTGGCGTTTCGTATTCTGGACATTGGGACTCATGATTGACTTCGCGACACCTCTTTTGGCACGCAAGTTACAGCTAGAACTACCTCCCCACTCTTCCCATTTGCCAGAGCGTTTCGGACTGTTTACTATGATTGTCTTGGGCGAAGCAATTGTCGCGGTGGTCGATGGAGTTTCCGAACAGAACTGGGATGTTTTAACCGTAATCGCTGCAGTGTTCGGTCTATGTATCGCTTTTAGCTTGTGGTGGGTCTATTTTGACAACCTTGGTGGTACACCTATTCAGAGGGCGCGGACAGAAGGACGGGTAACCATTTTCAATGTCTGGCTTTACACCCATCTACCTCTCGTTATGGGCATCGCTGCTGCTGGAGTCGCCGTGGAACTAGTGTTGTTGAGCAAGCCAATGCTACCGCTATCTGATGCAGTACGATGGCTACTTTGTGGTTCTGTAGCATTATGTTACCTGGGTTTAGGTATTCTCCACCGCATTGGAGTCATCCGTTACTGTAAAATCCGTGCCAAGTTTCGCATTGGGGCAGCACCTACTATCCTGGCGATCGCACTTTTTGGTAAAGGTTTGATACCTGTTGCGGTCATTGGGCTGGTAGCTGTGGTATGTGCTGTGCAAGTTGTGCAAGATTTGTCTCAAAGTCGTCCTACAACTCGCTTAGTTGACCCAGAAATTTAGTCGCAGCAAGGTCTGTGGCTTAAGTCGCACCGGATAGAAAGTCTTTCGACCGCCGAAAGCCTTTCTATGCATAGATGACACTTTTTTGTCAAAGGGAACTTCAGTTTAATACCGATTTGGGCGAGGGTAGTAGTACTGTGCTATTTGACGAGCGATCGCCTCCCATCTTTTGTCGCCAGTTACACTTGCCCAATAAGCAAATCCACGAATAGCCGAGTTGTAGGATACCATTTTCACCTTTCTACTTCGTCCTCTTTCCTGTCCCGCCGTGCGCGTATTGCCGTTAGTGCTAATCTTCCCTGTGGGCAAGATTCTTGTCTTCTGCCAAGAGAGTGCCTTATCTATCATCACTTTCACTTTGGGCGTTAGGGAGTCATTTGGGAAGTAGGTTACCCAGCGCTGTGCATACACTATACCAACCATCTGGTAACTGCTGTCATAGCCACCTTTTTCTGGGTTGACACCGTCTTTTCGTTGTAGCGATAAACCTTCCTTCATTGACTGGCGGGCATAGTCGATGAGTTGGCGATCGCCAGTTAATTTGCCCGTCAGTCCCAACGCTGCTGCAACCAGGTAGCGGCGATGAGTGTATCGTCTGTTACCTTTGATTCCTTTTTTCCAGACATCTGGCGAAATCATCCAACGGGCGGCGCGATGTACTAAGGGTGTGTAATGCTCAACTTGAGCCGCATACCGTCTTGATTGAGGAGATTGTTGAATCACCAATAATGTGTGAGCAACCGCTTGCACAAAGAAAGAGGTACTGTGAAAGGAATCAGGTGTCTCGAACGTACTCATTGGCTGCTTGGCGGGCTTCGGCAATGGCTGTTTGGTATTCTTCCCAATTCGGGTCATCTTGGTATTTTCCGCGATCGCCAGCCAGGGATTTTTTACTGGTGCTAATGGCAGGTCTAAGTAGGCAATCTCGCCATCGGCTAGCTGTGCTTTGACTTGTCGGTCTAGTTTCAGCAGAGCATCTTCGCGACTATCTCCTTCGACTGAAAAGCCTGCCCAGGTTAATAATTTGGCAATCCAGACCCGATCTGCGCGTTGTGTGACCAGGACGGGTGTGGGGGATGAGGTTCGATCGGTTCCAAGGGAGGATGGGGCGACTGTCATGGCAGGTCATCAATGGTTGGATAATACGATCCTAGCTTAATATCGTTCGTGCCAGCGTTGCTTCAGCAAATCGCGTCATGATGATAAGCAATATTGTTATGGGATCTTCGTTCGCGTAGAGTCACCTTCGGTGAATCGTTGTTGCGATCGACTTATTGAGCAAAATTTAGGTAATTTATTAGGTATCCATTCCAGTATCAATGAAGAAATAGGAGTTAGAGGGCGAAAGTTAGTGTAAATTGAAGAAATGGAACAAAAGCCGCAGCTAGACAAAATTGAGTTAAGTACAGCGGATTGGGAAGGAACCCCAATCTCCGTACAGCAGCTAGTGCTGGCATTATGGGCAGAGAATCAAGAATTAAAAGCGCGGTTGAGTGCCCTCGAAGAGCAAATCAAGCAAAATAGCCAAAACTCATCAAAACCACCATCAAAAGATGGATTTGGGGTAAAGCCCAAAGCAAAAAAAGTCAAAGGGGAAAGAGCCAGAGGTGGACAGAGCGGACATCCAGGACACGAGCGAAAATTTCACGAATTAACCGCTGAGAGTGAAATTCACGAACATCTTCCCAGTAATTGTCGAGTGTGCGGAGTAGAGCTAGAAGGAGCAGATCCTCAGCCCTATCGTCATCAAGTGATAGAGGTACCGCCAATCACCGCCAAAATTACCGAACATCGACTGTCTTGTCGCACACAACCTGGAGGAAACCTCCAGGTCGATGCGCCGCTGCATCAGTTAGATTGTCCACATTGTGGCGAAAAAACCCGAGCCAAATTGCCATCGGGAGTATCAGCAGTAGGATATGGAGAAAGGTTATCAGCATTAGTTGCCTGGTTGAGTAGCGATTATCGTCAAAGTCACGGACAACTACAGCAACTATTAAAACAATTATTCGGGATTGAGATCTCAGTTGCCAGTATCAATCGGCTACGGCAAGAAATGAGTCTAGCACTCGAATCAGTAGTAACTGTCGCCCACAAATACGTCCAAGCACAAGCCCAAATCCACAGCGACGAAACCAGCTTTGACCAAGGCAATTGTGATGGTCACAACCCCAAACAGCAGCAAGGATGGTTATGGGTGGTGGTCACAAAGTTGATAAGCATCTTTGCGGTGAGCTTAAATCGGGGACAAGTCACCGCCAAACAAATGATTGGTGAGCAATATGCAGGGATTGTGATTTCTGACCGTTATAGCAGCTATAACTGGTTATCCGTAGAACAACGTCAGGTTTGTTGGGCGCATCTCAAGCGGGATTTAACCGCGATAGCCGAACGCAGTGGCGTATCTCAAACAATTGGTGAAGCCTTACTCAAGCGTCAGCAACGGTTGTTTCGGTGGTGGCATCGAGTCCGCGATGGCACAATGAGTCGGACTGATTTTGAGACGGCGGTAGTCGCTTTGCGCCAAGGGTTTAAAGCTGAACTCGAATCGGCAGTTCAATTGCCAATTGGCAAGCATGAGAAAACACCGTTAGCCAAAACGGTACGGACTTGCGAACAGTTACTCAAAATCGAGCCAGCACTTTGGACATTTGTGTCTACTCCTGGTGTCGAACCAACCAATAATGCTGCCGAGCAAGCTTTGCGTCAGGCGGTAATTTGGCGGCGGACTAGTTTTGGCTCTCAATCCCTGGCTGGGAGCCAATTTGTGGCGCGATTACTTTCGGTGGTGACTTCGCTTAAGGCTCAACAGCGTGATGTTTGGGATTTTCTGACTTTGGTTTGTCAAGCTGCTCGATTTGATTTACCGATGCCCTCTCTCATCCCGCTCGATTGTCCCCTTCCTTAAACCTCTGCAACTCCCATTCTCTGGTTCTCCTTTTGAAGCTTTACGCTTTTTGTTCGTTTTGCAAATCCATCCCCTGATGGTGGTTTGCTGCTATTTTGCTGTCCTTACTTTTTTGATTTTCTAATACTTCAATTCGTACTTCGAGTGCATTAATCCG
>JAAUSC010000224.1 GCA_012031965.1 Scytonema sp. RU_4_4
AAATCATGAGCCCAAGCATCTTCCCAAACGTGGAAGTGCATCAGATCGATAGAGGATATACCCAGATTGTGTAGGCTCTTTTCCGTATACTCGCGAATATGATCGTTTGGAAATACGTCTTCTAGCCGTGATTCCCGTGTTGATGGCCATTTCCGATCCTTTGGTGGAATTTTTGTGGCAATGTAAAGTTTCTTATCAGAATTGCGACGAATCAGCTCGCTGAGGAGTTTTTCACTGTGGTCTCGACCATAAATCCAGGCTGTGTCGAAGAGGTTGCAGCCGAGGTTAACTGCCTCCTGTAAACTCTCTATGCCAGAGGTGTCGTCCGATCCAGTCCAACCACCTTCACCACCGCCGATGCCCCACATACCATAACCAATTTCACTGACTTTCCAGCCTAATCTACCCATTCTCCTATACAGCATTTTTACCCTCCCAAATGATTTTGATTGATAAATTAAATAAAACAGTTAAGCACAAATATATAGAAGATGACACGAAGCGGGAACCCGACAAAGATCCTTGAAAACTCAAACACAGCTATCGTGGTAAGTACTAACGCAAGTTGCTAGTTAGTGTCCCTGAATAGTATCAGATGGATAAAAAAAATCCTATAATACTTAGTTTTAGGCACAAAAGTTTAAGATTTTGTACTTAAAAATAGGCGCTTTTTTATAACTAGCAACTTGGGTTACTAAGATACCAGTAATCATGCCAAGGATTTCCACAAGTTTTATTTAGGTAACCTGGTTGATGACCGAATACCACTTCATGTCGCCTACGATTTACAATTTTCTTCTTGATTCAATCATGATTTTAGAAAGTTTGGTATGATGATACTTTGCATAAGTATCAAAAATACCTGCCTCAACTGAGTTCCAATGGCTCCCCCATTGGTGCAGCAAAGCCTGAGTTCTGGCACAAGAAAAGTAGAGTGTGTTGTCGGTGAATAGACTAGTTAATTTGGCACTACATTCTGGATCCTCTTCGGTTGGTTCCGGCAACAAAGTTAGTAACAGCATGAGATCTTTATCTACCGATTCTTGAACGCACATCTTACGTAAAGATGCCCAAAACTCCCTGTAGGAAACTTTTCGCAGCTTAAATTGTGATTGACAGAAACTTTCTAGGAAATCGTCTAAGAGAATTCCTTGTGGCTGGAATACATGAAAGCAGCCGTGGCTCACCTCACAATTGTTGACCAAAGCGACGATGAAGCGACTAACATAATCGACTGGTGTATAATCTAGGCGAATTGGACTGGGAAAACGCAGACTAAGCTTGAGACAGCCTCGGATCAAAGTATCAGACAGCGCTTTAAAGTTGGGAATTCCAGTACGCGAACTTGGCATCACCTCTCCTAGTCTATAGATAGTAAGGGGTACTCCATGTTTGTGCGCTTGCCAGAGTATCTTTTCCGCCACCCACTTAGACTGATTGTAGCCACCATCTGGAATAGCTGTATCAAAAGGTTCTGTTTCCTCCTTTATCTTATCAAATGCAGATTTGCTAATTGGGAACACGCTCAAGGTGGAGATGTAATGAACCTGTTTGCTCTTACCAGTAATAGCCAGCTTCAAAATCTCCACTGTACCAATTACATTGGTATTACGATGATGATAGTAATTATGCAAGAAGTTTACCATAGCACCATTGTGTATTATCGTATCGATAGTATTGGCAAGTTGAGCAAAGTGCTCTGGTATCAGAGATAACTCTGGTTTACTTAGATCACCAATAACTGGAATGATGCGCGGCGCAAAACTATCTTGCCACAGATTGTAGTGCCTCAGGTTGTCACACAGGTGTTCGTAGGCAATTGCCTTGTCGCCATCCCGCACTAAACAGAAAACTTTTACGTCACTCGTAATCAACAAGTCGTAAAGCAACTGTGCACCGATAAAACCCGTACCGCCTGTGAGAAACACGTTTTTTGGGGGATGCTGTTTGTTTGGCGAGGTCGCAATGCACAAAGAATTTAGTACCGTTTCGGAATTGCATACCACCTCGGCAGCTATGGTCGCAGCCTTCTGATTAACCCCAAGTTGGCTGGACTTACCATTGCTACCAGAGAGCAGCACTGCTTGGTCACGTATAGTTGGATGTATGAACACGTCCTGCACTGACAGCTTGACACGAAGCTGTTTTTCCATAGCTAAACTAAGATTTAGCGCTAGTAGCGAGTCACCACCACAGGTGAAGAAATCGTCATTAATACCAACAAAGTCAAATTTGAGTACCTGCAACCAAACTGAACGAATCATATGCTCTTGAGGTGAAACGATTTCATCCTGGAGCGATGTGCGGTTGGTACCTATCTTGCTCACCATGTCGGCTAACGCCTTGCGATCAATCTTACCGTTATGGTTAAGTGGCATTGCTTGTAGTAAAAAGAATTTCTTTGGTACTGAGTACTTTGGCAACAGTTGCTCAACGTGCCGACGCAAAGTGGCCGTATCTAGGTTGCCCTCCGCTACCACGAAAGCCACCAGCATCTTGTGTTCAGTGTCGCCATGCACTAGGACTTTACTCTCGCGCACTTGTGGGTGATTACCCAGTACGGACTCGATTTCGGTCAATTCGATACGGATACCACCAATCTTTACTTGAAAGTCTTTGCGACCAACAAAGTGAAGCATACCATCGGGACGGTAGTAAGCAAGGTCACCAGTACGATACAATTTCTCTCCTGGGATTTCTTGAAAATGGTTGCTGACAAATGCTGCTGCAGTCTTCTCTGGGTCCTTTAGATAGCCTACCCCAAGGCAGTCACCACCAATGTAGATTTCACCGACAGCCCCTGGCGGTGTCAGGTTCATGTACTTATCTAAAACTGCTACATAGGTATTGTCAATTGCTCGCCCAATTGGAATCGACTGACTATCAGCCTTGGTGACCTCGTGGAAGATCATGCCAATCGAAGCTTCAGTAGGTCCAAAGGTATTGGTAATGCCGATATGCGGTAGTATTTCCTTGAATCTCCGCACTGCCTTCGGGCTAATCTCCTCACCACCTATCAAGAGCTGCCGCAGTGATCGCAACTTCTGTGCTAAAGCAGGCTCGGCTCTTAGTAAATTAACCATGGCGTTGAAAATCGATGGCACGAAATCCGTCATAGTAATTTTATTGGCAGCAATAATCTCGATGGTCTGGGATAGATCCAAGAGTCGCTTGGGAGGTGGAATAACTACTTGACTACCGTTGGTCAGTGGCCAAAGCATTTGCCAAATCGAGGAATCGAACACATGCTTGCTGTTTTGTAGTACTACGTCGCGACCATTACTTTGATAACGACGGCTCATATATATAAAGCGATTGAGTAAGCCAAGATGAATATTTAAGGTACATTTCGGTATTCCAGTAGAGCCGGAAGTGAAAAAGCCATAAATCAAATCCTCCATGCCGATTTGCACACCGTGGTTATTGTCGTCGCGCTCAGATAAGTCGGCTTGTGTAACAGCAAAAGTCGGCACGTTCAGCTGGTCAAACACTGGATCTGACTCCGAGTGAATCACCAATTTTGGACCTACGCTGTCAATCAGCAGGCAAATACGTTCCGCAGACCAACTCAGATCTATTGGTATAAAAACAGATCCAAGTTTCATTAGTGCGATAACCGCTATTGGCAATTCGAGACAGTTATTCATCACGAATGGGATCAAATCACCCTTGCTGATACCTGCTTCCCGTAATTGAATGGCTAACTCGTTTGCCTTACTGTTTAGTGAACGATAGCTCAGTGTTGTATTCTCGAAGGTAACCCCAATTCGATTCGGTGTAGCTTCTGCTTGGTCCTCAAACAGTTGCAAAATGGTGCGATCCTTTGGATAGGCTACACTACGACCGTTCCAGTCGACTAGGAGGCGACGCCGTGCCTCTGGTGCGACAATATTGATTTCACCGACGGCATTAGAAGAGGATGCCGCCAGGTTAGCAAAAATCTGACCCACGCAGCCCACCAGATGCTCCATTGCTTCCTTAGCAAAAACTTCAACATGGAAGTACAATTTCAGAGTGACTTGGGAATTGGTCACAACAAAGCGGAACAGTATTTGTGGGATATTGCTCTTAGCTGGTTCAATGACATCCGTTGTCACAAACTCAAACCCAGCATCTGTTGCTCCCGATTCGTTTTCAGTTTCAGGTATCTTAGTAGTATCTATAGTCAAGACCGAGCGTGCTTGACCAAGCACAGTAGGGAAATCTTGCTCTTTCGCAAGATAGAGTTTCACCGATTGGGTATCAGTTGCCCTATCGGTTCCTGTCGTGGCAAGTTTCAAATGTATTTCCGCACGTTCAACATAGCGGGATAAAACGCAAGTGGTGACAGCCAAGCAAATCGCCTCACCATCACTATCCTCACTTACTCCAAAAACTTCTGCAAATGCACTAAGATCTTCACAAACAACGGCTTGCACACTACACCAGTTACAGGTAGTAACTTGAACAGTTGAATAATCGGAACTAACGACAATTCCAGGAGCAAAACTTGTCAATTTCATAATCAACTCCGAGTCTACATAATTTTTATTGGCTTTTCTAGCTGAATAAAGGACTTTGGGTTTAATACTGAGTGACCAAGTAACATCAATTTTTATTGGTGCAATCTATGAGTCAAGGAGCGCAAACGCTTTCTTATGGTCGATACCTTTCTTGATTCTTCTGATTTTTTACCTTTTTCTTGACTGTAATCTCTTTATGCTTCAAATTGAACTGCAGAAACAGGGAGAAAAACTGTTAAATGACCTATTTATAAGCTGTTTGCTAATTTTACATTTCGCTCAATCATAGGCATCGGGTAATTCATCTTCTACTAACCTTAAGGGAGCATACTGATAGGCAATAATAGTTAATAACATAGTTAATTTGCCCAAGACAATAAAGATTAAAACCAATGCCTCGACCAGGCCCAGTACCAATCAATTTCCCGATAGTTCCAGCTAGGGGTCCATTGGTTGTCATTAGAGGTTCAAATATCTGATCGGCTAGGGGACCAGCAATCAGATAAGCTAGAGGTAAACAAGAACTGCTGATAGCACCAGTAAGGGAGAAAACTTTTCCCTGCATATCTGGAGGGATTTTTTTTGAAAAATCACTTGAGCTGAACCGCTGATAAAAGGGGAGCAAAGAAAAAACAGAAAAGCAGCTACGCCAAACAGGATAATGGAAGGAGAGAAACCTGCAATTATCAGGGAAAATCCATTGAGCAACATAAAGCATAATAGGATCTTGATATAGTCTTGCCGTCCATTGCCCCAACTAGCCATCAGGATGCTGCCTATGACCATGCCCACACCACCAACGAATAGAATGGTGCCAAGTTGAAAAGGGGAAGCAAAAGAGAGTATTAGAGGATAGGCGAGTATTTGAACAATTCCAACCATAAAATTGTTACTAGCAAAAAAAAATAATATAGCCATCAGTCCAGAACGAGCGGTTAGATAATGGAAACTATCAACGGCTTCTCTGAGCAGTGAAGGTTTATTGGTTTCCTGACTTTTTGTGGCTTGGTGGCGAGGAAAACGGACTAGGAACAGAGTAATTACGGAAAATACAAAACTGCTTAAGTCTAAGACAATTATTCCCGATAGTTGTATAACTTCCAGTAATATACCACCCAGCACAGGAGAAAGGAGTTGTCCAATGGCTAGTGCAAACTCAATCATACCAGCGGCTCGACCTAAATATTTTTTAGGAACAAGCAAGGTGATGGCGGCACTATAAGCAGGACCTTGGAAGGCACTGAAGCTGGAACTTACAGCAGTTGCTACAAAGATGTGCCAGATTTGTATTTGTTCGCTAATTAGTAATAAGGCTATAGTCAAGGTACTTAACGCCGCACCTGTATCGCTGAGAATCATCACCCAACGACGGTTCCAACGATCTACTAACACACCTGCCAAGGGAGAAATTATTACCAGGGGGAGAGTAGTGAACAAAATCAGAAAGGATAGCTCCGTAACTGAACCATTCCGCTGATAAACCCAAACATCAATGGCAAAATTACTGAGTCTGGAACCTAAAATGGAGACTAGCTGACCCAGCCAGACGATAACAAAAATCGATATCCTTTCAATTCTAAGTGGTTTCAGCATTTGATGTTTCTAATTGATGTTTCTGTGCTTGGTCAAGAGATGTTTGGATTTGTTGAGCTAGGATCTGGACATGAGGTGGTTCAACCATGTTTTGATGATTACCAGGCACTAGATAAGTTTCGATCTGTTCTACTAGTTGATTCCAGAGAAATTCAATATCGATATGATTCTTAAGGAGTTTATTCTTCTCACTGGCTTTGAATAGAACAATTGAACCTGAGTAATATTGAGGTTGGTAATTTTCTCTCGCTTGAGATTCAAGCTTGTTAATCGTCAGAAGATGGCGAGCTTGAGCTAAATCAAAATCCTTTGGAACTAGATTTTTCTGCTTCGCCTGTTCCATCACATAAATAAGTCTGTCGTCTGGCGCTAATTGCCGTAGTTCTTCTAAATAGAGATCCAAATCTTCTTCTAGTAAGTCTACTAATAGAGCAGCACCGTCTTCTGGTTGTAGTTCTCGATTTGTGGAAAGAGAAGAAGGATCACTATCTAGTAGACCTAAAAAAGCTATCTGTTCACCTTGGTGGACAAGTTGCTGAGCCATCTCAAAAGCTATTAACCCTCCCAAAGACCAACCTGATAGAAAATAAGGACCATGAGGTTGAACAGATTTTAACTCTTGGATGTAGTGAGTTGCCATTTGTTCAATGCTAGTATGAGGTTCGTTTTGGGGATTAAGATTAACAGATTGTATGCCATAAAATGGTTGGTCTGAACTCAGATAATAAGCTAAATGCTGATAGCAAAAAACAGTCCCCCCTGCAGGATGAACACAGAATAGAGTTGGTCGCTCACCATTAGATTTGATGGGAACCAGGGTAGACCAAGGTAAAGAATCTGTACTGGAACGAAGCAGAGTTGCTAGCTGTTCGATGGTTGGACTTTGGAACAATGTTGCTAGTGGTAAATCTCTCTGGAATTGTTGTTTTATTTTTGACATTAAAACAACAGCAAGAAGGGAATGACCGCCCAATTCAAAGAAGTTGTTTGTGACTCCAATGGGATTGACATTGAGAATATCTGACCAAATTTGAGCTAATTTTAGTTCTGTAATATTTCGGGGTAGAATTAACGTTTCTTGCTGGCTTAAATGCCCAGAAGGTGTAGGGAGAGCGAGTCTGTCTATTTTGCCGTTGGGAGTTAAAGGGAGGGTGTCGAGAATCACGAAGGCAGAGGGCACCATGTAGGCGGGGAGCTGCTGTTGGAGGAATTCTCGCAGTTGATGACTACTAAGCGTTTCCTCCTCGCTCACTACATAAGCAACTAGGCGTTTATTTCCAGGAATATCTTCTGTTGCAACGACAACAGTTTGTTGAATCTGAGAGTAGGTGCTGAGAATTGCTTCAATTTCTCCCAGTTCGACACGGAAGCCGCGAATCTTGACTTGGTTATCGATCCTACCGAGGAATTCAATGTTACCGTCACTTAAGTATTTAGCTAGGTCTCCGGTTTTATAAAGGCGCTCTGATTTGGAATTAGCGAAGGGATTTGAGATGAATTTTTGTGCTGTCAACTCAGCATGGTTGAGATACCCCCTAGCTAAACCATCTCCTCCAATGTGTAATTCTCCAGGTACTCCGATGGGGACTGGGTTGAGGTGTTGGTCTAGAATATAGATTTGGGTATTGGCTATTGGCCGACCGATGGAAGAAAGTGCATCTTCTTTGTTTGGGTCTACTTGGTAAAGTGTAGACCAGATAGTTGCTTCTGTAGGACCATAAAGATTCCACAATTCACTACCAGTTGCTAAAATTTGATGAGCTAGTTGATTTGATAATGCTTCACCACCAGACAATATTTCAGGGATAGTTAGAAGACCATCCACCAGCTAGTAGCATTTGCCAAGTAGCTGGAGTGCCTTGCATAACGGTTGTCTTCGACTTGAATAACTCAGACATCAACCAATCCGCATTAGTAGCAATGTCACCGGAGGCTACAGTAACTTTTGCGCCTATTACTAATGGCAGATAAAGTTCAAGGGCTGCAATATCAAAGGAAATAGTGGTAACTGCATTGAAACTATCTTCCTGAATTAATCCGGGAAGATGACTCATGGAATGTAGAAAATTGACCACATTATGGTGGCAGATTAGAACTCCCTTAGGTTGACCTGTAGAACCAGAAGTATAGATGACATAAGCCAAATTATCTGCTTTTACACCAGTCACCAAATTCTCCTGACTATGCTGCTCAATTACCTCCCAGTCTGTGTCCAAACACACCGCTCGTGCAGTATGAGATGGCACAGATGATAACAAGTTGTCCTGTGTCAACAACACTTCCACCCCAGCATCACTCAATATATAACTTAATCTTTCTTGAGGATACGTGGGGTCTAAGGGTACATACGCACCACCCGCCTTGAGAATCCCCAATAGTCCCACTACCATCTCTAAGGAACGTTCGACACAAATACCCACCAACACTTCTGGTTTGATGCCTAAAGTTTGCAGGTAATGCGCCAATTGATTCGCTCGGTTATTTAACTGTTGATAGGTTAATTCTTGCTGCTTAAATACCACGGCCACCGCATCCGGTGTTCTCTGTACTTGCTCTTCAAATAGCTGATGGATACATTTGTCTTGGGGATATTCCCGCGCGGTGTCATTCCACTCGACTAATAACTGATGGCGTTCGGCGGCACTGAGCAAGGGTAATTCACTCACTGATTGCTGAGGATTGTCTACAATCGCGGATAACAAGTTCTCAAAATGACTCGCCATGCGCTCAATGGTTGACCCATCAAACAAGTCGGTGTTGTATTCCCAAACACAATCCAATCCCACAGGGCTTTCGCTCATGGATAGAGTCAAATCAAACTTGGCAATCGTACTTTCAGCATTTAACTCACTTAACTTCACTCCAGGTAATTCAATCTCGCCCATCGGCGCATTTTGCAAGATAAACATCACCTGGAACATGGGTGCATGACTCATGGAGCGTTGCGGTTGCAAAGCTTCTACTACCTGTTCAAAGGGCACATCCTGATGCTCATAGGCTTTGAGAGTGGTTTCTCGTACCTGTTGGAGCAATTGTGCAAAACTCGGCTGCTGTTCAAATCGGGTTCTCAATACTAGCGTATTCACGAAAAAGCCAATCAATGACTCTATCTCGCGTCGATGGCGATTGGCAATCGGCGAACCAATCACCACATCTAATTGACCGCTGTAACGATAGAGTAAGGTGGCAAAGGCTGCCAACAGGGTCATAAATAGAGTACCACCCGTCTGCCGTGACAGAGCTTGTAATTTTTGGGTTAATTCTGTACTTAAGGTAAAACTTTGAGTTGCACCTCGATACGTCTGCACGCTTGGACGCGGGCGATCTGTTGGTAGTTGCAATAGTTCTGGTGCACCCTGCAATTGAGATTTCCAGTACTGTAGTTGTTGTTCTAGTACTGCCCCACTCAACCATTGTCTCTGCCACAGGGTAAAGTCGGCATATTGGATCTCTAATTCTGGTAAGGGGGACGGTGATCCAGCACAAAAGGCTGGATAAAGAACTGATAGTTCTCGAACGAACAAGCCAATTGACCATCCATCTGAGACAATGTGGTGCATATTCATGCAGAACACATAGTCGGTCTCTGATAACTGCCATACATTACATCGGATTAACGGGGCAATCTCTAAGTCAAACGGAGTCAGCGCTGATTGTTGGATTTGTTGTTCTAGAAATAGTTCTCGTTCGTTGTCTTCTAAATGTTGTAAGTCCACCACCTCTAAGTTGATGGTAGCTTCCGGGTGAATCACTTGGCGTGGGGTGCCATTCACGGTGGCAAAACTGGTGCGGAGTACCTCGTGGCGACGCACGATTTGGGCTAAAGCTTGGCGGAATGCAGCGAGATTTATTTCCCCAGTTAGGCGCAGGGCAGCGGGCATATTGTAAGTCGCCGAATCTCCTTCAAGTTGGTTGAGGAACCACAGTCTTTCTTGGGCAAACGAGAGGGGTAGTTCCTCAGTGTTTGAGGCAATCCGCTCGATTACGGGTAGGCTCAATCCCTGTCCCTCAGCCCGTAATTGGCTGATGGTTTGGTCGAGTTGCGCAACACTAGAAGATTCAAAGACCGCTCGCACGGGGATTTCTACTGCAAAGGTTTGTTTGAGTCGGGATATTAATTGAGTGGCGAGGAGGGAATGTCCCCCCAGTTCAAAGAAATTGTCGTGAATGCCGACTGCTTCTATCTCCAGCACTTCACTAAAAATGTGGGCGATGATTTCTTCGCTTGGCGTGCAAGGAGCTACATATTCTCCGATTCTGGTGCTCTCTAAAGCTGGTGCGGGCAGAGCTTTTCTGTCTACTTTGCCGTTGGCTGTTAACGGTAGGGTGTCTAAAGTGACAAAAGTGCTGGGCACCATGTATTCTGGTAACTTCTTTTTCAAGAATTGTCGCAATTTGCTAATACTAAGATTCTCCTCGACCTCAGTTACTAGATAAGCTATTAAGCGTTTATCACTTGGAGTTTCTTCTCTGGCAATTACTGTGACTTGTTGCACGTCAGGATATAAACTCAAAACTGCTTCAATTTCTTCGAGTTCGATCCTAAACCCCCGAATTTTAACTTGATGGTCGATGCGTCCAAGGAATTCGATGTTGCCATCCTTTAGATAACGAGCGAGGTCGCCAGTTTTATATAGCCGTGCAGATTTGTTAGAGGAGAAGGGATTGGGAATGAATCTTTCTTGAGTCAATTCAGGACGATTTAAGTAACCTCTGGCTAAGCCATCGCCACCGATGTAGAGTTCTCCTGATACACCAACTGTCACAGGTTGTAGATTAGCGTCTAAGATATGGATTTGAGTATTACTAATCGGGCGACCAATTGGGATAGTTGTACTGTTTGTGGCTAACTTCCCTATCAAATACCAGGAGGAAAAGGTAGTGCTTTCTGTGGGACCATAGACATGAAGCAAATGTTGGGGTGCGCCCTTACTCAAAACCTCCTGTACCCATCTGGGATCGACTGCTTCTCCGCCAAATAGTAAATAACGGAGGTTACCAAATGCCTGTGAGTTAAAATTGGCTATCTGATTGAAGAGGGCTGTCGTTAGGAATAAGATACTAATTTCTTGGGAATGGATGTTAGCAGTAAACTGATCGGGAGAAATAATTATATCTCGGTTAAGAATGACTAATTTTGCACCATGCATAAGTGCACCCCAAATTTCAAAGGTAGTAGCATCAAAAGCTG
>JAAUSC010000225.1 GCA_012031965.1 Scytonema sp. RU_4_4
GACATACACAGTCTTAACAGCAGCACACGTTGTGTGTGAAACAGAAGATGCAAAACAGCCATGTGGTGACTATAGTTATAAAATACTTGCCCCAGATGGAAAGCAATACCCTGTAGATAAAAGCACAATCGAAGTAGAATCAGGTGTTGATTTAGCAATCGTCAAATTTACTGCTAGTAACCAGAATTATCAAGTAGCGACTCTAGCAAATTATAACCCCAATACTGCTAACTATATATTTACTGCTGGATATCCGAAGTTGGGAGACAATTATTCACCCTGGCGGTTGACAATGGGGCAGATTTTTGAAAGGGAACGGGGATTACTAACTGTTAAAGAATCAGACTTTCAAAGTGATAATTCTGGTAAATTACAAAGTGCGAGTTCTCTAACGGGAGGATATGAATTAGTTTACACCAGTATCACCTATGGTGGGATGAGTGGTGGGGCAGTGTTAGATTCCCTTGGACGAGTCATTGGTATTCATGGACGCGCAGAAGCGGAAGAAGATAAAGTACAAATAGGCTATAGTTTAGGCATCCCTGTGAGTACCTTTTTAGGGTTGGCGACACGATTTGATGTGCAGGCACAAAAGGTAGAAACGACTTCTGCACCCCAACTAAATCCTCAACAAATCAAATCTATTCAAGAGGCAGTATTATCAACCGATGTATCAACAGGAAATACAAAGGCGAACCAATGGTTAGAAAGAGGAAATCAACTGTGGCGTTTGCGTCGTTATCAAGAAGCAGTCGAAGCTTTTGAGCAAGCAATTAAGCAAAACACCTCTAGTATTTATTTAGCTTATTATGGCAAGGGTTTGGCGTTAGGTTGGGCTGGGAAGTATCAAGAAGCACAAGCTGCATTAGAATCAGCAGTGAAACTCAAAAATAACTTTGTTGCTGCTTGGCAAACCCTAAGTATAGTCTATATGTCTTTAAACCAACTTGAGCAGGCATTAGTAGCAATAGATAAAGCAATTCAACTAGAACCAAAAAACCCAAACTTGTATAACGAGAAGTGGGTAGTGTTAAAGGGTTTAAAACGATATGCACAAGCATCAGCAGCAATAAATAAAGCAATTGAAATCAGTCCTCGTGCTGCGTTTTACAGCAATCGGGGGAATCTTTACTATGAACTCCAAAAATGGGAATTAGCTGAAGCTGATTACAATAAAGCCATTGCGATTAATCCTCAGTTGGCTCTAGCTTACAACAATCGGGGGAATCTTTACTCTGAACTCCAAAAATGGCAGTTAGCTGAAGCTGATTACACCAAAGCTATTGCCATTAATCCGACTTATGCTCAAGCTTACAACAATCGGGGGAATCTTTACAAAGAACTCCAAAAATGGCAGTTAGCTGAAGCTGATCTCAACAAAGCCATCGCGATTAATCCTCAGTTCACTGTCGCTTACGAAAATCGAGGATTACTTTACGATCAGATGGGTAACAAACAGAAAGCGATTCAAGATTTACAGCACGCAGCCCAACTTTTCCAAGCTCAAAACAATTCTGCTGGTTATGAAATAGTTATGAATGCTTTAAAAAAATTGCAAAGAAATAATTCATTATAATTCCTTTAAATCATAGTGAGACTTTTGTTTGCTCAAAAAAATATCAATAAACTTGAGCAGAAGATTAATAGAAAAATTTAGTAAGAGTTATAGAAAAACCATAGTAGACGTAAAACATAGCTGATATAATGCCTGTCTATGTTCGATAATGTGTGTCGCTTTTTAGCAGAGTCATTCTCAGCCGATTTTGCCACCTGGCTACTCGGCGAATCTATTGCACTCACCCAACTCAGCCCATCAGAATTATCCCTCGAACCGATTCGAGCAGATGCATTAATTTTGTTGCAGTCAGATGAAATTGTTCTGCATATCGAATTCCAAACCGAAGGAAAAGCTGAAATTCCTTTTCGGATGGCTGATTATCGGTTAAGGGTGTATCGCAGATTTCCACGCAAGCGGATGCGTCAGGTTGTGATTTACCTGCAACCTACCACATCCGAATTAGTCCAGCAAACTGCTTTTGTTTTAGAAAGTACCCGTCATGAATTTGGAGTTATTCGTCTTTGGGAGCAACCCAGCAACATATTTTTAAATACTCCTGGTTTGTTACCGTTTGCAACCCTGAGTCAAACTGAGGATAAAACGCGAACATTACAACAAGTTGCAGAAGCTATTGAGCAAATAAACGACACCCGAATACAAAGTAATATTGCTGCGTCAACAGCAGTGTTGGCTGGGCTAGTATTAAACAAGGAACTGATTAAAAGGTTATTACGGAGTGATGCTATGCGCGAGTCTGTAATTTATCAGGATATTTTGCAGGAAGAAGCATTTTCTCTAATTATGCGACTACTTCGCCGTAAAATCGGAACTGTCCCGCCTGTACTACAATTAAAAATTCAATCTCTACCATTGACGCAGGTTGAAGACTTGGGAGAAGCTTTACTTGATTTTTCAGGTTTAACCGATTTAGAAGCTTGGTTAGCGCAAAATCAAGGTTAATAAGCAATTAAAAGGTTATTACGGAGTGATGCTATGCGCGAGTCTGTCATTTATCAGGATATCCAGCAGGAAAAAGCTTTATCGATTGTTATGCGACAACTTCGCCGTAAAATCGGAACTGTCCCGCCTGTACTACAATTAAAAATTCAATCTCTACCATTAACGCAGGTTGAAGACTTGGGAGAAGCTTTACTTGATTTTTCGGATTTAACCGATTTAGAAGCTTGGTTAGCGCAACATCAAGGTTAATATGATTCTTTGGGACTTCTGAGTTCAAGTCAGAAATTTACAAATCAATCAAGTCAATTGAAAAAAACCTCGCTTTGCAAACAAGCTGGGTTTTTAGTTTTTATAATTTCCACAAACAGTAAATTTTTGTAACTATCTTCCCCACCTGCATAAAAACACCGAACGGGTGCAGAAACACAAATAGAAGCAATCAATAAGGTTGCATCACCCATAACAAAGATTTTACAAGGGGAAGAATTATGTTAAAAAGAATGGTAGCATCCCTGCTCACCTCAGTTGGTCTATTAAGCCTGAATGCTAACCCCACATTAGCAAGACCAGCTGTTAATTATAGATACCACCAAACTGTTTATCCATCAACTTGTACCATTGCTTTTAACGGTGAAAAATATACCTGCGACTATACAGTGGTAGGAGCTTTCAATAATGCTACTGCCAATCTCAAACTATGCTCCAGACGCTATTGCTTCATCCTCATACTTAGCCCTACTCAACTTGCTAATGTAGCAGATGGTGAAGGTTTCTATGTGCGTCAAATTGCTTTGCAAAGAGGTAGTCGCATTATTAACCAATGGAATGTATCTATGGAATGTGGTTTCAGATCACAGGCTATGGGATGTCTAGGAGAATTTCGGAACGGTAGTGCGATCGCAATCTATGTAGATTAGGATTTCTCTGTGTAAACTTCTGTAACAATTCCACCCAATCGCGTAAAATGTTGCCAAGCAAACCGAACTCAAAATAGAGGTTTCGTACCGGGGTAGGAATGGTAACACCATGAAAAAGTTAGTTGTCCTCAAACTGGATGGTTCCTTCGATAAGGGGTTTCGTGTTAGTTTGGAAATTGGCTCAGATGGTTCAGTTCCCGATATTGAGCTAAGTGACAACGAATTAATATTACCTCCGCTTCCCACTCTACCTAATATTTATCAAGACTGGTCTAAGATTTATCGTAGTCTGGATGGACACCGCATTAAACCGAAAAAAGAGCAGATTTTTCATATTAAATTTCAATCTCTGAAACAGGAATGTCACGAGAAAGCAGAAATCACCAAGCAGAGTTTTTTTACTTGGTTACAAGCAGATTCTTTTTGTCCTATTAAAGAACAATGTTTAACACAATTAACTCCTGGTGATGAAGTGCGAGTGATTATCCGCACCACTGAACCTCAACTGCGGAAATTACCTTGGCATTTATGGTATTTATTTGAGTCTTATCCTGATGCAGAAGTTGCTTTCAGTTCTCTTTCATCGCAGCGTTTTAAAAGAAGCGATCGCCCCAATATCCGCATCTTAATTATTTTGGGCAATAGTGAAGGAATTAACGTGGCTGTTGATGAGAAACTCCTCAAACAATACTGCCAAAAAGCTGAAACAGTTGTTTTAGTTGAACCAACACCTGTAGAACTCAACGCACATCTTTGGGATGACAAAGGCTGGGATATTCTCTTTTTTTCTGGACATAGTCGCACAGAGTCAACAAAAGGCAGAATTTTTCTCAACCGCACCGATAGTTTAACAATGGAGGAGTTGAGGTATGGACTGCAAACCGCCGTGATGCGAGGTTTACAGTTAGCTTTTTTCAATTCTTGTGATGGGTTAGGAATTGCAGCTGAGTTAGAAAGTTTGCATATTCCTCAAGTTATTGTGATGCGCGAACCCGTACCTGATACGGTAGCACATCAGTTTTTAAAAAACTTTTTTAAAGAGTTTACCACAGGCAAATCTCTTTATCAATCTGTTAATATAGCTCGAAAAAAATTGCAGGGTTTGGAGAAAGATTACCCCTGCGCCAGTTGGTTACCTGTCATTGTCCAGAATTTATTAGAAATGCCTCCCACTTGGCAGAGTCTGGGGGCAATTTCTCACTGTCCTTATCAGGGGTTAGCTGCATTCCGAGAAGAAGATGCACCTTATTTCTATGGAAGAGAAGGAGTCACACAAAAGTTAGTTGCTGCTGTTAAGCAAAAGCATTTGGTAGCAGTGGTTGGTGCTTCTGGAAGTGGTAAATCAAGTGTGGTGTTTGCTGGGTTAATTCCGCAATTAAAGCGAGATAAAAAGCATGATTGGCTGATTGTTTCGTTTCGCCCTGGTAATAATCCTTTGGAATCTTTAGCGATCGCCCTTGGCGGACACTCCCGTGCGATCGCTCTTTCTCGAAGACTGGGGAATGGGAAGGAAGCAACAGGGGATGAGGTGAAGTTCTCCCACTCTCCCACTCTCCCACTCTCCCTGCTCAGAGCTCCCTTTCCTCTTCTTCCTAATCCCCGTTTGGTAGAATTAGAATTGGAAGTAGAATTGAAAGAGAGCGCTTACGCTTTACAAAACTTCATTGAATCTATCACGACAGCTTCACCCAAATCTCACCTAATTATCATTGCAGATCAATTTGAAGAACTCTACACCCTTTGTAAGGATACCGAAGAACGCAAAATCTTTTTAGATAATCTCCTCAATGCAGTTGAGAAAGTTCCGGGTTTTACTTTGGTTTTAACCTTACGGGCAGACTTTTTTGGCGAGGCGTTATCTTACCGTCCTTTTGCAGATGCGTTGCAGGATGCTCAATTAAACTTGAGTCCCATGAATGCTCAAGAATTAGCAGCAGCCATAGAACAACCTGCTCATAGCTTCAACGTCCAGTTAGAACCAGGATTAACCCAACGTTTGATTGATGCAGTGTTGCACTCTCCCAGTCACTTACCCTTGCTCGAATTTAGCTTAACTCAATTGTGGCACAAACAACGGCAGGGATGGCTGACTCATCAAGCTTACACAGACATCGGCGGCGTTGAAACCGCTTTAGCAAATCATGCAGAAGCGATATATGCTCAACTGAGTTCCGCAGATAAGGAAAGGGTGCAACAGATATTTATTCAATTAGTGCAACCCATAATACAACCCATAGAAACAAGCGCAGATATCCGTCGTTTAGCAACTCGTGAGGAAGTCGCAGAAGAAAATTGGGAGTTAGTTGCAAGGTTAGCTGATGCACGATTAGTGGTGACGAACCGCAATGAAATCACCAAAATCGAAACTGTTGAAATCATCCACGAGGCGTTAATTAACAACTGGCGAAGATTGAGACAATGGATGAGAGTAGATGGAGAGTTTCGCCGTTGGCAAGAGCAACTAAGAGCAGTAATACGACAATGGGAAAATAGCGATAAAGATGCAGGTGCATTGTTGCGAGGGAAACCTTTAATCGATGCTGAAGAATGGTTACTGTACCGCTCAAATCAAATTAGTGCTACTGAACAAATTTTTATTAAGTTGAGTTTGGAATTACGGGATAAAGAGCATCAAGAGAAAAATGCTGCTCGCAAAAGGATTGTTATCGGATTATCTGGTGGTTTAGTGGTATCACTGCTCTTAACTAGCGTAGCTTTATTGCAATGGCAGCAAGCAGAATCCCAACGACAACAAGCTCAAATAAATGAGTTAAAATCTCTCAACCTTTCTGCCAAAGTGCTATTGAACTCAGGGAATGAAGTTGAAAGTTTAGTTTCTCTGATTCCGGTTATCCAAAAATTACAGCAATTAGAATCTTTAGACTTTAAAACCAAAATAACTCTGTTAACATCTACCCTAGAAAGTATCAATCAGATTCGAGAGTACAATAGCTTCAAAGGGCATGAAGGCTCTGTTACCAGCGTTAGCTTTAGTCCTAACGGTCAGATTTTCGCCTCAGCCAGTCAAGATGCAACGATTAAAATTTGGCAAAAAAATGGCAGATTACTGCAAACTTTAAAAGGACATAAAGATGGTATTTTCAAGGCGATTTTCCGTCCGGATGGTCAAATTCTTATCGCTGCCAGTTTTGACAACACCGTCAGCTTATGGCGATATAATTTTACAACTGGTTTATTTGCAGAGCATCCTTTTTTAAGATTATCAGACAAGGATGGAATTTGGGCAGTTGCCTTAAGTCCCGATAGCAAAGTTCTTGCCAGTGCAAGCCAAAATGGGAAAGTCAAATTATGGACGCTGGATGGTAAACTTATCAAAACAATTCCGGCTCATAACCAAAGAATCTGGAGTGTCAGTTTTAGCCCAGACGGACAAACTTTTGCCACTGCAAGTGCTGATAAAACAGTTAAACTCTGGAGTCTTGAGGGGAAGGTTTTAAAAACCTTACAAGGTCATAGTGATGAAGTTTTCAGCATTAATTTTAGTCCAGATGGTACAATTCTTGCATCTGCTAGTAAAGATAAAACTGTGAGACTCTGGAATTTAGCAGGTCAATTATTGCATACCTTTGAAGGTCATACAGACGAAGTTTTAGATGTGCGTTTTAGTCCAGATGGTAAATTAATTGCTTCTGCAAGTGCGGATGATTCGGTAAAAGTTTGGAGTATTTCAAGAGATTGGAGATTAGAAAGAACAGACAAGGGAGCTCTGAGCTCTGAGCAGGGAGCAGAGGGGAGGTTTCTCCCTCTTTCCCCCTTCCCCCTTCTCCCTTCCCCTCTGCTTCTTTCCCAGTCCCCAGTCTACACATTTTCAGGACATGGAGGTAAAGCATCTGAAGTCAGTTTTAGTCCAGATGGGAAAACCTTGGCGAGTACAAGTGCTGATAAAACAGTGAAACTTTGGCATTTGGAAGGTATTTTACCTACTTTTACAGGCAATAGTGTTAGTATCAGCCCGGATAGCAAAACTGTTGCAGTAGGAAATCAACAAGGTATCGTCACCCTAAGACAGCGCGATGGAAGTTTGCTGCAAAGCTTTCACGCACATGAAGGAGAAATTATCAAAGTAGTTTTTCATCCAACTGGTAAAAGTATTGTCACTATCGGTAAAGAGAATCAAATAAAACTTTGGGACTTGTCAGGAAACTTATTAAGAAGTTGGCAAGGACATGAGGGAATTAATAACAGTATATTTAACTCTATTCAAGATGTAAGTTTCACTCCAGACGGGAATATCCTAGCAACTATTGGGAGAATTGATAAACAAGTAAAACTTTGGAATCTAGAGGGAAACTTATTAAACAACTGGCAGACTAAGGATAATTTGTTAACAAGTATTACCTTTAGTCCAGATGGTAAAACCTTGGCGACTGCTGGAGACAAAACAGTAAAGCTGTGGAACCTGGAGGGGAAATTATTAGAAACCATTACAGGACATCAAGATAATATTGCATCTGTCAGCTTTAGTCCAGATGGAAAACTTATTGCGACTGCAAGTGCTGATAAAACAGTCAAACTTTGGCAGAGTGATAGTGGTAAATTCTTGCGAACTTTACACCATAACGAAAGCGTTTATAGTGTTAACTTTAGCCCTGATAGCCAAATACTGCTTTCAGCGAGTGTAGATAAAATCAATCTGTGGGATTTAGATGGAAAACGACTTTATACTCTTCAAGGACATCAAGGTAATATTTTGGATGTTCATTTTAGTTCAGATGGGAACATCATCGCTTCAGTAGATACCAATAATATAGTTTTATGGAATTTAGATATTAATGATTTACAAAAGCGTAGTTGTCAATGGTTAGATGACTACTTGAGAAATAACCCCAGTTTCAGTGAAAATGAACAGAAACTATGTGAAGATAATGATGTCCACTAAATCATATCAAGTTCAGTTAATTACTTATTATTCGTCATTGCGAGTGGAACGAAGTGGAGCGAAGCAATCGCAAGGGTTTGGGATTGCTTCACTCCGCTATCGCTACGTATGTCCTTCGGACACGCTACGCGAACGCAATGACAAACACGTTTTTGCAAAATTGAGATGCTCTCTGCAATATCTACATAATCCCACTTCTACTTTGAGAGGTTGGATGTTTTTGTAATGGGAAATCCGTTCAAATTAGAAGTAAAAGTTAAAACATATTTTTATAAAAATACTAAAATTATGTTTCGCCTAAAGCTATCTCTCGCTTGTCTCAGCCTAACAATTACTACCCTTAGCATTTCTGCAGTGATGTTTCCCAAAGTTGAAGCGTCTCCAGTCCAACACAAAACTACACAGACGGCTAATAACTGGTTTTTACAAGGTATACAAAAGGCAAATCAGCAAGATTTTCAAGGTGCATTATCGGATTTTACACAAGCTATTTCTCTTAATTCCCAATATGCAGAAGCATATTATCAGCGGGGTTTAATTTATGCTAAATACGCTCAAGGTAAACCTTTAAATCCTGATGGAACTGTACCAGGCTGTAGGAAAATTGATAATTATAGAATTATTTGCCCGGTTAAAGTGAAAGATAGGATTAAGGAGTATAAACAAAAAGCTATTGCAGATTTTACTCAGACGATTCAGCTTAATCCCCAATACGCAGCAGCTTATCATCAACGAGCGTTAGTTGAAGACGAATCGCAGAAACAATCACAAGATTTTCAGGTATGTATAAACCTTTACTTCCAAAAAAGTTTAGTTTATTTAAATCAAAAGAATTATAAACAAGCTGCAGATTTGTTAGAGACTATTAACAAAATACACGTAGAAAAAAAAGCCCTGGCTAGGCTGTCACTAGTAGAGAACAGGGAAACAAACGAAAATCCTCTAAATTCTTCAACTATTTCCCCTGAACGCAGAAAGTCACCTGATGTATTAATGAGTGAAGCTCGTCAGGATGTCAGAAAGGGAAATTTACGAGCTGCTGGACAGAAGTACAGAGAAGCTGCTCTTCTTTTGAAAGAAAGAAAAGATCCAAGATATCAGGAAGTACAGCAAATTATTGCTGCACTTGAGCAAATTGCTAATAAATGATTGGGAACAGTAATTGAATTTTTTTCAGACACCAGTACCCAATTTTTATTACTGATGATTATTTAACCTGATTGTTGCTTGAACCAAGTTTCTAAATCAGCAACAGTAGTAAAATCTAGTAACGCTTCTCCTAAATTCTCTAATTGTTCAATCGATAATTCTTTAACTTGCTGTATTAATGAAGCATCAATTTCACCAAAACGGCGATTGAGTAGACGCAGTATTAAGTTTTGTCCTTCTTCTTGTCTTCCTTCTTGCCTTCCTTCTTGCTTGGCTTCTTCTCTGTTTCTTTGATACAGTGGTTCTAGTCGCATGATTAACTCCTGATCGTCAGCTTCTAATTGTTGATTTATTCTTAAGTTTTCTCGCAAGTTATAAACTAGTTCCAGTGCAGCTTTTTGGTATGGATGATTTAATGGTAACGCTTGCAACTCGATAATAGCTTGTGACTGTACGCTGCCTCTACCTAAAAGCCTCAACCATAATGTCTCTGGTGTTAATGGTAGTTGATGTATTGCCACAATTGCTGTCCGCCAAGCATCTGGGAGAAAATGTACTCCTAATAACCAACCTGGTTTTTGCACAGTTCCAAAGCTAGATAATCTAGTTTCCGATACGGTAGGTGTTAGTACCCACAATTGGGGAACTTCTGAGTCCTGAAGTTTGGTTTTATTGGCTTTGGCTTCTCGTCGCAGTAAAGCTTTGACTTCTAATAATTTGAGAACACAATCGCATATTTCATCGGTAGAAGCTGGATTGCGGAAGGGTTCAATTATCGCCGGATTTTCAGCAAATCTGCCTAGCAAACCCAAAATTTGTAAATTAGAGTTTTGCTGTTTATTAGGAGTGAATAAAACATCGATTTCTTTAATCTCTCCTGCAACTTTTTCTGATGCCTTGACTTCTCCGTAATTTTTTAGTAATTCTTCTAGATAGTCTTTTGCGAATTGATCATGTATAAAGCGCGTCATTCAATTTGAATATTAGTCCGATTATTGAACACATATAATCATATAGGAAAGCGGCGCGTATTCCTGAAGAAAGAAAAGATCCAAGATATCAGGAAGTGCAGCAGATTATTACAGAAATTGAGCGAATTGCTAAGAAGTGATTGGGGATTAGGGATTTGGATTAAGCTTTTTCCTAATTTCCAATCACCAATACTTATCACTTATCTTTGTAATTGTTTTAAGATATTCATCGCTTGTTCATAACCAGCAGAATTGTTTTGAGCTTGGAAAAGTTGGGCTGCTTGCTGTAAATCTTGAATTGCTTTCTGTTTGTTACCCATCTGAGCGTAAAGTAATCCTCGATTTCCGTAAGCATGAGCCAACTGAGGATTAATGGCAATGGCTTTGTTGTAATCTGCTTCCGACAATTCCCATTTTTTCTGTTCATAGTAAAGAACACCCCGATTGAAGTAAGCTATAGCATCATTCGGATTAATGGCAATGGCTTTGTTGTAATCAGCTTCCGATAACTCCCATTTTTGAGATCATAGTAAAGAAAACCCCGATTCAAGTAAGCATTAGCATCAGTCGGATTAATGGCAATGGCTTTGTTGTAATCAGTAAGAGCTAAATCCCATTTTTTCTGTTCTTTGTAAAGATTACCCCGATTTCCATAAGCTTGAGCCAACTGAGGATTAATGGCAATGGCTTTGTTGTAATCTGCTTCCGATAACTCCCATTTTTTGAGCTTTTGGTAAAGAACACCCCGATTGAAGTAAGCATCAGCAAAAGTCGGATTAATGGCAATGGCTTTGTTGTAATCAGCTTCCGATAA
>JAAUSC010000044.1 GCA_012031965.1 Scytonema sp. RU_4_4
GAAAGATCCAGACTCCTCCTCCAAACGAAAAGCACAAAAGGTACGCACCACCAACTCGTGCAAAGATTGGCAAAACCATCACAGATAGCTAGCTCTTTAAACTTCATTTGCCGTTGCATAACCGCAGTATGAGAACCTGCTCCCGCACCAATTAAAAAGACAATCGCTGAAAAAGCACTCAGGGGAAATAGCACAGGTACATTAAAGAATAGAGAAAGTGGAAAACCTGCAAGAGTTTGCAAGAGAAACAAACCGATAGATATGTTGACACCCAAACTGTAGACAGTATTGACTATCTTCTTATCATCTAAGCCTCGATGCACGAGAACTTGGGCGATCGCCACATCCCTAAACAGAACTGAGAAATTGGTCAGGATCAAGACCATTGCCCAAATGCCAAAGTCTTTTGGTGACAGTAGGCGAGCCAGAATGACTTGAGAAAATAACTGGGCAACTTTGCCAAGAGCAAAGCTCACAGTCATCCATAGACTCGCTTTAACTATCTTTGTTGAGTTGGCTTGAGTCATAAAGTTGGAGGGGGGTTGTACCGTTTCACTTTAAGGTTGATACGATTAGAGCGCAGGGGAGAAAAGATTTGTATCACCAATCTCGTGAAATAGTATTAGGAATCTTCGTAGAGCATTCGGTGGGGGGTGGTACGAGTCGCCAGTTCCTGACCCCTGCTACCAAGCCGCTGACGTAGTTTCTCATCTGCACACAACTGGCGTAGCATTGCTAAAACTTCCTCTGGAGAGTTTGGATCTACTAATAAACCAGTTTCTTTATCTAGGACAGCATCCTCCACACCTCCTACTTTTGAGGCTATGACAGGTTTACCAAAGTAAGCTGCTTCTAGGTAAACAATTCCAAAGCCTTCAATGCTTTTCACCTTGTTATCAAAGAAGGTCAATAGCGAGAACAAATCACAAGCGGCGTAATATCCAGCTAATTCCTCATCAGGTACATATCCCGCGAAGATGACTCGTGAGGTAACACCCAGGTTTTCAGCTAATTGCTTGAGTTCAGACTCCATTGGACCTCGACCGCAGATTAGGTAGTAGACATCAAGCCCTTCAGCTAACAAGGCTGGCAAATGCTCAATGACACGATCAAAGCCTTTGCGTCTGACCAATCGCCCTACCGACAAGATAGCGATCGCCTTTTCAGGAATTTGATGTGTCTGACGTATCTTAGTCCGTAGGAGATTTACCTGCTTCAGACTTTCCTTGCCAAATTTTTCAGGTCTGACAGTTGGGTGAATAACGTGGGTAGGACGCTTAACTTGAAAATGGTCTTTAAGGTAATTACGAGTGAAATTACTATTGCAAATAATTGCTTCAGTATGCTGAAGCGTCCACTCAAATAGCCAGCGAAAAACATGGTTTTTCTGCGGACAAAGGACATCATTGCCATGAAGGTAAATAAAACACTTGACTGGTAACAAATAGCTGAGCAGTAACAGGGCAGGAAAATCGTAGCCGTGACACCATTCAATGTAGCGGTAGTGGTAGCGTTGATACAGCCAAATGCTTAGTATGACTGACCAGAACATATTTAGAATTTGTTTGAGCAAGCCCCCTAACTTACCAAGACTGGATATGACAGGCATTGACCACCGGTATATCGCAAACGGTTGCGTGTGATCAAACGCTTGGTCTCCTGCACAAGCAGACGTTAGAACTATGACGCGATCAGGATCTTGAAGGCAGCGATTGTAGACATACTCCTGAATACCGCCTGCATCGGGAAAAAAGACACGGGAAATAACCAAAATATCTGGTCGTTGGGACTGCTCTGTGGTGGAATTTTTATGAAGTAATAAATTTATCATTAAAGCATCGTAAAATTACGCTTATTTCTACTGATGTGAATGTCTGAGCTAGATAGACATGACTGATAGCAAGTTTGTTTGATTGGGTACAGCGAGTCCTGTAATTTCTATCATTTTTTGTGCGTAATTAATAATACTGCACTCTGACTCTACCCAATTGCTTCCCTTAAGGAGCAGTTTAGATGTATTCGGATCAGTGCTGACGCGAACAATTGTCTGGGCTGTGGCTTTGGGATCTGTTGAGTCAACCATCCACTCAGGCGCGAAATGATTTAAAATTTCCCCAATACCCCCAGTTGTACTGCCAATGACAGGAACACCGCAGGCGATCGCCTCTACAACAGTGCGTCCAAAGGGTTCTCTAGGGGCGAGGGTAACTACAACTGAAGCGTGTTTGTAGTAATCTTCAATGGCAAACGTGGGAGGTAAGATAGTCAGACAATCGGCAACGCCTGCATTTTCGGCAGCTTCTAGCAATGCTTGAGTATTGATTTGACCGGGCGATGGATCTTCCCCCACTATCACACTGTGGTAAAAATGTCCATTTGCTTTGAGATGCGCCAACACTGGAATCAAAGCACGTAGATTTTTGTCATTAACCATTCCTGGCTGACTGATTCGTGATGGAGTCAGGATGAGCTTTGCCCCAGATTTGAGAATCGGTTGTAACGGGGCTGGAGAAGTGGATGAGACCTGGTTATTAAAACGTTGTGTATCGACAGGTTGATAGAGAATTCCTCGAATATTGGGCATCAACCGCTGAATATGTCCAGCAGTGAAACGGGAATTACACATAGCTTGTGGAGCCAGACAAGTAAAGGTTATCTTTCTCAACCAGTAGCCCAAATGATTGTATGAAAGTGCCAAGTCATGACAGAAGTGATAAACAGGACGACCACTCAGACGAAGAAAAGGAGCAGCCAACAGAAGGGTTGGTAGCAGAGCGCGTTCAACGCAGTTGTCCAACAATAACGGGTAGTCCTTTGGTTGCTGATTTACCCATTGCAGTGCGTGTCTCAAAAATTCAGGCTTGCTCTTAGCTGAGATAAGTTGCAGGTAAGCGCCTTGCCCTGCTTGTTGCAAGTAATTCTCCATAATCGAGCCAGAGCGAACCAAAACACAGAATCTTTCAGCAGCATTACACTCTTCTAATCCTTTGATTAACAACGAAAGTGTAATGAGTGTTCCTCCAAGGGTATCGCAGACTCCTGGCAAGATGATCAGTTTACGCATGAAGCATGCTCCCAGCAATAGGGTTTGAATTTGTTTTTAATGCTGCACATAAAATGAGGATTAATGGAGTCGTTGATTCAAGTTCCATGACACTAAATGTGATAGTGATGTAGAGAATTATCAAAAAGCTACAGATTGGTCTATTTTTCCGTGTTTGATAGAACCATAAAAGTAGAGAAATCCAAAAGGTGGCAAAAATGCTAGTACCCAGAAAACCAGAACGATAAAGTAGAGTGCCTAAGAGAAAACTGTGAGAGCCAACTTGTGCAGGTGCATATCCAGGTAAAACTGTTAGTCCTGGAACTCCGCGACCAAAAACAAAATCTTCTGATTCATTTGTAATTGCTTCCCACGTCCTTTGATAAATTAAGGCACGGACTTCTGTTGAATCAGCGCGGGCATTACCCGTAGACTCTGCCGTATTAATAAAGGTGTTAACGATAAAGTCGGTTGCAGGTGGAAGGGAAAATAAAAGAAAACTTACCACTGCGATGAGGCAGAATATCAACCAGCTTTTCACTCTTTTAGAATTGACAATTAGGAAACGGATAATGAGTATCAGGGGAAATGTAATCCAGTTAGAGCGAGTTGCACTGAGAAAGAGCACAAAAGTACAACCCAATAAAAGCACAACAGACCATGAACGGTTCTTCAGATCCAGAGCTAGTAGACCCATAAACCCTACTAAGAGAGCAAGTGCTTCTGGACCAGGAAAGAAAAAGCTGAAACGAGCTAATCCTGTAGCAATTTTATCATCTGGCAAATAAGGCATGAGGTAATTAGTATTTCCAACTCCAGGAATAAACCTCTGTGCCTTGTCTGTCAGTTGACCAAACAGAGAAAGAGGCGGATTGTAGTAAGGTGCTCCCAAAATTAACTGGGCAACAATCCATACAAGAAACATCTGGACAACCAAGATTGAAAACGCCCAGCCTACAACTTCTATACGTATACGTATATCTTTACTTTGGCAGTACCAAATAACTAATCCCAGACAGCAGAAACTGGCAATGGGAGCCAACAAAAAACTCGGCTTGACCTCTGGACTGTTAAAACTTGTACAGATAGCTCTATATAAACCAAATGCAATAGCTGAAATGACGCTCAGGCTAGGAGTCTTTAGATCTAGTGTTCCGTTACAACGTATTTCATAAATAGCAACAACTGTTAACCATATTGGAAGGATGTAAGCCCATCCAATGACCCACCAGAGGGGTGTGAGAACAATACATACACAAAAGAATCGTTCTGCTTGTGTCAACACTCGCCAACGAATGACACCTCTCGATATGAGGCTTGGCTGCTCTTCTACTCTACATGAACGAGCAAGTAAATACTTTTGCTGTTTCATGACTTAACCTGGGAATTGTCGTGCTTGTAAACGTACCCTTCAGCCCGTTGCTCGACACCATTGAGTACCAAACCGAAAATTTGGGCATTGTGGCGCGTCAGTTGTTCCAAGGTTTCATGCACCATATGGCGATCGCTGACTCCCAACCTCACGACCAGCAGCACGTTAGCAATGACCTTAGCCATCAAAGCCGCTTCGCTGGTTGAACCAACCGGAGCAGTATCGACAATCACGTAATCGTAATGACCAGCCCTTTGAACAGCATCAAGATGCCTTTCAAATTCCCCTCGTGCCACAAACTCCATCACTCTAACGTTTTGCATGGGTGCAACTGGCAGTAAATCCAATCCTGGGCTAATTTGCACTGCTGTAGGCAAAGCGTTTATCTCACTTGGCAAAGCATGATTAAAATGGTGACTCAGTTGAGCTTTATGAAAATCACCATCTACCATGAGCACCCGAAAACCTAAAACCACTAGAGCCGCTGCTAGCCCAATACTTACCGTTGTTTTGCCTTCTTTGGGCGTTGAACTACTCACCATCAGGCGACGGTTTTCTAGTGACATTAAGCTAATGGTTGAAGCCAGCCGTTGAAACTCTAGTTCTGTCTCCGATATGACTTTCAATCCCACAGCAGGAGATTTGAAACAAGGAATCCGCACGAGTACGGGCAGTTCGATTTCTTGCAGATCTTTTGGCTTGAGGAGTGGGTTGCGAGACTCCAAAAATGAGATAAGGGCAAGGCTACCAAAAACTGATGTCAAAATGCTACCAAGAATAATCAAAGAGAGCTTAGGACTTGTAGGTTTAGGGTTAACAGTGGGTTGATCCAAGACTTGCGTATTTGGGTAGGAATTAAAAGCGCTAATCTTGGCTTGCTCTAACTGAGCAACAATTCCTTTGTAGACCCCTTCAGCAAAATCGTATTTACGTTGCAGATCTAACAACTGAGATTGTTGGGTGGAGATGACTTTCAGCTCTGTTTTCAAGCCCTCCACCTGTTTTTTAATAATCATTGCCTGCCGTTGTAGCGCTCTACTCTCACCATCTGCCTGAATGAGCTCTGCAATTAAGTCCATAGTGGTATCCTTGAAGTTATTACCACCAAAGCTGGTATCTACTCCTTGATAATTTGGCACCACCGCAGCAATCTGTTTGTTCAGTGCAGTGACTAATTGCTGACGCTGTTCTAGTAAAGATTTGATAGTGGGGTTTTCCTCAGTAAGCCCTCCCCTGTTAACTGCAATAGCAGCGTTCACTTCTGATAATTTTTGTCGAATTGTCTGGTACTCTTTGTTCTGGCTCAAACGTAAAGAGTTGATTGCCTGCTGCGGACTCAACCCAAGTCGTTGGCTTAACGCTGTGGAACGAGTCGCCCCTGCTCGCGCTTGGGCGAGTATCTCTGCCTCTGTCGTTGTCAAGGTCTTGATAGCTTCAACCAAATTTTTGGTTTGATTCTCGCTACTAACCAAACCTGTAGCTTGCTTGAACAGTGCCAGTTTATTCTTTGCTAACCCCAGGTTGCTTTCAGCTTGTTTGAGCTGAGTTTGGCTGAACTGCTGCTGAGCATTTGCCGTACCCTGTCGGAGTTCATTCAAACGACGATCATAGCTCTTGAGCAGTCTTTCTGACCTTTGTTTAGCGAGTTCGGATAGAGAACCTTTAACTTCTAACCGAATTGTTGTGGACTGGTCAACAGGCTTTACCTTGAATAATTTCTTGTAACTATCAAGGCTGGAAAACTTATTTTTTTCAGGGTCAGATAACCAGATAGGACGAATCACATCATCGCTTGTGATAATGGAAGTTTGAACATGGAGCGGGTTGAGCTCGGTAGTAAAGGCAATTCCTTGATCTTTTAGTTGTCCCAACGTTCCCAAACTTGCATCTAAGTTTGTTGTGGTATCCGGCAAAATAATCTGAGCGCTAGCTGTCCAAGTTCGAGGTGAAAATGCAGCAATCATAGCTGCACACATAGGAATAGTAATATTTAACCCCAATAGGGGAAGCCAGTGCTTTTGTATAATTGCTGTTACCTTCATAGTCTGACACCTTAATGACTACTTTGTATGAGCACTAACCCAAAAAAACAACTACCACGAAAAGTGTTGTGTTTGATATCTTAGGATGATCATTCATGTTCTTACGTTTTTGCTACAGAAGATTTGCTGAAAATTCATGAATTAAGTATGAAACAGCTTATGAGATCCACTGGTATGTTTGCTTTTCTGGGGGATATTGGGTCAAGAGGTATTCTGTTAGCTTTGGACCATTGAAGAGTTTCCCCTGAAAATGAGGCGGTGGCTGTAAAACGACTTTTTCAAGTTCTTGAAGAGACAAAATACTTTGAATCCTATAAGATGCGACTGATTGAGCAAACCATAACTGATGATCATCAACATGTTCGCCGTAGCGTTTCAGTCGTGGTATCAGAACAAAATGTGCTCCTCGCTCTGCTAACATTTTTGTGGAACCTTGTCCTGCATGGGAAATAACTAAGCTAGAAGCATCCACCAACTTGGTTAACTGCGCTGAAGTTACCGTTTGTTCTAACGTTACCAAAGGATGTCCTGCTACTGGCGAGGTGTCGCTATTACCGTACTGTAAAAAAACAGGTTCTGAAATCATGCCACGTTCTAGCAGTATGCTCAACCAAATAATTGCTCGGTTAAACTGAAAAGATACGGTTCCAAGTGTCATGATAATCATGATGCATATCCTTTGAATATAGCTTTAGAGTATTTTTCGCATAGTTCTGGCCATTGAACATAAAACTCGTCAGATATGAGGTAAACTAACCTCCCGGAAATACTTAATTTTTTAGCACGAGAAATACTTTCGATGTAAATGAATTTCATGCCCAAAAGTTTAGCTAGAAATCCAAAATTTACAGCAATGCTCGCCCCCGTTGAAATAATCAAATCGGGTTTTTCAAGACGGAGAATTCTTAACGTTTCTGGAAGATTAAGTATGAAAGTCAGTAAATTTCTTGGAGCTTGATAAGGTAACCAATACACTTTCTCTGTATCTTCAAGGATTGCAGTATCTTTCTTATAATCAGTCACCCACACTCTCTCATGTGATGACCAGAAAGATTTAAGACTTTTCATGGTCGAAAAGTGACCTCCAGAGGTGCATATTAGCAGTAACTTCATGCCGTTTAATTCCTTATGGTAGATAACACAAAATGTGCCTGATAGAGCAAATAGTTAGTGATACACAGTATTTAGCAATTTTTATACAAAACTTAGTTTTTTTTATACAATGAACAACACAAAAGAAAGGATGCTTTTCCTTTGCAATGACATTTATATACCAAGTTCATCATCTCAAGCTTTATTCTTCTGCTAATTTTTTACTGAAAATTTTGCGGAGAAAAAGTTCTTTTATATACATATATTCAAGGAAGTGATGTGATGAAAAAATTGTTTTTATTTTTACTGATTTCTATATACATACATATACAATGAATCTTTGACTTTTGTTTTAATTTATACCTAAGTTTTGTCAAAACTTTAAATAGCGTTTATAAAAATGAAAATTTTGCGGAGAAAAAGTTCTTTTATATACATATATTCAAGGAAGTGATGTGATGGAAAAATTGTTTTTATTTTTACTGATTTCTATATACATACATATACAATGAATCTTTGACTTTTGTTTTAATTTATACCTAAGTTTTGTCAAAACTTTAAATAACGTTTATAAAAAAGTCAAAGTATTCTGTATTGACAAAATAGGCTTTATGCACAGATAGTCATGCTAGATTTTGAAATGGGAAAAGCAGAATTACGCAAATCGCTTCTCAAAACACGTCAATCATTATCCGCAACAGACTGGAAACAAAAAAGTCATCTTATCTGCCAAAACCTTTTAACCTCTCCTCAATTTCACCGAGCAAAAACAATACTCGCTTATTTCAGCTTTCGCCAAGAACCAGACCTGAGTTTGTTATTTACAGACACTTCTCATCGTTGGGGTTTCCCTCGCTGCGTTGGTAAATCACTTAGCTGGCATCTTTGGACACATCAAGATGTCGTAATAACCGGTGCTTATGGTATCTCCGAACCCCATTCCGATTCACCAATCATCGCTCCTGCGGAAGTTGATTTAATTCTTGTTCCTTGCGTTGCTTGCGACGAACAAGGATATCGCTTGGGTTATGGTGGGGGATATTATGACCGGATGCTGAGTTCTCCGGAATGGACAAACAAGCCAACCATAGGTATTGTGTTTGAATTTGCCTATTTACCTGAACTTCCTATTGATACTTGGGATAAACCGTTGCAGGGTGTATGCACAGAAAAAGCTCTTGTTTATCAATAGCAAATTGACCACAGTTAACACCTTAGGGGAAGAGGTTTTTCAACCTATGTTGTCAAAGATATTTTCTTCAATGCAGCACTCGCGTGTAATCTCACTTGAGCATCTTTATCTGCCAACATCTGGGTTAATGTATGTATTGCCTGCTTTTTCCCTAACTGTCCTAAAGATAGGGCGATCGCACTTTTGATACTGGCAATTTCAACTCCTGGATGGTTTTGTTGCAACATCTCTAGTAAGATTTCTGCTGCTTTGTCGGTTAACGTTGTATCACTAACTCGCCCTAAAACGGTAACAATTTCCTGCCATACTGTGGGCAACTGCAGTTGATGAAGTGCTTGTTGCAGATACTCCAAACCTGATAATGTCCTTACCCAAGTTAAAGCGCGGATAGCTTCCAGTTGCAACAGAATTGGTACATTAGGCGACATCAAAAACTGAAATAATTGTTGTGCTGCAGCTTCACCACTGATTCTAGAAAGTGCGACGACTGTGGCACGACAAACATCTTGATTAATGTCATAAAGCCTCGGTTGTAGTTTTGCCACTAAATCTAGTGTTTCACGTAAGTCAGGGCGAAAACCCAAACCAACGACTGCTTCTCGCCTCACTGGGGCTGCGACATCATTCAAAGCATTGAGGAGCACTGGTGGTACATGGTTATCCTGAAAGCTGCTCAGTGCTTCAATTGCTACAGCACGCACAGCAATTTGTGAATCTTGCACTACGCTCAACAAAGGTGCGATAGTTTCTTTTTGCCGAATGTAAGAAAGCATTCGAGTTGCTAACAGGCGTGTCTGTTCCTGAGCTAAAAGTTCTGTTAGGGAAGCAATAGCAACAGAACCCATTTGCCCCAACGCAGTGGCTGCTATCTCCTTAAGTTCATCACTTTCATCGGTTTTTAGCAATTCCATCAGAGGTGCAATGGTATTTGGATTTTTTAAATCCCCTAAAATGCGTGCTGCGTAAGTGCGTAACTCTTCCTCTGCATCTTCATCTTTTAATATATCTATCAATGGGTGGATAGCAATAGTTCCTAAACTAGTTACTACTTTGGCAATTTCCCAGCGTTGCTGAAAATCTCCAGTTTCTAGAACTGAAAGTGCTAATTCTAGGAGATACTCTTGATTTTTCAAGCTCTCTGGATGTTCTGAGTCCTCTTGTTGAGTTAACTGTTGCAAGCATTGAATCAGTGATGACCAGTCAGACGCGTTGTATGACGCTTGCGCTTGTACCAGAAGCTGATTGATGTTACTCACAATCTGCAAATTCCCAAATAGGAATACCACATTGATTTTACTCGGCACTCGAGATCAAGGGCTGCTCAAGGAAGTGATGCAGGAGCGAAATTAACTGGCTCGAATGCGTCAGCCACAAGTAATGCCGTTGTGTGCTTATTTTTATGCAAAAAATGTATCATTTTGATGCATTTTTCTCAATTTCTCTAAAATTTCGTAACGAAATATACGATATTAATCGCTTTGCAACATTAAGGTAAGGATGAACAATCACACAATTTGCATCCAAACAGTGCATAGACAGATTGTTTGTAACAAGTATGTAAACACCAAAAAATACACTTTTAGTTCCACTATAGACCTCATAAACCTATAAAAACGGGATGTTATGAGGTAAAAAGTTGCTGTTGAGCAACTAGCTCCAGAAGTTTTCTGTGATTAGCAATTTGGAATCGAGTTGAACTTCATGACAGACCTAGCAACTACCACTACAACTAGTTTAAACAAGTTTGAGAAATTCAAGGCAGAAAAAGATGGTCTTGCCGTTAAGGAAGAAATAGAAAAATTTGCCTCTCTTGGCTGGGAAGCGATGGACGAAACAGACCGCGACCATCGGCTCAAGTGGGTGGGTGTATTCTTTCGCCCAGTCACTCCAGGCAAGTTTATGATGCGGATGCGGATACCTAATGGTATTCTGAGTTGCGAGCAAATGCGCGTGCTAGCTGAAGTGGTTCAGCGTTACGGTGATGAAGGCAGTGCTGACATTACTACCAGACAAAATATTCAACTGCGAGGTATCCGGATTGAAGATCTACCAGAAATCTTTGATAAATTTCATGCAGTTAACTTAACCACTGTGCAGTCAGGGATGGATAACGTCCGCAATATTACAGGTGATCCAGTCGCTGGGTTAGATGCGGATGAGTTGTTTGACACGCGGGAGTTAGTACAACAAATTCAAGACATGGTTACCAACAATGGCGTTGGCAACCCTGAGTTTACCAATCTCCCACGGAAATTTAATATTGCGATTACTGGTGGACGCGATAATTCAGTTCACGCCGAAATTAACGATTTAGCTTTCGTTCCCGCTTTTAAGGAAGCAGAGGGAGCAAGGGGAGATCTGATCTCTGAGCAGGGAGCGGGGGAAGAAATGACTCCCTCATCTTCCCAAAAAGTCTTTGGCTTTAATGTCCTGGTTGGTGGATTCTTTTCTGCTAAGCGTTGTGAGGCGGCTGTTCCCCTGAATGTTTGGGTTCCTCCAGAGGATGTCGTCGCTTTGTGTAGAGCTGTTTTGGAAGTTTTTCGTGACAACGGTTTACGCGCAAATCGGCAAAAAGCCCGCCTGATGTGGTTAATGGATGAATGGGGAATAGAAAAGTTCCGCGCAGAAGTTGAAAAGCAGTTTGGTCGATCATTCATCAGCGCAGCAGTACGGGATGAAATTGACTGGGAAAAACGCGACCACGTTGGGGTATATAAACAAAAACAACCAGAACTAAACTATGTAGGGTTGCACGTTCCCGTCGGTCGATTGTATGCCGAGGATATGTTTGAAATTGCACGTCTGGCAGAAGTTTACGGTAGCGGTGAAATCCGTCTCACTGTTGAACAAAATTTCATTATCCCCAATATTGCTGATTCACTTCTGGAAACTTTTTTAACAGAACCTGTACTTGACAAGTTTGCCATTAACCCTACTTTGCTAATGCGATCGCTCGTTTCTTGTACGGGCGCACAATTTTGCAACTTTGCCCTCATTGAAACGAAAAACCGCGCTTTAGCAACCATAAAAGCGTTGGAAGCAGAGTTAGAACTCACTCATCCTGTGCGAATTCATTGGACAGGATGCCCTAATTCTTGCGGACAGCCACAAGTCGCAGACATCGGCTTGATGGGAACTAAAACTCGTAAAAATGGTAAAGCCGTGGAAGGTGTTGACATTTACATGGGCGGCAAAGTTGGTAAGGAGGCGCAACTGGGAACCTGTGTCACCAAAGGTATCCCTTGTGAAGACTTGCTACCAGTCTTGCGAGAACTACTCGTTGAACATTTCGGCGCACGCTTACGAGAACCAGCCGCAGTTTAAAGCGAGGCGTCCAATTTGCACATTTATTCCTTATGGTCGTTATTTGTCCTTAGTCACTCAGTGTTATAAATGACTAGGAAATAAGGACAGCCTTCACGAAAAATTTACTCACTTAAATTTTTTTCAGCTTAGGGCAATTGTAATGTTGCTCCTGGGTTTCTCCATGCAATTTTTTTGTTTTCTATCCAGTAAAACCCAATGCTCAAAGGATTGTTTTCATTTAACGGTCGCTATCGCATCCTACACCAGACTTGGTTTGCCTTCTTTCTCACCTTTGTTTGTTGGTTTAATTTTGCACCTTTTGCAACAACTATCGGTAAGCAGTTACATCTAGCACCAGAGCAAATTAAAACTTTGGGTATCTGCAACCTTGCCCTGACAATCCCCGCACGAATTATCATTGGTATGCTTCTAGACCGCTTTGGTCCTAGAATTACCTACTCAATGCTGCTGATTTTTGCTGCTGTTCCTTGTTTTGCAACAGCGCTATCGCAGAATTTTAACCATCTTGTTATCAGTCGCTTGTTGATGGGAATTGTTGGCGCTGGGTTTGTCGTGGGTATTCGGATGGTGGCGGAATGGTTTCCACCAAAAGAGATTGGAATTGCTCAAGGGATTTATGGCGGTTGGGGTAACTTTGGTGCTTTTGGGGCAGAGTTTGCTCTACCTACAATTGCGGTTATTGCGAGCTTTCTGACTGGTAGCGCTTCTAACTGGCGGTTTGCGATCGCCCTAACTGGTATCATCGCCGCTATCTATGGCGTTATTTATTACAACAGCGTCAAAGACACGCCTCCCGGCAAAGTTTATCAAAGACCTAAGAAAAATGGTGCTCTAGAAGTAACCAGTGTTAAAAGCTTTTGGGCAATGATTCTTTCAAATTTCGGTTTGATTTTTGCCTTGGGTTTATTGGCTTGGCGTCTGGAACAAAAGAACATTCACTTTTTGAATCTGAGCCAAATGTATTTGGTTTGGGTAATCTTGGCAGGATTATTTGCTTACCAAACCTATAAAGCTTGGCAAGTTAACAAAGAACTTCTCACTGGCAAAAAAACTTACGCTCCTTCCGAACGCTATCAATTTGGTCAAGTCGCTTTACTCGAATTCACTTATGTGACAAACTTTGGTTCTGAACTTGCGGCTGTTTCCATGCTACCTGCATTTTTTGAAAAAACTTTTGGTTTAGAGCATGTGATCGCTGGAATGATTGCAGCCACTTATCCTTTCTTAAATTTAGTTTCTCGTCCCAGTGGAGGTTTAATTTCTGATAAGTTTGGTTCCCGTAAATGGACGATGACAATTATCACTGCTGGCATTGGTGTTGGCTATTTAATGGCACATTTTATTAACAGCAGTTGGGCACTTCCAGTTGCAATTGCTGTTACTATGTTTGGCGCTTACTTCGCTCAAGCTGGTTGCGGTGCAACCTATGGTATTGTACCTCTTATCAAGAAGGAAGCTACAGGGCAAATTGCAGGAAATGTGGGAGCTTACGGTAACTTTGGAGGCGTGGTTTATCTCACAATTTTTAGCTTAACCGATGCACCAACGCTTTTTACCACAATGGGTTTAGCTGCTCTGGTCTGCGCTTTCATGTGTGCTTTCTTCCTGAAAGAACCAAAGGGTTCTTTTGCTGCTGCTTATGAAGGTGAAGTACAAAAAACAGAAGCTGCAGTGAATCACAATTCTGGTGTTATAGCGGAGAAATAAGATGCAATAATTGATATCTTAGAAAAATCTGGCATAAGAGTATTTAGAACCGCAGATGGACGCAGATAAAACGCAGATAATTTATCTGTGTTTATCTGTGTTTTTTTTAAGAGTGATGTTTTTATTCCTTTAATAATTGACATGATTTGCATAAGAAAACTCTATCAATAAAATCAGTATAAAATTAGAATATGTATCAACACGAACATTTTTTATGTTTTAATTCATTATTTAATTGAGTAGAAATACTTTTGTTCAAAAGTAACTAAAAACATGAATCAAATTCAGCAAATCTTAGTTACTAGGTTCTCTGATTTTATCAATCAATAATTTGGAGAATTTTGTCAGTGCTGTCAACTGAATAGAAGAAGTGTGAAAACACAGCAAAATGCTGCAATTTCTCTTTGACAAACTAAACATTTAGATAATTTATTAACATGGTGCAATTACCATGACTGAATGTACCAAAACTCTGTGTCCATACTGTGGTGTTGGCTGTGGACTGGAAGTTTCTCCGCCAGCACAATTAGGCAAAGCGACTCATCGAGATAGCCACGGAAATCCGATTTGGCGGGTGCGAGGCGACAAAGCGCACCCTTCTAGTCAGGGTATGATTTGTGTTAAAGGTGCCACAATCGCGGAGTCTTTAGACAAAAACAGACTGCACTACCCAATGGTGCGAGACTCTTTGGATCAGGAGTTTCGACGCGTCAGTTGGGATGAAGTTTTTGATATTATCACCAAGCGCATTCAAACCGTACGCTTCACTCAAGGACCAGAAGCAATATGTATGTATGGTTCCGGTCAGTTTCAAACTGAAGACTACTACATGGCTCAGAAGCTCTTAAAGGGGTATCTGGGTACTAATAATTTTGATGCCAATTCACGTTTATGTATGTCCAGTGCTGTGGCTGGTTACATTCAAAGCTTTGGCTCGGATGGTCCCCCGTGCTGTTATGAAGATTTGGAGTTAACTGACTGTGCGTTTTTAATTGGGACAAATACGGCTGAATGTCACCCAATTATTTTCAACAGATTGAAAAAATACCACAAAAAAAACCGCAAAGTCAAAATGATTGTGGTTGATCCCCGCCGCACACCAACCGCAGAAGCGGCTGACTTACATCTAGCTATTCGTCCTGGTACAGATATCGACTTATTGAACGGTATCGCTCACTTGTTGATGCGCTGGAACTATATAGATACCGGGTTTCTCGACGACTGTACCAGTAACTTTCCCGCATATGCTGAGGTGATTCGCCACTATTCTCCAGATGTGGTGGCTCGTCAATGTGGAATTAGTATTGAAGATTTACAAACAGCAGCACGCTACTGGGGTCAATCCAATCGGGTGTTGTCCCTGTGGTCGATGGGTGTGAATCAATCCTCAGAAGGTACGGCGAAAGTGAGAACTATCATTAACCTGCACCTGATGACTGGACAAATTGGCAAGCCAGGAGCAGGACCATTCTCGCTCACGGGTCAGCCGAACGCAATGGGAGGACGGGAAGCAGGAGGTTTATCGCACCTATTACCCGGTTATCGCGTAGTTAAAAACCCTCAGCACCGAGCAGAGGTTGAGGAGTTTTGGGGGCTGAAGCCAGGACAGATTTCTCCCAATCCTGGTATGACGGCGTGGGACATGATTACTGGGCTGGAAAATGGTACTGTGGGGTTATTGTGGGTTGCTGCTACCAATCCTGCTGTGAGTATGCCGGATTTGGAGCGAACTAAGAAGGCATTGTTGCGATCGCCTTTTACTATCTGTCAAGACGCTTACTACCCAACAGAAACCGCTGCTTACGCTCACGTCCTGCTCCCAGCTGCACAGTGGAGTGAGAAAACCGGCGTGATGACCAATTCCGAACGAATGGTTACTCTATGTCCAGCATTCCGCAAACCCCCTGGTGAAGCGAAAGCAGATTGGGAAATTTTTGCAGAAGTTGGTCGCAGATTGGGTTACCGCAAGGAGTTCACCTTTGCTAATTCTGCTGAAGTTTACGCTGAGTTTGTTAAATTGACTGGCGATCGCCCCTGCAATATGACAGGTCTCAATCACGAAAAATTACAGGCGAATGGTCCAACACAATGGCCCCATCCGGAAGAGGACACGGGGACAAGGGGACAAGGAGACAAGGGGACAAGGAGACAGGGGGACACGGGAAATGACCTAAAAACATTTCCCGTGTCCCCCTCCTCTTCAGCGAAGCGGCTCTACACTGATCTCCGCTTCCACACCCCTGATGGACGCGCTCGCTTTGGAGCATATCACTCACGGGGACTGGCGGAACCACCAGACCCGAATTATCCTTTTGTCCTGACAACTGGGCGACTTTACGGACATTGGCATACCCAAACTCGCACTGGTCGGATTGAAAAAATTCGCCAAATGCATCCCGAACCGTTTCTTGAGATTCATCCCCGTGATGCTGCACAGCTAGGCATTACAGATAACCAATGGGTGGAAGTGCGATCGCGTCGGGGAAAAGCCAAGTTCCCGGCAAAAGTCACAAGGCGATCGCCCCTGGTACAGTGTTTGTCCCCATGCATTGGGGTGTACTTTGGGCAGATAATGCTGAAGCTAACGCCCTGACTCATCCAGAGTCTTGTCCTGACTCACTGCAACCAGAATTAAAAGCCTGTGCGGTTCAGATTATGCCAGTTACCCTTGAGTTCACTGTTCATAATTACCAACTTTTACATTCTGAGTGTTAATCTGCTAAGCCTCCAGACAGGATAAAGTATGAAGTAAATAGTGTGTATCCCAATTTTTTTACTTCATACCTTATACTGGCTTCAAAATAGACACAACAGATGAAGAAACTACTCAGGCGAGTTCAGGAAAGCCTTAAAGATGAAAACTTCATGTACCTCATTGAGAATATAGAGGTCATAGTTTCCAAAGTTTTATCTTTGTTGATGGTACTGGTCATTGTGGTAACAATTACGGATTTAGGAGTTTTTCTCTTTCAAGAATTATTTTACGCCCCTTATGCAAAGTTCAATAAAACTTTGTATCAAATTTTTGGTTTATTTTTGAATATTTTAATTGCTTTAGAAATATTAGAAAATATCACAGCCTATTTACGAAAACATGTTTTTCAGGTTGAATTAGTTGTTGTTACTTCTTTAATTGCAGTTGCTAGAAAAATCATTATTCTTGACTTAGAAAAAGTAACAGGTATCGATATTATTGGTTTAGGAGTTGCTATTCTCGCCTTATCAATAAGTTATTGGATTATTCGCAGTTGTAAATAAATGTAAATAAATGTAAATAAAACATATAAAAATATACGTGAACATGGAAATGCGATCTTATGGTATTTTTTGAATTTGAAGCAGATTTTGTTGACTCCCTGCGTTGTATTCCTATGCAGGTACGCCAAAAACTTGATACTTGTGGCATCAAGTTAAAATTATCCGATTGGAGTCATTTGACGAAAGCTGAGCGTGAAGCTTTAGTTGAATTACCTTGCTCTACAGAAGCCGAGATTCAAACATATAGGGAATATCTTCAGAACCTGATCCTACAACGCACTGGCACACCAGCTGCCGAGCTACCAGTTGAACCATATCCCGCGTGGTTAGATGCTAAGACTGTACCAACAAATCTTCAGGAAAAAGCTAGAGAATTTGGTGCTATGCTTTCGTCTCAACAGTGGGCAGAATTAACTTCCTTACAACGTTTTGCTTTAATTAAACTTAGCCGTCCCAGCCATGAAAATCAAAACTTTCCCAAAGCTTTGAAGGAATTCCATTTACTTTGATGAGTCATTAGTCATTAGTCTTTAGTCATTAGTCTTTAGTCATTGGTAAGCTACCTGGGTAATTCTGAAACTTTGAGGATAGGTTACAATTTTTCAAATGACTGTATTTATAGCGGTTTTCATCCAGGTGAAGTACAGATTTATCTGCGTACCCTGCGGGAAGCCGCCAAGGAGCGTCTATATCTGCACGCCACATGCTACCCTACGGGAAGCCGCCCAGAGGGCGTCTACAACGGGGGGCTTTGGGGTCCCCACGGAGGAGCCAGCGCGTTGCGGAGCCAGTACTGCAGTACTGGCTCCGCAACGCAGTGGCTTGTCCGTCTGCGGTTTCTTAACTCTTTGATGTACCTCACTGAATTGAAACCTGCTGTATGTAGCATCTTACACAACTATCAGTCATAATCTATGAAGAAAAATTTTACAATTTTACACCTAAGACTCTTAAATATAAATTAATATGAACTCAATGACTAATGACTAAAAAATGGTGACTAAAAAAATTTTGATGCTCGTAGGAGACTATGTGGAAGACTACGAGGTGATGGTTCCCTTCCAAGCTTTGCAAATGGTGGGACATACCGTTCATGCAGCTTGTCCGGACAAAAAAGCTGGAGAAAAAGTTAGGACTGCTATCCACGATTTTGAAGGTGACCAAACTTACAGTGAAAAACCTGGTCACAACTTCACTCTCAATGCTTCTTTTGCAGAAGTTAAAGCAGAAGACTATGATGCCTTGGTCATTCCTGGAGGACGGGCACCTGAATATATCCGCCTTAATAAGCAAGTGCTAGAAATCACTCGCCACTTTGCCCAAGCAAACAAGCCCATTGCTGCTATTTGCCACGCCTTACAGTTATTGGCTGCTGCTGATGTCCTACAAGGCAAGAACTGCACTGCTTACCCTGCTTGTAGCACAGAGGTGTGGCGTGCTGGTGGTACCTACGTGGATGTTGGAGCTGATGAAGTTGTAGTTGATGGTAACTTAGTCACAGCACCGGCGTGGCCTGCTCATCCCCGTTGGTTGGCAGAATTTCTCAAGATATTAGGTACTAAGATTGAACATCTGGAAATGTCTGCTGTTTAGTATGTAAATTTGCACTCAAAGTTATTGACACATGAGATTGTTGGTAAAATACTGTTAAGCGTCAAATGTCAACGGTAATACTAACCAAAATTATGTCAAACTCTATGTTTATTTTGATTTTTTTCATTTCTCATTGATAAGCAGTGACTGAAGCTATAGTGGATTTAGCAATTTTGCTGTTGTGGCTAGGGTTAAGTCCTACTGCCAATTCTATGAATAAATAGTTTAGAAACACCCTGTAACTCAATGACAGGCAAAAATGCAAGACAGAATGCAATCCTGCGGCAAGTGTCTGGTGTTGGAACTTCTTTGGGAGTGGAAACTCGCTACTCGCTTCTTCCCAGCCAAGAGGTCGTCATTGGACGTGACCCCAGCTGCCAAGTTGTGTTGGATGCCATGTTGTACCGCATGGTATCTCGTCGCCATGCAGCGCTTCGTCCTCTAGCTTCATCTCCAGATTTAGAATTTAGTTGGTTAATTTGTGATTTGGCTAGTGCCAATGGTACTTACTTGAACGGACAACGCTTGCAGGGTTGTCAGCAATTGATGAGCGGAGATCACATCACTTTGGGTCATGATGGTCCAGAATTTGTTTTTGAGTGTGAACAAGACGAGCAACAAGCGACTGCGATCGCTCCATCAGCAGCTACACCGCTTCCCCCTGCAAATAGTTACCCAACATCAACCTCGACTTATTATCAACCTCCCCCAAAACCACCAGATTCACTCAGCTTCACTCAGCTATTTCCCATTATTTCTACTGGCAAGGATTTAACTCGTAAAGCTTATCTCGTACCAGGAGTTCTTACAGTTGTCTTCGTGGTACTTATGTTTGCCACAGTAGGTCAACCACAAGCAAATCAAGTTATAGTCGCAATTTATATAGCTTCTGCTGCTTACTACTTTATTTACCAGTTGTGTGGTAAAGCAAAGCCTTGGTGGGTGTTGTGTGCGTCGGCTTTGACGACGGCGGTTATTTTACTGACTCCGATTTTGGATTTGTTTATCTTTGTGTTTCGCGGTCTTTTACCTGGTAATTTACCCTCAGAACAAGAGCCCATTACCTTAACAGAGTTGCTGGTGCGGATGTTTTTTGGCGCTGGCTTGATGGAGGAATTACTAAAGGCAATACCTGTACTGGTGGCATTTCTTATTGCTAGGTTAGTCCCATCACCGTGGCGGGAACGCATCGGTGTCACGGAACCTCTTGATGGTATTCTGCTAGGAACAGCTTCTGCTGTGGGCTTTACCCTGTTGGAAACGTTGGGACAATATGTGCCAACTATTACTCAAAGTGTCTCTGCACAATCGGGCTTAGGAACTGGTCAACTTGTGGGTTTGCAACTGCTCATTCCACGAATTCTCGGTTCTGTTGCTGGACACATGGCTTACAGTGGATATTTCGGCTATTTTATTGGTTTGGCTGTCCTCAAACCCTCTAAAAGCTGGCAAATTCTGTCAGTTGGTTATCTGACCGCAGCCGGATTACACGCTTTGTGGAATGCAACGGGACTTTTTAACAGTTTACTGTTAGTGATTGTTGGAGTCTTGTCTTACGCCTTTTTGATGGCAGCTATTCTTAAAGCTAGGGCGCTTTCACCAACGCGATCACAAAATTTTGCTACCCGTTTTCTTGGACCTAAGTAATCAGCGCAACGACATGATGATGCACAGCAGTGACCTTCACCAAAAGCAATGATGGTGTCGCTATTGTCGTATTATCCCATTCTGTATCGGGTTATGCTGTATAAATATGTCAGTACAGAGGCGATGATTCATTATATAGTTCACTCTTGAGTCCACAAGCGACGACTGTTGCTGCACTCAACTTGCTTGTTATACGTTTTGAATGTGCTTAGTTTGCAACTAGCTACACAGAGATGAACTTTGGATATTTTGTGTCTAGATGAGAAAAACTCTGCATTTTAAGATTAGCAACAAAATTGTTGCTTGCAGGCAAAGCAAATTGTCCTCTGGGTTGGAGCAATGCAGGAAAGGGGGAACAAATATTAGCCTTCTTCTTCAATGTTCTTAAGCTCACCAAGCGCATGGTAAGCAACTGCTAAACTCACTTTTGCCTTCTCAATTTCAGATAGATTTGTCCAGTCACGATTGCCTACGTTTTCTACAACAGAGTTGACATTTTGCTGTTCACCGCTCCTCATAGCGTAAGCGAAGGGACGTGCCATAACCAAAAGGTCATCTGTTTCCCAATTGGGTAATACAGATTGAACACACTGAACCAGTTGCTCGCCCTTAGATTGCCCAGAATAAAAAATCTCAGTCGCTTTTTGGGCGATCGCCGTTATCCAATCTTGAGGGACGCTGGCGGCGAAACCTGCTTGTAAATTTTTTTGAAGATTCGCCAAGACAGAAGTTTTTGTATTACATTTGTAGTATTGAGAATTGAGGTTATTATGCCAAAGTGTATCCAAGTGATTGTAAAAAGCCTGTGAACGTTCTGTCAGTTCCTCATCAAGGACATCCTCTAACTGGAACTGTTGTTCTAGTTGTACAAAATAGTCTTCTGATTGTTCATCTGCAAGATTCCAAGGATATGTAGCATCATCGGGTTCAAGCAGTGCTTCTAAAAGCTCTAAATCGACTTGATCTCGTAGGGAACGGGAAGTTTTTGAACCGTTGATTTTCTTAATCATGTGTCGCTCCTGATTAATTATTTAGTAGTATTGACAGCTACAACTGCCAAAATCTCATTTCCGCAAAAAGAATGCTGTTTTCTTCAAAAGTGCTGGTTGACAATGCTAGCTAAAATATGGAAAACCTGTGCTTCCAACCCTTATGCAGAGGAATGATCAATGATGAACTCCCAAGGTTGACTTTTTGTACTACCAAACTTTAACTGCATACCAGACTGTAACGGAACTTCCTGACGATGGATTTGTTGCCAAGTATTAGCTTGCAAAACCCAGGTTGTCCCGTAGGTGGATAAATCTTGCAGGTAATAGGTTCGCACTGGGGAAGCTTCTGTCAGAGTATTTCGAAATAATATCTCAGCATGGCGTTTGGAAACCGAAGGCTCTGGAATGACGATATCATTGTCTGGTGTGCGCCCAATGCGCGTAATTCCTGGTCGCAATGACCAAGTTTTACCTCCTGGGGAGAGCGATCGCAAAGAAGCGTTGGAGAGCAAAGAACCTATTCCTGGAATAGAAGTTTCCGGGAGTTCTGTAATCCCTTCATCAAAATTCTTTATGAGTTCCCCATTGTAATCTGGGTGTTGGTAAAGAATGGGCAATGTCCAAGCGGGTTGATTGAACCTGTAAACGATTAATAGCTGTTGCCTTGCTTCAGCAACTGCTTCGTCAATTGGCTTGCGCGATCGCAAAGCAGCAGCAAAGGCTTTAATAAAAGTGTGGCTTTCATGAGATGCGATTTCATCACGCATCGCCAAAACTGCAGGCAAACCTTGACGTATTAACACTTCTGCTAAACTGCTGTGGGGTACAGCCTGGTGATTAGCAGCAGCTGGTTGTGCTCCCCAACAAGCATTGAAAACTGCCAGTCTTACACCTGTACGAGTTAAAACTTGGGCTAATTCCATTCCATTGAGGGTCATACCCGGTCGCAAAAATAATAAACCTCCGTCTGGTCCTTGCAGACCGTGACCAGCGTAAAATAAGACGTTGTATACCCTAGTTTCTAGCTGTTGAATCAACTCCTGCGGAGTTGGTTGCAGGAGTGTATTCACCATACAGGGTGCGTACCCACTGTAACTGTTAGCCACAACAGAGCCATTAGAAAGAGTTTGTTTGAGCATATCGGCTTCTTCGTCAAGTTGCAGCCGCTCTTTATCTTCACCCAAAACCAACAGTATGTTTAACGCTTGTTCTGAGCGTAAATATGGTAATGGTTCGACTTCACTAGTGGTACGACTAAAGAGTATGTGTTGCGACAGAGAAATAGCAGATTGACCAGGTTCGCGCTGCATAATTTCCCACGGTAGGGCAATGAGATCTGGCTCACGAATTTCTAGTCGCACGCGCAAACGCGTATGCTGACCCATAGCAATCCCACGACTGCGTTCAAAGCTATTGAGAATTGGTCCGTCAAATACCCAACCCCACAGACTAATTCCCAAATATTGCATTAAACGAGCAGTGTAACTGGTCGGTTGACCGGAAGTTGGTACAACTAAGTCCAAAGGGAGAGGATTTACTGGGTTGGGTGTTGCTCCTGGGGAAATATCCAAGCGGCTATGACCGGCAAACATTTGCTGCCATTCTTGCCACGCTTGAGTTAGATGTGGAAGCCACACACAATCATGCAGAACATAGCCACTGGGATAGGGAGCGTTCACCACCCAAATGGCGAAACTGTCATTGCCGGTGTTGACGAGACGGGCGATCGCCAGGTTGAGGGATGGCATGGATTCGTTAATTTTGGTTAATCTAAGAGGTAGAATCAAATAATTTCAAATAAAAATTTGAAAAGACAAAATTTTTTGCCTTTCGAGTTTTTTGTTTAAAGCTATATCGCTTGTACTATTTTAGGCTTCTACCAGTTTATCGAGTTTTTGACGAAGTGCTGCTCTTCGGCTAATGGGCGTCACCTATTTTAATACCTCACTGCTTGGGCACAGGCTTTGACTGAGACTCAGTTGTTGATTCTTTAACAGGGGATATGGAAGTCTCTTTTGAGAACTGACATCGGCTCGCTACTTCGGGTTTAGCTTTGGGAAGATTCAATGATTTGAATTTAGAGAATGAAATTTTGACTTCATCTCCCGGTTTCAGTAAAGGTTTTTTTGCTGTGGAAGAAGTTGATTGTGAGTTTGATGAACTTGCTTGCCCGATAATAGGGCAGACTCGCAAATATATCCAAGTGTCTTGCTCTGTTTTCTGTTGCTTGGGAAGAATTTGCAAAACACTACCTCTTGGAGCAAGAACTTTAGTTGTGGGCGAGGTCGTTGTTATAAACTCTATTTCACTGTTAGTCTGAATCACCCCTGCTGCATTCGCATTAAAATTGTCCGAATTGTCCTGAGAATCACTTATGATAGGTGACTGCACAGACGGTAAGCTGTCTGTGGGAATTATGACAGGACGAGATTTCCAGATTTTCGGGATAGGAAGTAGTCCCACCTGCCACAGGTATCCCAATAAAGCGCCTCCTAATATGACTAGTGACAATACAATCAGTTGTAATGGTACTTTTATACCTTTGGCAGACTTGCTTGTTGGGATGACATGAGTTTTCTGATTTTGGCTAAAAGCTGATGAAGCCTGTCCTGTTCTTATCTGAGTGTTAGAAGCTATTGGTAGTGTGGAGAGGTCAACAAGGGATGGTTTGAGGGTTGATTTTGGTTCTGAGTATTTAACTTGGCAGTGTACTATGGCGATCGTGACATTATCATGTCCATTTTGGGTATTCGCTATTTCGACTAATTTATCTGTTACTTTTGCTATGTCAAAATTTTCAGTAATAATCGGTAAAATTTCTGTTTCCCAATATTGCTCTACACGGTCAAAGTCACTCAAACCGTCAGAACACAGTAGGAAAATGCAGTCTTCGTCGAGGATAAAGCGTTGTGACGTCGGATGCAATGAATTGCTGGCACTCATGCCTAATGCCTGTACCAAAGACCCGGATGCTCCCTGTTGCACTGCATCCCGGTAAGTGGCATAGCCCAACCGTACTTCACGGGAAGCAACATCGTCATCTAAGGTGACTTGATAGCAGCCAGAGCGTGTCATCCAGTAAGCACGACTATCACCTACGTGGGTAATGTACATTTCGTGGACAATGGGCAATGCCATCACTAGCGTTGTGCCCATGCGTTGACGCCCTTGCCTATGTTCGTCGTCGTTGCGCTGGCTAATTATGTCATTAGCAGCAGCTGCTGCTGTTTCTAAGTTTGCAAGTAGAATAGCGGAGTTTATATGATCACAGGGCAATTTAGTCAGGTCATGCAGCTGCTGTTGAATGGTTTCAATGGCTAAATTTGATGCAACATTACCTCCCTCATGTCCACCAATGCCATCACAGACAATAGCTATGGCTGTCGGCTGGGGTGGTTTGCTGATAACGCTCCCACTAGGAGGGTAACAAGCATCTTCATTACGTTGCCGACAAGGTCCAGTATCACTCTTTGTGGCAATTTTGATAATAGGTGTTTGGGTTTGCCCTAATTCTGCTAACCCTGCGTCTATAATGGCAACGAGTTGTTCACCAGAGTGTATTTCTCCAGCAATCAGACAACGACAAATTTCACGCAAAAATTCGGCGATCGCGCCATTGGCTTGTGGCTGTAACTGCTGCCAAAATTCCCCAAGTTGGGGGAAATCAGGGGAAGTTTGATTGTCATGACGCAATTCCAATAAGCGTACTAACGACCCTTCTACCCTGACCAATTCTGGGTTCAGTAAGCTAGAAACTACGCCTTCACTCGCCAGAGGTTGCCAAAGATGAGCTATCTGCCACAGCAAATTCAGTTGGCGTATTGATGTTGCGTTACGCCAAGCTGTGGTTAACTCGCAAGCAACTTCCACTTCCAAGGGGTCTGTACTATCTAGCACTGAAAGCGGAGGTTTTTCTAAAAGTAATATTTCTTTACTAGAAGTGCTGTTATTCATAGGCAGCAGTCCATACACCTGCGGTACGTGCAAGCGATAGGGAAATAATCGCAAGTAAGGTCTGATTGCCTGTAAATGTTCACCATTTGGTGTTTGGGGTAACAGACCAGGCTTGGTATCCAAAACAAGCGCCTTGCTGATAACCAAATAGCGATCGGCTAATAATTCTCCAGCATTAGCCATGCTCTGTCCGTCTGCTACAGCCCAGAGGAATCGTTTGGGTAGGGGTGTGGAGCATCGTTGACAAAATTTGTGTGTCAGGGGGTTTGGAGCTTGACAAAGTTCATTTGGGCAGTAGAGCGTCGCCGCGTCATTTTCCATAGTCTTCGCACCGATCAGCAGATTGGCATTTTTTTCAACAGCATTGGCTAGCGGCACTGTTGACCGCTCATATCTGATTTTGGATCACGATTTTAACTTGTGAGCGAAACTTAAGATGCTAAGAGTTGCGAAAAGTTTGCTTAATGATAAAAATAGATATCTTTCAGTTGGTACGCAACGTGGCACATTGGACTTACTCACAGACACTTTAAGTGGATAAGGCATACAGCCATTTCTCTTGTTTATTTATCAACATACAGCATTCCCAAATTGGTCGTGAACTCCGAAACAGACCACAAAGGTTATTTCTTAGAGAATTTTGTGTTCACAAACTAAAGGGAATTGCTATTGCAGGCTGAAAACCACTATATGATGAAAGGTGATGTGACCTAGTTATACAGTCCTAGGATTATTGCTGTTCTGTCTTAACAGAACAGATGCTGCAACGAGAGCGTACTTCACCAAAATTTCATACCTTAACCTGTATAACTTTGTGAAAGCTTCATCACCTCCCTTTTTCAGGACTTTTTTAGAAAAAACCGTATTTTAAATGATAAGTTTTTCCATTTGCTTTTATTTTTATAGTAGTGATGTATATCAATGTGGAGTGTAAAGTGTAATGTAAAGCTACTTTACACTCTACACCCTTGTTCAAAGAAATTATTCCATCAGAAAGAGGAGATAAGTTAGGTTTTTCCCTAATTTATGTGTAGCTGGGAATCTATTAACTTTAGTTAAGACTAACAGATAGATTTAAGGTAGAGTTTGCGAATGACTATTAAGTCTTAACGATGCACTCTACTTTACAAAAGAAGTCATGAGTAACAGTAATAGAGTTCGTGGCAGTTGTCAGGGAAAAGGTTCACTCTGAAGAAACACGAGCTAGAATGCTTGTAAAATAAGGGCTCATGGAATTCGCGAGTGTTTCTTTCATTCATAACGGGTGGCGTTAATTTTAGAGTCAATGTCAACTCAAAAATAGGAGCGATCGCCGCCAGTCGGACGCTCTGAAGAAACACATTTTATAACCCTTGCCCAGTAAGGATTTAAGGTTTTCAAGCTCAATGTGTTTCTTTCATATGTTGCGGGAGCGAAAAACGCGCCCCTGAGAGGCTGACATCTTGCGCCATTCTCAACAAGATCTAAAAAACCGGGTTTCTAAACGGAAAATTAAGGTTTAGCTTGTGTCGTCATTCTCAAGAAACCCGGTTTTTGACCCTGGTGCAAGATCTAAGTTAAGGGGGAACTTGGGGTCCCCTCTGGGGATTAGCTACCGTGGTGTCCACATCTCGCTTTTAACCTCACCCTCGCTTTTAGCTGCGCTAAAATCTTTCCCTCTGGTGAACCCACACCAGAGGGATGCCCGACAGGGCTATGTGAGGTTCCGTAAGTCCTGCAGACGCCCTCCGGGCGGTTTCTCGCTTTCTTAGGAACTAGCGTGGTTCCCCCCGTTGTGGCATCTGGTGTCGGCTTCGCTGACTTGAAGGTAGTGCCGTTCTCCTGTGTCTAAAACATCATGCGTCAGGTACAACTTGAGGTAGTCCCATGCTGTAATTGTTGACGCGTCCGGAGAGATTGTAGCTGACTTCGCCTTTTTGCAAGAGCGATCGCAGAAAATGCTCCAAGTCTGAGCCAATGCGGCGTAAATTATAGTCTGTCAGGTCTGCGCCACTATATGCTTCTACCAGTTCATCAAATTTGCGATAAACCTGTTGCAGAGCATCTTCATTCCAGTTGAATTCGTTGTCTGGGTCAACATCTAGGGTTAAAACCTGACTACTGGGAACGAGTTCTCCGTCCCGGTCTAATTCAGCGGCAAAAATCCTTATGTGCCGGGTTGTGGACTTAAGCAGCATCGGGTTATCCATAAGCGGTTTTTATTTAGGTTTCATCGCGCTCTCAATCATTGTAAACGGAATTCTTAGCGGGAAGAAATCATGCCTGTCTGACGGGCATAAGCAAAAATACCACCTGCATCAATCACTGGTCCGACTTCTCCCAAAGGTTTGAGGTTGTATATCTCATCAAGAGTGTGATTCATCAATTGATTGCTTTCAAAATCTATTGATACTTCATGACCTGTCTCAAATTTGTCACATAACCTTTCTTGTGACTCCCAAGGATAAAGTTCTCCTGTGGCGGCGCAATTGCGGAAAAAGATGCGGGCATAAGACTGGGCAATGACTGCTTTAACGCCGCTCGCACCCAAGGCTATAGGGGCATGTTCACGTGACGAACCGCAGCCAAAGTTTTCCCCTGCCACAATGATGGGGTAAGTTGTTTTTGTTTCGCCAGGAACGACAAATTTGTCGTAACGATCAGGTAAACCAGCTAAAGCATAACTTCCAAGCTTTTCGTATTCATCCAGTTTAGAAGGAACTAAGGTGAGATATTCGGCTGGAATAATTTGATCTGTGTCTATGTTGTCGTCGAGAACAAAAATCTTACCCCTAATTATTTTGGTCATTTCATTCTCCTGTCTTTTTAAATGAAAAAATCGTACATTTAGTAATTTTACGGAATTATGGTACAGCAAAGTCTGGCTATCATTAAATAGAAAATATTCAGCGAATTCACTTACGTATTAACACTAGTTATTAAGTAACAAGTCAAACGATTATTGACGTTAAGATAAAGTTGATGTAGAAAGCTTTAAAAAGGTTGAACAAGTTCTTACAGAAACTTTATTGCATAAAATCATAAAAACTGAATAATAGTTATGGTTTACTTGAACCATACCTATTGCAGAAAACTGAGACACCAGACAGTGAAAATCAAATCTGAAGGATAGATAGGAGAGCAAAATGCAATGACGTTGTTTATTGATAAACAAGCATTGTTAATTCAAACACTTTGAGAGTCAAAAAAGTATAAAGAATTCTGGCTTGAAAAATAGCGGCTCACCCAAATTACCTCTTAGTACAAGGAAGTCTAAAGGCTATGAACTTTGAAGCATTACCACGCCCAGTAAATACCGTAGATGTAAGTGTTTATGAGTGCGAAATCCATCTGAAATTCCGCTTGATAGAGGAAAAAAGCCTGTTGGGCGATCGCGACCAACTTTTGCAGGTTCTGCTAGACGCTTTAACCGAGGGTTCTGACGACTTTTTAGAAACCTTACAAGCAAATGTTAAGGCTCAAGAAGTTTCTGAGTTAAAAGCATCACCGCAAATGAGACGCCAACTGATGCGCTTACGCAACTCTGCTGAAGTTAGTCAATAGTTAAATTTGTGTCATTCCACTAATGACAGATAGTGCATCGGGCGGAAAATATTAGATTTCGTTAAATTTGCCCATTTGGTGATTTGTTCTAATAATGACTTGGCTTGCTTAACCAACCCCCACGAACCATAGCGCTGGGGCTTACTCTAACCATCACCCGTCTTCACTACGGAAACAATGGGTGCCTACTCAATGATTAGATTTATGCCTTGCTTCAATACAGGGTTACGGTGAGTAAAAATTAGATTTCAGGGAATTTCTCTATCCGCATTATTCCTCCAAGAATTGAAGGAGCTTGAAGAAGAGCGAAATTTTTTGTTTTACTTAGAAAAAACTGATTAAAAACAACAAAAGCTGAACCTGTCAGTGTTGTTAGAAATTTTTGCCTTTTCTCAATGAGTTAAGTCGGGTTAGCGATGCTCGAACTCAAGCCTGTGGACAAATTTGGAATTCATCTAGTTTGGTAGCAGTGGGAAAAAGTGACTGTTAAAGTCGTCACAGGTAGCTTCCTGACATCTTATACCAAGTTGCAGTCAACAAAGCGTGAAGCGTATTTGCTGCACAGACGCAATCGCTTTCGGTCAAAATGACATATTTGAATGCAACTTGGTATTAGACAAAGCTTGTGACTTATTCGTTTTATGACTACTTAGCAAGACCGTGTTCTAAAGCAAAACGAACTAACTCTGTACGGCTATTGGTACCAGTTTTACTAAACAAACGGCTAACATACTTTTCTACATTTCGGACACTCGTCTCTAGACGACGAGCAATTTCTTTATTCATTAACCCCTCAGCGACTAAGTTTAAAACACTTTGTTCTCTGGGGGTTAAGTCAATAGCAAAAGGTGCTGGAGATTGAGCTATTGCATTTTTTTGAGTTAACAAAGCTTTAATTTGGGCAATCTGATTAGCAAGTTCGGTAATATTTGGCGCTTCACCTTCTTCAGTTGGAGTTGGAGTCCTGGCGGTGCGACGTTCCAGTAAATTTTCCACAATAGCCACAAGTTCATCTGGATCGAAGGGCTTGGGTAGATAGGCGTCAACACCAGCTTGATAACCTTGGATGCGATCAGTCGTCATACCCTTAGCAGTGAGAAATATCACTGGTAGCAATCGGAAGCGGGAGTCGTCCCGCAGTTGTTTGAGGAACTGGTAACCATCCACCTGAGGCATCATAATGTCAGAAATGACTAAATCCGGTGTGTTTTGCTGCACCAACTCCCAGCCTTCTCGGGCGTTACTGGCAACTTGAACGCTAAAACCGCTCTCTTGCAGATAGTCTTTTACGGCTTCACGCAATCCTGGTTCATCATCTACCAGTAACAATTGTGCTGCCATTTACCGTTTCCTTTGCGCTACTTTCCTCCAATTTAGCGAACTTGAGTGCTCCTCGCTGCTCAAACATTCAAAATATGCCTTGCGCTCATGCTACACGGAGCGTGAAACTCCTCCGGAGGAGGCACAAAATTCAACATTCAAATTCAACATTCAAATTTAACATTCAAAATAGCCGCTCAATTATCTTGGCATTCTCCGGTAACTTGGCTTCCTTTTGCCCTGCAGCACGTGATCGAGCTGTGTACACTCCAATAGGAGTACACAGTAAATCGACAAGGCTAGCTTTACCTGCTAAAGCTTTCACGCTGTCCCTTGGTAGTTCCTTCAATAACCAGCGTCCCAAGCGATAGAAACATTCGGTGAGTGTGATATCCCGCATTAAATCTACACCGTGAAGTTCATGCAAATAGCGATTTGAGCGTCCGTAGCGCCGCCATTGACTTTCTAGTTCCTTGAGTGTGGCGCGGTGACGGTGCTTGACAACTGCATTAGGGGCAAATTCCAAACGTCCAATTTTTTGTTGCAAAATTCGCCAACACATATCAGCGTCACCACCACTGGTTAGGTAAGGACGAAACAAACCCACTTGTTCCAAAGCTTGGCGTCGAATTGCTAAATTTGCTGTTTGACCGTAGGGACAGAAAGGATGAGCAAGAGTGTGCTTTTGCGACAGGGTTTCTTGACGCTCTGCGTGTTGTTCTAACAGTGTTCTTCCTGGTAGCGCCACAATCTCACCAGCGACAAGAACGATATATTGGTTGACAAAAGGAGTCATTAATGCATGTAACCATTCGGGTTGTGGACGACAATCTGCATCTGTAAAAGCAAGTATCTCACCAGTTGCAGCACGAATGCCAGCGTTACGGGCGGCGTAGGAGCTTTGGATGTGGTTTTCGCTTTGGGGACGAATTGTGATTTCGCTATTTTCGGCAGCTTGTTGGAGTAAAGCAAAAGTGCGATCGCCACTATTATTGTCCACCAGCAAATACTCTACCTGGTGTTTTGGGTAAGTTTGAGCTGATAGACAACAGATCAACTCTGGTAAATCTGCCTCACCGTTATAAACAGGTATAACCACCGATACTTTTGGTAAGAAAGCATTGGTGGTTCTTTCAACTGGTTCATGATTCATAGTTTTGAGATTTTGGATTAAGAATTGTTGATTGTTAGTTGCTCTACTAACACCTAACCACTCACCACTACCTACTAACTAGTCTCCTTTGTGCGGTATTCCCAATCCAAAATCACCGAAGCTGAGCTAAAATTTCAAATCTACCGAACGATGGCTCATTGGTTGTGGCTGTAACTGTTGATTTTGTTGCGTAGGTTGAGCAAAGTTCTTACTAGATAGAACTGCTAGCGCACGGGCGTATTGGGGGTCACTCTGAGTTCCTTGCAAATTTGGATTTGCTGTGAGTTGACGCTTTTGTGCCTCTGTCAGGTCTAACTTGATATCTGGCGCAATGCCCTTGTGGTTAATATCTGTGCCCTTGGGAGTATAATAATGGGCGATGGTAATAGCTACGCCTGAACCATCTGCGAGTTCATGGACCGACTGTACTAAAGCTTTACCAAAGGTTTGACTGCCAACAACTACTGCTCGGTTGTTATCCTTAAGTGCGCCTGTCAGGATTTCGCTAGCACTCGCTGAATTGCTATCCACTAGTACTACCATAGGGCGTTTTGTAAGGGCAGTGCGATTTGCCTTAGTTTCGTCACTTGCTCCCATACGGTCTACAGTCTTGACAATTGCACCATTGTCCATCCACATCCGGGCAATTTCAATGCTCGCTTGCAACAGACCACCTGGGTTACCACGCAGATCCAAGACAAAGCCATCAGCTTGCTTAGTATTCAAATCGCGGATGGCTCGTCGCATCTGAGTTGAAGCATGGGCACTGAACTCGCGCAGGCGGATATAGCCAATGCGGCGATCGCCTTCTTGCTTCAAGTTGTAACGCACTGTTGGCACTTCAATACTTGCCCGTGTCAGATTGACATCAAAAGCACTCTGCCCATCTCTTCCTAGCCGCAAAGTTAACTTAGTCCCTGCTTTGCCACGAATGAGCTTTGAGGCATCTTCCACTTTCATTTGGCTTGTGGGTTTGCCGTCAATGGCTAAAATATAGTCCCCAGGTTTAATACCTGCTTTGAGTGCAGGGGAATTTTCTATGGCTTCAATAACGGTGAGTTTTTTCGTTTGCTCATTCAATTCCATCCGAATGCCAATTCCAGAGACTTCTCCAGATGTTTGGTTGGTTAAAGCCTCATACTGTTTGGGATCTAAAAACCGAGTGTAAGGATCCCCTAACCTTTCTAATGCTTGACGGATAGCAGTGTATGCTTCTTCACGGTTCGTATAGTCTTTACTGAGCAAACTCTGCCTAACTGCTAGCCAATCTTGTTTGTTAAATGAGCCATCAACATATTCACGATTTACTAGTTGCCAGACGCTGTCGATCACCGCTTTTGGGCTATCTTGGAGAGCTGCACGCACGGAACGACACCAAACTGGACCAAAAGCGGACAATGTAGCGGTTGAGGCGATTGCTCCGCTAATAAAAGCGATTTGGAGCGGCGAGTAACGTTTCGCAGATCGATTCATGTATATTAGTTGGAATAATCGTATTGTTGACAGTGTAGCAATCCAGCCTTGCAGGGATTTATAAGTTATTTTCCTTAATTATGCCTGTTTCATCATTTTTCCTTGATGTTTCTTGAGAATACTGCATTTTGTTCCAAAGGCTTTTTTACTCTAGCTTACTTTTCCCGCCAGTTGACTGCCACTATATAACCGTTTCATTAGCAGTGCTATTCAATCAGTAAGAATTGCTCATAAAGTAGCGCTTAGCTGGCTCAACTGGTATTGCCAACTCTACAGAAAGCTTGTATTGAGTACCTCAGGAAACCTAAAGTGACAAACAGCCGACCTCATTCAGTGTCAGAACAATTGAACAAAAGGTGGCAATTTCTACGAAGACTAGCTTTTGGAGTCTGTCTGGTGTTAGTGATCTGGCTAGTTGTTAACACTGTCACCATGATTTCTGCATCTTCCAAACAAGTAGATGCCTTTTTTGTACTGGGTGGTAGTATTAGTCGGGAAATTCATGTCGCCAAGTTAGCACAACAATACCCGCAAACCCCTATCTTAATTTCTCGAGGTTCTCCCGACCCCTGCATTTGGCTGATTTTTCAACGGCTAGCGCGCCAGAGAATGCAAAACGTTTGGTTGGAAAAGTGTGCTGACTCTACCTTTGGTAATTTTTACTATTCCATTCCCATCCTGCGTCATTGGGGAGTACGCAAGGTGAAGCTGATTACTTCCCCAACACACTTTGGGCGAGCAAAATGGATGGCACAAATTCTTTTTGGTGTTCATGGTATTTGGGTGGAACCAGAAATTGTTCAAGAGCAAGGTGTGCCAGGTAATCGGGAGTCTTGGCTGAAAACAGGACTAGATGTCACGCGTAGCTTGTTATGGGCAGGGTTAAGTCCAATTATTCAGCCACAATGTTCCAGTGTTATGAGACTAGTAGAGGTGGATATAGCCGATTGGCTACGTCAGGGTTTTCTATGCGAACGACAGGGGAATTTTAGCATCCGTCAAGAAGAAAGGCAGTCCCGATGAAACAAGTTTCACCCTTACGGGGATGTCCTCCGGACACGCTACGCTAACGCGAGTTCCCCAAACTCCTAAGCCCTGCGGGCACGCTACGCGAACAAAGACGCGCAAAGAACGCCGGAAACCGCTCCTGAGGGGACTCGCTCACCACCAAGGATGAAAGTATAATTTTTTCTGTTAAGCGTTAAGCGTTCCCTACTTTCAAGTCAGAGGATGTAAGGGTATAAGGTGTAAAGAAAAATAATTCCCTTACCCTCCTGCATTCCTACATCCTATGAGAAAGACATTTGCAGCCATCGCCATTAGCCTACCGATAGTTCCTATCATTCTGTTAGTACCCATGCGACCTCTGGGGCATTTAGCACTGAGTGCGTTGGAGTGTAGGGTAATCAGGTGGGAGCTACCAGTATCCTCTCAAACCCAATTACAGGACAGAATCATTCAGCAGCAAACAGCGCCACCACCATTGATACCTATTCAAAAGTCACCGTTCCCTTGTTGTGAGGGTGATACTTCTTGTTTCGATAACCAATTATGGGGCGAAAATGGTCAACCACCAGACAAAAAGGCTTTGTTGACGTCTGTAGATAGGAGTTTGCAATATCTCTTTTCTCGCAATGCTACTGCGGCGTATCAACAGTATCCGGTGGTGGGGATAACACAAGCTCACGTTATCAAAAGTTTGCAAAGATTCCGAGAGTTAGTATTAAAATCTAAATCTGCTGCAGAACTGAATGCAGCAATAGCAAGGGAATTTGTTTTTTATCAGTCAGTAGGGAGAGACAACAAAGGCTCGGTGTTGTTTACAGCATACTATGAACCAGTTTATGCTGCTAGTCGCGTTCCCACTGCAGAGTACCGCTATCCTGCTTATCGCAAACCACCTGACATTGCCTCATGGCAACAACCTCATCCTACACGCTTGGAACTAGAAGGAGCCGATGGTTTGCAAGCATCAATTGGTCGGCTACGGGGGTTAGAATTGTTTTGGTTTCGCGATCGCCTAGAACCGTACTTAGCGCAGATTCAAGGTTCAGCTAAGCTTCAGCTTCTTGATGGAACTCAAACAACAATAGGTTATGCTGGTAACACTGCTTATAACTATAAGAGTATCGGACGAGAACTGGCGAACGATGGCAAGTTACCGCTTGAGGGTTTAACGATGCCGAAGATCCTCAACTATTTCCAGAAGTATCCACAAGAATTAAATGTCTATATCCCTCGCGATCCCAGCTTTGTGTTTTTTCAAGAAAACCACGGTGCGCCAGCACAAGGTTCTATCAAAGTACCATTGACAGCAGAACGCTCAATAGCAACAGATAAATCTCTTATGCCTCCTGGTGCTTTGGCGTTGATTCGCGCTCCCTTCCCCTTTATCAATCATCTTACCGGACAAATGGAGCATCGGACCGTCAGTCGGTATGTTCTTGACCAAGATACGGGAGGCGCAATTAAAAGTGCGGGGCGAGTAGATTATTTTCTAGGTTCTGGTAAGGTGGCGGGCGATCGCGCTGGCGTGACCGTCAGTTATGGGCAGTTATATTATTTATTGCTTAAATCTCATCAAGAATAGTACTGACTGGTGCATTGAGGAATTTTATTGTTTGAGAACCACTATAGAATTTTACTTACGCGGACTTTATTTGTCTAACCGTGACTATGGTCATGGGTTCTAGACTCTCATTAAATGTTAAAACAGTGAACAGTTATCAAGCAACTGGTAACTAATGACTGGTTGAATTTTGTCTTTAAAAGTAAAACTATAAACTTTTTTTATCAAAATCCAAAAACTTTATAAAAAAACATTAGTTTATTTAATTATTATGACATCATTAATATGTCATAACTGTTTGCCTGTTATTCTTATAACTCTGGTTTATAGCTACTTGATTAAATTTTTAAAAATTAAAGAATCCAAAATGATATGATACTAGATTGGCTTAATTTTTGAGTCTAAATAACTTTTACTCCAGTTTGGAACTACAAAATTCATCTAGCGTCTTACGTACGTAAGAGTGTTACCTACTCAATCAAATGCTTCTCGTCTCAGCCAGACAGTGGAGTCATAGCAAAGCTAGTTTATGTTTCTTATTATTGTGCGTAAATCTGAAATACTATCTTTTCAGTTTGTATATAAGTATATTCCTGACTAAATAAGTCTAATATCTTATTTCTCCACAACATATTGATAGATTAATAATGGGGTTTAAAAGTGTTCAAGATATTAGTTGATGCTGATTTAATATTAGAGGCTTTGATGAATCGTAACGGTTCTGTAGGAGAAGTCAGTGAATTACTTGATAGGGTACATCCGTGGATTCAAATGTACATAACAGATATTGGTTGGCAAAAAATCTACACATATACAAGCCGTTTGCGAAATACAAAGATTGCTGAACTAGTGATTAATTGGTTGCAAGACAAAATTCAAATCTGTACTGTAGATCAGACTATTCTTCAACAAGCACGTTCTTCACCTCTTCAGGATTTTGAATCTGCTGTAGAGCTAGTCTGTGCCAGTTATGAAGAACTAGATGCGATTGTTACCCATAACTGTGACGATTTTGCTCAAGTACCAAATAAATTTTGGATTTGGTCAGTTGCAGAATTGTGGATGCGTGCAAATTTAGAAAGCCAACTGCGTACAACTAGATCTATTTTATAGCAATTCAAAATACTCTGCGGGAAGCCGTATGCTTAAGGCGCGGTTGCAGCATTAACGTAGCTCCTCCCTTAGTAGGCACGGATATATCCTAAGCAGGCGCTGAGCTATGCTTGCAGCATGCTTTGCTAACGGCGCAGCTGTGCCGTTAGCAAGGCTCTTCCTACAGAGGGACGGACATGTACTCGCGTTCTCCAGTCACCTGGGCGCGGGATACTTTCCTTTAACCACCGCATGGTGTTAGCGTACGCTGACATCCATAGTGTAGTTTAAAGCACCGTTGCCACTGTTTTGTTGCGTGACATTGGTGCCAGGACCGCTCACTTCTACACTAACAGAAGATGATGGAGGATTGTAGCGGGCTGACACTTCCACCTTGTGTTCCCCAAGCGACAAATAACGTGACAAATCAACCTTAACGTTTTTATCGTTGCTGATTTGCTTGACAACTTTACCATTCACAGTAACCTCACCCGTCATTTGAGCACCTGATGTATTGATGCTTAAGATATGCGGTTGACTTAGATTAGCTGCACTTAGCTTAAGTGAGCTTTTTTGATATCCAAAGGAATCACCAGAGCTAGAGTGCTGGCTAGTAAATGTTGTAGATCTGTTCATATTACTACTGCTGTCTGTTGGAACAACAACGGAAAAATCTTGGGTGCTTTCGTCGTCACTATCGTCTGTTGGAACAACAACGGAAGAATCTTGGGTGCTTTCGTCGTCATTGCTGTCTGTTTGAACAATAACAGAAGATGTCCTCTGGCTGTTGTGATTGCTATTGCTGTCTGTCTGGACAACAACAGAGGAAGTCTTCTGGCTGCTACGGACAAAACTTTGTGCAAAAGCTGTGCTTACAGTTAGAAGAACTAGGCAGCCTGCAAGAATCACTAATTTACTCATGATGACATAACCAGATTTAAGTAACAGCAGGTACACGATTAGCTAATTCAATTGTTTGTAGAATTGCATGACCTGCTGATAGCTGGAGAATATGTTAGGCGAGAAGAAAAATTTCAGTCAATGTCGTCAACTCAACAAAATTTTGTTGAAGAAAAGTAGTCCCTAGCATGAAACCGAAGCTCCCGCCTGCTAGGGACTTCGGAAAATTGAGAGTTTTGAGAGCAGCCTGTAGGACTATCTTACTTGTTGGAAAAAGGTGCTCTTGGTGTTTTTACGTGTACAGGAACGTTGACATCAACGTTAATGTCTTTTACAGGGTCATAACCCCTGCGGTTACCACCTTCAAACTTTTGATTGACGTTACGACTTTGTTCGCAACGACCATCACTGATACAAACTTGCTTTCCTGTGCTGACAGCACTGCTACCGCTACAACCTGGAGAACTTTGACGATTAACTCTTGTAGATTGGCTTGCTTCTCTGGAAATTGCTACTTGTGTCCCAGCAGTGACACCAATACATCCTGCTGATGCGGAAGGGGTTAAGGAAGGAATAAAGAAGGGAGATACAGCCGTTAGAGAAAACAGGCTCAAAGAAAGTAGTTTAGATTTCATGTGTGTATCCTTGGAATTATTGACAAGTTGTTGTAGTTGTGGAACTGTAAGTGCTATTGCTGCTATTAGAGCCACTGCGTACAGTGTTTCTTTGGACTACTCGTCTGCCGTTACAGTGGCTTTGTGTTGTGCGAGGATATCTCCAATTGTGAAGACGGCGCTCAATACTGCTTTGCCGAATCTGCCTTCTAGAACTAGGAAACCGTGAAGGATAGATAGTTCTGTAAGTAGGTCTTCTGTCTCTAATTGTGATACCACCGTCTTCATCGATTGTCACCCTACTAGTACTACCTTCGACATCGATGTCATCTGCAGTCGCAATTCCAGCAGGTAACACAATCAGCGTAGAGAGTACTACTAGTAATGAAATTATTTGTCTGGCAGGCATGGCTTAATTCCTCTCTTCGTAAAAAACAACCGACTTTGATAAAGCAAGCTAGGAAATCGGTAAAACTTGTATCAACTCCTCACCTATAACACACCACTGCACTGTCAACAGACACTCGCAATTTTCTGTAAGCTGGTGAGTCATTTGGCGTTGCTTTCTCACGTAGATCCAGCAACATCCAATAGCTGATTAGCTGTAACCCTCATGTATCTCAGGAGTTGAACTCATCACGAGTTTGGCAGATGGGTAACCCAACACTAACAGCAGCTTGAGACGGCAAACTAAATACAGACTGGTACTTGAGGGTTAATAGCGGTGATAACGAGATCCTCTGTTTTGTTGTCTATTTCGTTGTAGCTGCTCACTTTTTTGAGAAGCATACTGGTCAACAGTACTGTTATCGATAGCCGCACCATTTTGGTCGATGCGCTGATTAGTATTTTGTCTTCCAGAATTGGGGTAACCAGCTCTTTGCTGAATACTTCTTTGGTCAGCCTTCTGATTGACTCGGCTATTTTCACCACCAACACTAGCATTTTGATTAATCTCCTGCTTAGTGACCGTTTCGCCAGCGAAAGCAACAGTTGGCATTACCATCACAGCAGCGGCTAGTAGACCCAGGGTAAAGGTTTTCTTCACCATTTTTAACTATGTCCCAAATATATGAATGGATTATTGAAACAATGGCGTTGTTTGAGTCAGGGAATTAACTGATACCAAAGACTGTGCAACGCCTTTGTATGAAATTGAATGATTAATAGCGACGGTAGGCGCCACTACGACCACGAGCATTTTGACGCTGGTTGTTGTTGCTCTCACTGTATTGGTCAGTGGTAGAACCATCTGTTGCTGCACCATTTTGAACGGTGGTTTGCTTCGCATCTTGGTCTTGGCGAGTTCTGTTAGAACCACCGTAGTAGCCACGACGAGAATCTCTACCGCGATTTTGCACTTGGTTGCTGTTGGTTGTGGAAGTTTGAGTCACGCTACTACCGTTAACAGCAGCACCGTTTTGCTCTGTGTACTGGTCAACGCTCTGTGATTGATCTGCGAATGCGGCGGTAGGAGCAATCATCAAACCTGCAGCCAGTAAACCGAAAGCAATAGATTTATTCAACATTTTGATGGACCTCGTTAGTTGTGTGTGTATTGTGAAAGTTAAAAGTTATGTGTTGTTGTTTGGGAATGGCGTTGTACTTTTACCTTTGACTTGTGCAACGCCTTTGGTGAAATCTAATGATTAGCGAGCACGTTGGTTCTGACGGTTGTTGGTATCGCTGTATTGGTCAGTGGTAGAACCATCAGTTGCTGCACCACTTTGCTTGGTGGTTTGAACAGCATCTTGACCTTGCTTAACGTTGTTGCTAGGGCGAACATAACCGCGACCGTATTTGTAACCAGGGCGAGAGCTTCTTGCATTTTGCACTTGGCGACTGTTGGTTGTGGAAGTTTGAACTGTAGAACTACCGTTAACAGCAGCACCGTTTTGCTCAGTGTACTGGTCAACTTTTTGTGCTTGACCTGCGAATGCGGCGGTAGGAGCAATCATCAAACCTGCAGCCAGTAAACCAAAAGCAATAGATTTATTCAACATTTTGATAGACCTCGTTAGTTGTGTGTGTATTGTGAAAGTTAAAAGTTATGTGTTGTCGTTTGAGAATGGCGTTGTACTTTTACCTTTGACTTGTGCAACGCCTTTGTGTCAAATCAATGATTAGCGAGCACGTTGGTTCTGACGGTTGTTGGTGTTGCTGTATTGGTCAGTGGTAGAACCATCAGTTGCTGCACCACTTTGCTTGGTGGTTTGAACAGCATCTTGACCTTGCTTAACGTTGTTGCTAGGGCGAACATAACCGCGACCGTATTTGTAACCAGGG
>JAAUSC010000045.1 GCA_012031965.1 Scytonema sp. RU_4_4
AGCCAGTGCGGTCTTGGGGAGCCAGCGCGTTGCGGAGGTTCCCTCCGTTGTAGCGACTGGCGTGTTTCCTCAAGTGGAGCATCTGGCGTTGGGGATAAGGGGCGAAGGGGCAGGGGGGACAAGGGGAATTCTCATTTTCTCCTTGTCTCCTTGTCTCCGTGTCTCCATTTCCCCACGCCTCATGTATAGCAACCACCACGTCCAAATACAAAGGTTCACCAGCGCTACCAGGTTCTTTGGTGCGATCTAGGACTGCAATTGTTTTCATATTCCCAGGTAAAGCTGCGACAAACTGTTTAGCGTCAAAGGGACGATATAAGCGAACTTTTACCACGCCCACCTTATAACCACAAGCGTTAAGATAGTCTACTGTTTCATGCACCGCCTCACAACCTGAACCCATCAAAACAACGACGTGTTCAGCGTCTTTAGCACCATGATAGTCAAACAAGTGATAGTGTCTGCCTGTTAGTTCAGCAAACTTATCCATACATGATTGCACAATGTCTGGACAAGCCGTATAGTAGGGATTCACTGTTTCCCGTGCTTGGAAATAAACATCTGGATTTTGTGCGGTTCCGCGTAATACCGGATGGTCAGGGGATAATGCACGTGCTCGATGTTCCAAAATTGAATTTTCATCAATCAGTGTTTGCAAGTCTTGCGGCGTTAACAATTCAACTTTTGAGATTTCATGGGAAGTGCGGAAACCATCGAAAAAGTGTAGAAAGGGAATTCTGGACTCCAAGGTTGCGGCGTGAGCGATGAGGGCAAAGTCGTGAGCTTCCTGTACTGAAGCGGAGGAAAGGAGCGCAAAACCTGTAGTACGAGTTGCCATCACATCACTATGATCGCCGAAGATAGAGAGCGCTTGTGCAGCAAGAGAACGCGATGCAACATGAAAGACTGTCGGAGTCAGTTCCCCGGCAATCTTATACATATTCGGTATCATCAACAACAAGCCTTGGGATGCTGTGAATGTCGTGGTGAGCGCACCTGTTTGCAATGCACCGTGGATAGTACCAGCCACTCCGCCTTCATCCTGCATTTCCACAATTGTAGGAATAGTACCCCAAAGATTGGGTTTTCTTTCTGCTGCCCAAGTATCTGCCCATTCGCTCATTGGTGTAGAAGGGGTGATAGGGTAAATGGCAATGACTTCATTAAGTTGGTAAGCAACTTGTGCAACCGCTTCATTCCCGTCTATAGTGGCAAAATTTTTCTGCTGCATGGTGGACACCTTGAATAATAACCAAGCATTGCTAATAGTTTGGCAATGCTTTGGTAGTAAGGGATTGAGAAATTATGAATGGTTTTCAATTCTTAATCCCAAATAGCTATGCGATACGCGCAGCGTCAAGCTTCTGGCTTATCGCTCTTTGGGCAGTGCGCTGGGTGCGATCGCTTTACCTTAAAGTTAGACGATAATGTTGAAGAACTTGTGAGGAACCACAGAGATTACAGTATTAGACTCGTTCTCAGGCTCAGCCTGGGAATGCTTCCAGATTCGATGGGAGGCTATGATCGCAGATTCTGCCATCAGGTATGGTTGCTCAGGGCAAATTTGCTTCTTGCAGAATTTCTCCATTTAAGTTAGCTCCAGTCAAATCAGCTTCACTCAAATCGGCTTCTCTCAAACTTGCTCCGCTCAAATTTGCTTGTGCTAAGTTAGCTCCTCTCAGGTTAGCTTGTGCTAGGTTAGCTCCCTCCAATTTGGCATCTCTCAAGGTGGCACTCAAGACAGTTTCAGTCAAGTTTGCTCCCGCTAAGATTGCACCCCGCAAGCTAGCACTGGATAAATTTGCTTTCTGCAAAATTGCACCTGTTAGTACAGCTTCACTGAGGTTAGCTTCACTTAAGTTAGCTTTGCTCAAATCCGCTCCACTGAGGTTAGCAACAATCAGGGTGGCTCGTTTTAGATTCGCCTGACTTAGATTAGCCACCACCAAGAACGCCCCACACTTTCCGTTGAGAAACCCGGTTTTTTAGGTCTTGTTGAGAATGGTGCAAGATATGAGCGCCCCACGAGGGGAAGTCAAAAGTCAAAAGTCAAAAGTATGAAACCTCCTCGCAACTTTTGAAAGAAGCACATTTTTCTTCACTGACTGAAAGCCTTGCTATGTAAGCGTTATAAAATGTGTTTCTTAGGAGTAAAGCTCTCTGGCTCTGGCTTTCCATAGGGTTGACATGAAGCCAGAGTCAACGTCAGAATCAGGGTTCGCAGAGGGAAAGATTTTAGCGCAGCTAAAAGCGAGATGTGTATACAGTAGGTACAGTGCCCTGAATGGCGACACGCAGATGTTGTTGCACTCCAGGTTGATTGATAAGGCACTTAAGCGTAATAAAATATCCCACCGTCGCAAGCGCCTGAAAGGCTGGGCACCAATACTAATAACCATCTTGCACACCCAAGAACAAATACGGTGAGGCAGTGCATTGCGGGGGTTCCCCCCCGTTGTAGCAACTGCCGAACCCGAAGGGCGGAATATTTTATTTTTTGGATCTCCCTAATTTGAGTAACATTCACGCTCTCAATCAAGACACTTCCAAAAAAGCGAGTTCAAACTCCTTGCCTTGACGCACTTCACAATAAGCTTGGTGACACTCCGGACATTCATTGAGCTCGCTAGTCGGGAGAAATTCAATGTTGCAATTCGAGCAGTAACAGATAACAGGAACCTTCTCCACTTGTAGTTTGGCATCTTCAGCAATTGTTCCTTTTTTGGCAACATCAAAAGCAAACTCCAAGGAATCTGGCATAACACCAGATGCTTCACCAACTCGCATTTGAACGACACGAATATGTTGAGCGCCTTCTTCTTTGGCACGCACTACAGCAGCTTCGAGAATATTTTGTATCATTCCAACTTCATGCATAATTCTTTCCTCACAGTTTTTATCAAATGGTTTATTTTCTCAAGTGCTATTTCTATTCCCCGTTCAGCAACGGATGATAGGCTTTCGCCTAATTCAAAATTCACTCCTGGTACCATCACCCACCATCCTTGCGGTGAACAACCATAAACAGCTTGTGTGAGCGTAAGTAGATAACTAGGGTTGCTGCTGTGTCCCATTGTCACACTCGCATCGGTAACTTTTATAGGACAGACTTGCACATCCTGTTGTGCTGTGGCGGGATATGCATCAACAAAAATGGTAACATCAACGTTTGCCAAGCTTTCAGCCAGTTCTGGTGTGAGTTGGGGAACACATAATGTAGACACATTCGCGAGTTTCCAACTTGCTATTGCATCACTCACTCGTAGTCCAGCAGCATCATCACCACGCAAGTCATTACCGTAGCCAATTATGACAAACGAAGGGGAGAGATTGGCGAGAACATTGCTCATAATCCTAGCCACATTTAGGACACTGCTTGAGTAGATTTTTCGATAGTGCAGAACTCACATTCTAAAATTAGGTGAAAAATTTGAGGAACTTGTGAGGTAACTCAATAGTACTAACCAAACAGCTTTTACCCAGTTTTATTAGATTAGAAGGCGATTCGGCGAACGGTGAGTTTAAATATCTTTAAAAAACAATACCTTCGCCAATTTACGAGGCTTGAGGATAGGGTTTAGTAGAGTAGACCTCTTGCAAAAATGCTTGAAATGTCATGTTGAGCGAAGCGAAACATCTCTTGAGATTCTGAGGCTATGCCTAACGGCAGGCTGAGTCCTGAGCCTGCGGCACGGCGAAGCCGAACGGACACGCTACGCGTTGGCGCAGCCTGTCCGTAGGACTTACGCCAACGCCGCGCCAAGGCGTTAGCGTAGCGTCTCCGGAGGAGATACGCTACACTGCGTTTCGCTGCCCTCCAGGCACGCTGCGCTAACAGAATGACATTCACAACTTTTCGACTTTTGCAAGAAGTCTAGTGAATACGACCATTACCTGTGAGCTTGTGGAAAATCTTGGTTAATAAAATTGGCGATTGTTTTTGAGGAAGTACTTTATCATTTCATGGACATATCGTCGCCTCCCTTGAGTAATATGCTAGTGTGCTAGCATAAAAGGAATTAACTCAATTCCCATCATGGAACGAATAAACAAACGAACTCACAGCGATTACACCCAAAGTGCCGCTTATTTACCCAAAGATTTGGTGAAAAACTTTAAACAGTTGCTTGTGGAATTAGAGATAGGGCACAGTGAAGCAATGGAGGAAGCGATAAGGATGTGGTGTGATGCGGCTATCAAAAAGGTGAATAAGAGTAAATGAGGTATCCGCATTATCCCACAGCCGAACAAAATCTCACCTGTTTCATCCTCAGTCACAACTTAACAACGATGTTGCTAGACATTGGAATAGTGAGATTAGATGAGCGAACGGGAAATGTTTACATCTTGGCTGGAAAAGAGAATGGGATTGTAATTACACCCAATGGTAAATGGAGATATGACGAATGACTAAGCCCAATTTTCTCACAATGAGTAAATCGGAACTTAAGCGCTATCTACTAGAGCATCGTAACGATACAGAAGCATTCCACGCGCTCATGGACAGAATCAACGCAGAACCAGACCAAAAGTTTTATACAGTAGATGAAGCTGACGTGTTACAGGAGTTGATTGAAGCAAAACACCATTCTAAAGACGAAACAGTATGAACCTTTATGGTGAATCTAGAACCCTCTACAGTACTGACTTAGCGGCTTTTTAGTTATGAGAATTCAGATTATCGGTACTCAGGTATGTCGTCTAAACAATATATCTGTAGCGACCCATCCAAGTTATATTATGTTTCTAAGAAACTATTGCACCCTTTGTGCTAAGCCGCTCCGAAAAACCTATACAGAACTAGTCAACCATAGACAAAGCTGTACAAAGTCAGAGCGTGCAGACTAAGACCCACTTAGGTCTACGATTTTTGAGTCATGACACCTACAAGTGAACGCCAGCTTGTAGCTCTGTCGAACTCAGTTAAGCAATCAGTAAACAGGTTTATAGCTGTAGTGCTGAGTTCATAACAAGCTCTTAAATCATTGTCGAGGCAAACATTACTTAGTGATAAGGATGACAGAATATGTCAAATTACGTTTTTCTAATTGACCAAAACAAAACTCCTCTCAATCCAGTGCATCCAGCACAAGCTAGAAAGCTTCTGGACTCTGGTAAAGCCGCCGTGTTTCGTCGCTATCCATTTGTACTGATTTTGAAGCGAGTTATCGAAAATCCAAACGTGTATCCACTTACGCTCAAAATTGACCCTGGCTCAAAAGTGACAGGTATTGTGTTGGTTACGAACCAAGGTGATGTCATTTGGGCAATGGAATTGCAGCATCGAGGTCAACAAATCAAAGATGCTCTGGAACACCGTAGAGCGGTGCGTAGAGGACGGAGAAACCGAAATACTCGTTATCGTCAAACTCGATTTCTTAACCGCAAACGTCCCAGTGGTTGGTTAGCACCATCATTGCGACACCGCGTCCTCACAACTGAGACTTGGGTGAAGCGGCTACAAAGATTTGTACCAATAGGTTCAATTGTTCAGGAGTTAGTGAAGTTCGATACTCAAGCAATCCAAAATCCAGAAATCTCAGGTACTGAATATCAGCAAGGAACGCTACATGGTTATGAGTGCCGTGAGTATTTGCTAGAGAAGTGGAATCGTCAATGTGCTTACTGTGGAGTAAAGGACGTTCCTCTAGAAATTGAGCATATCCAATCGAAGTCCAAAGGCGGGTCAGACCGGATATCCAATCTCTGCTTGGCTTGTCACAAATGCAATCAGCGCAAAGGGAATAAAGACATCAAGGATTTTCTTAAAGGTAAGCCAGACGTTCTGAATCGTGTTCAAAAACTTGGCTTAGCACCTCTCAAAGATGCAGCATCTGTCAATTCTACTAGATGGTCTTTGTTCAATACTTTAAAGTCCTTTGGCTTGCCAATTATTACAAGCACTGGTGGTCAGACAAAATTCAACCGGACTCGATTTAATCTACCAAAAGCACACTGGATTGATGCAGCCTGTGTTGGTGACGCATTGTCCCCTAAAAATGAGCGGAACCCTATTAACCCAACGATAAATCGTGCGGCTTCCGAACTAACCGAGGAGGGTTCCGCTCATTTTTTACGTGTTAGACCCCGTGTGGTTGAAACCATAAAACTTGTCATCACTAAAATTCTAAAGGTAAGAGCAACTGGTTTTGGTGGTAGGCAACGATGTCAGACTGATAAGTTTGGCTACCCACAAAAACATCGTCCATTGCGCCCAATACTTGGTTTTTCAACTGGCGACATTGTTCGTGCAGATGTTCCAAAAGGTAAGTACGCCGGGACTTTTACCGCTAGAGTCTGTCCAATGTCGCATGGTTACGGAGAGTTTGTTATTGACAAAAAACGGAGGTCAGTCAAATTGGAATACCTAACCCCTGTCCACAGAAAGGATGGATACGACTATGCCTAGACCTATACAAAATGACCAGACTTGTATAGGTATGCAGAGAAATCAAGTTACAGTTTCTAGCCCTTAAATTTGTGGAACACTCTCAGCATCTGTGTGACCGGGCTGAGGCAAGTGTTTGGCTTATTTCTTGTAAACTCCCCAACCTAACTAGCACCAGACGAATGAACCCAGAGATATTGGCAAGATTACGGAGCTTGTGTCAAGATGAAGCGGCATTTGAGGAAGTTAGACAGATTATAGCAGCCAAAGTCCAACAATTGGAGCAGGAAATCAATCAGGCATATTTCCGGGTGGAGCAGCAAAAAGCATTGTTCCGTGTCATTACTCGCTTGCGGGAACCTCTAGATTTAGAAACAATTTTTAAAGCCACAGCCATTGAGGTTCGCCAACTCTTACAAGCAGACCGAGTAGGCATGTTTCGCTTCTATCCAGACTCAGGCTGGGATGATGGAGAATTTGTTTCTGAGGATGTCGATCAAGCTTTTCCTTCAGCTATGGCGCAAAAAATCCATGACCACTGTTTCGGGGAGCAATTTGCAATCCATTATCAGCAGGGGCGGGTTCAGGCGGTTGCAGATATCTATAGTTATGGGTTGAGCGACTGTCACATCCAGGTTCTATCTCAATTTCAGGTACGGGCTAACCTGGCAGTACCGCTCCTGCAAGGTGAAAAACTCTGGGGATTGCTCTGTATTCACCAATGTCGCGCTAAGCGAGAGTGGCAGGCGACAGAAATCGAATTTGTCAGCCAAATTGCCACTCACCTAGGGGTAGCCCTCCAGCACGCAGAACTCCTGGCTGACCTACGAGCGGAAGTACTGGAGCGCCTACAGGCCCAGCAAGCAGTTCAATCGCTAAACCAGGGACTGCAACGAGCGATAGTTGAACTACAGGCAGTGAATAAGGAACTGGAAGCTTTTTGCTACTCTGTCTCCCATGATCTGCGTGCTCCTTTACGCGGTATTGACGGCTTCAGTCAAGCTCTGCTGGAAGACTACTTTGACCTGCTGGACGCAACCGGACAGGACTACCTGCGGCGAATTCGGGGAGCGACTCACCGGATGGGGCAATTGATCGATGACCTCCTCAATCTATCTCGGGTAACCCGCAGCGACATGCACCCCGAACCTGTGGATCTGAGTCTGTTAGCTAGTGGAATTTGTACTGAATTACAACAGAGTCAGCCAGAGCGACATGTAGACTTTACAATCCAAACAGGATTGGTAGCTCAAGGGGATAGTCATCTGCTGCGAGTGTTGTTGGTGAACTTACTGAATAATGCTTGGAAATTTACATCCAAGCACCCCCAGGCGCGGATTGAATTTGGAGCGAGCAAGAGCGAAAGTGACGTCAGCGTCTACTTTGTTCGAGATGATGGCGCGGGCTTTGATATGACGTATGCCAATAAGTTATTTGGTCCCTTTCAGCGTTTGCATGGCATGAATGAATTTCCAGGAAATGGGATTGGACTCGCCACTGTGCAGCGGATTGTGCATCGGCATGGTGGTCGGGTGTGGGCACAAGGGGCTGTGGAACAGGGGGCTACTTTTTACTTTACATTAGTAGCAGAGGAGGAAGGGGCATGAGCACGAACAACAAAACTATTCTTTTGGTGGAAGATAATCCCGATGATGAAGCTTTGGCAATCCGAGCTCTCAAGCGCAATCACATCAGCAATGAGATTATAGTAGCTCATGACGGTGTTGAAGCCCTAGATTACCTGTTTGGAACCGGAGTTTATGCGGGACGGGATCTCAGCCTCAAGCCTACGGTGATTTTGTTGGATCTAAAGCTGCCCCGCATTGATGGTATGGAAGTCTTGCGCCGCTTGCGAGAAGATGAACGCACTAAGCTACTGCCAGTGGTGATTCTGACCACTTCCAGCGAAGAACAAGATATGCTCAATAGTTACAGCTTGGGGTGCAACAGTTACATCCGCAAACCCGTGAGTTTTATCGAATTTACGGAAGCTGTCCGGCAATTAGGGATGTACTGGCTCCTTATGAACGAACTACCGCCACTTTAGGAAGGCAGTCACGATGAACTCTCACCTGCGTGTTCTGATTGTTGAGGATTCTGAAGATGATACTCTCTTAACAGTGAGGGAGTTACGTCGGGGTGGCTATACTCTAGACTATGTTCGGGTAGATACCCCAGATGCTATGCAGGCATCTCTAGAACAACAGTCGTGGGACATTGTGATTGCAGATTACACCCTGCCTGTTTTCAGTGCTCTACAAGCCCTTAAACTCCTCCAAAGCCGAAAACTGGATTTACCATTATTATCATCTCCGGTACTATTGGTGAAGATACTGCCGTCGCCGCCATGAAAGCCGGAGCGCATGACTATCTCATAAAAGGTCATCTCACCCGCCTAGTACCCGCAGTGGAGCGGGAATTGCGGGAGGCACAGGAACGACAGAAACGGCACCGCGCAGAACAGGCATTACAGGAAGCAGACGAGGTATTGCGAAAGTATACAGATGAGTTAGAAGAACTTTACAACCATGCTCCCTGTGGCTATCACTCCCTGGACAAAGATGGCGTCTTCGTCCGTATCAACGACACAGAACTTAACATGTTGGGGTACAGGCGGGATGAGATAATTGGTAAGAAGAAGTTTTCCGACCTACTTGCTGCTGAGAGCTTACAGATCTTCCAAGAAAATTTCCCGCTTTTCCAGCAGCGGGGTTGGGTGCGAGATCTGGAGTTTCAAATGATTCGCAAGGATGGCACTATCCTGCCCGTAAGCTTGAGCGCTACTGCGATGACGGATATGACAGGGAACTACCTGATGAGTCGCTCTGTGGTTATTGATATCACCGAACGCAAGCGCTCAGAGAATGAACTACGGGACTCGGAGGCGCGGTATCGCCTGCTGTTTGAAAGTAACCCCAACCCCATGTGGGTTTTTGACCTGGAAACTCTTGCTTTTCTGGCGGTGAACCAAGCGGCGATCGCCCATTACGGCTATTCCAAAGAAGAATTTTTGAGCATGACGCTTGCCGACATTATTCCGAACGCCGACATGACCTCACTGCACCAGGCTTTATCTACCTTCACACCGGGACAGAACGACTTTGGGGTTTGGAAACATCGCAAGAAGGATGGCAGTCTGATCGATATCAAGGCATTGGGTCACATTTTCTCATTTGCGGGTAAATGGACAAGCCTGGTCCTGCTCGACGACATCAGCGATCGCCTGCAAGCGGAACAGAAAATCCGCGAACAAGCAGCCTTGCTCGATGTCGCAACTGACGCAATTTTTGTTCAAGATCTCGAACAGCACCTCTTATTCTGGAATAAAAGTGCTGAGCGCCTGTACGGATGGGAGACAGCAGAAGTCCTTGGCAAGAGTGCCGAGTCACTTTTGTACCGACATGAAGAAACTTTGCCACACTTTGAAGCAATGCAGGCAACGCTGGCGAAAGAGGGTCAGTGGCGGGGTGAGTTGCAGCAAGTCACAAAGGACGGTAAGGACATTCGAGTCGAAAGTCGCTGGACGCTTGTGTGTAATGAAGCTGGCAACCCCAAATCGATTCTAATTGTTAATACTGATATTACTGAGAAAAAACAACTCGAAACCCAGCTTCTGCGCACCCAACGGCTGGAAAGCTTAGGCACTCTCGCTTCGGGCATTGCCCACGACTTCAACAATATCCTCACTCCCATTTTGGCAGTTGCTCAACTACTCCCCCTCAAATTCCCCAACCTTGATGAGAACACTCAGCAATTATTGAGGATGCTGGAAGGCAGTGCCAAGCGTGGTGCTGATTTGGTCAAGCAAATTCTGTCGTTTACTCGTCGAGGAATGGAAGGGAGCCGCACCATCGTCCAGACTAGGCATTTGCTTTGCGATGTGGCACAGGTCGCTCAAAGAACTTTCCCAAAATCTATCGAAACCCAGACCAATATAGCACCCAATCTTTGGACAGTTTTTGCAGATGCAACTCAACTTCATCAAGTGCTGATGAACCTAACAGTCAATGCTCGTGATGCTATGCCCGATGGCGGTATCCTGGAGATTAGCGCCGAAAACCTTTGCGTTGATGAAAGCTATGCTCGTATGCATGTGGATGCTGAGGTAGGCTCATACATTGTGATTACAATTACTGATACCGGAAAGGGCATTCCGCCAGAAATTATGGACCGCATTTTTGATCCCTTTTTTACAACTAAAGAGGTGGGTAAGGGAACTGGTCTAGGACTTTCCACTGTCATGGGAATTATTAAAGGTCACTGCGGTTTTGTGAATGTTTATAGCGAGATGGGCAAGGGCAGCATCTTTAAGGTGTACCTGCCGAGTTGCCAAGTCACTGAAACCCAAGTAGCAGCCGATGCAGAACTACCAAGGGGTAATGGCGAATTGATTTTGGTGGTAGATGACGAACTCACAATCTGCGAGATAGCTCAAACCACACTGGAAAGCCATAACTATAGGATTTTAACCGCCAGCGATGGAATTGAGGCACTTGCACTCTATGCTCAGTATAAGAATGACATCAGTGTGGTGTTGATAGATATGATGATGCCAGGGATGGATGGTTCTGCCACGATTCTGACATTGCAACGCATGAATCCCCAGGTGCAAATCATTGCGATGAGCGGACTAATGAGCAATTGGACGACTGCTCAAAAAAGAAATCTTGGCATCCAAGACTTCTTGCCAAAACCCTTTACAGCTCAAGCATTACTGAGTACCGTTCTACAACACTTGGACAAAGCTAGACAAAGTTGAACCTTGTTAGACATTGCCCGGATTGTTTCCTGCTTCAACCTGGCAGTGTCGGCACTAACCAGTCCACAGGCTTAAATTCGGATAGAACTTATCCTATGTTTCGCTCTTGTTTCGCGTTAGAGAAATAATAGCACATTTGAATGTTGGACAAAAATGTTAATCAAACGAATACCCCGCCCTTCAAGGGCGGGGTTTATCCCTATTAATGTCTAGCTTTGTCCAACAATTTAGTTACAGTTTCTAGCCCTACGGGAGATGCTTTAAGGTAAAGCGAAAGCGGATTCTGTCACCACTTTGGTAGAGGCTTCCTGGTAAATTTCAGCTTTGAGTGGTTGGTAAAACAGCTCGTACCACAGATGACCCACCCGTGCATCAAATTCCCCTACTTGACCTCGCATGAATAGGTGCAAGCACTTTGCAGACTTCCCTGGTAACAGTTGCCAACAGAAACGGCTTTTATTTCCTTCTTGTGGATGTGTCACCGCGTCTATATGCACATCAGTCGCCAAGCCATAAGCTGGGTAAGGCGATGTGGTGGAACCAACAGCAAACCAATCGGGTACAGGGAAGACCTGTTGGATATCCTCTGTTTGTCCCATGTTCATGTGGGCAAAGTAGCGAGGTGCAAAGTAAAGATTGGTGACTTGTTTTCCATCTATAATTCTGTCTTCTTCACCCTTGGGTTTAGCTTTGATAAATAATTCCTCAATTAAGTAGTTAGCGCCAGCATACAAGCTGATGACTCGGTAAAGTTCACACACAAAATGACGATTATTGCCTGTATCTGGATCTGCACCCATATAGTCGAAGGGTTCTGAGGCAATAGTCATGCTGGCTCGCACCGGACCACTAGATTGGGATATGAGCCGATACGAATGGTTGAACAGAGAAACGTGATAGTATGGCGATTTTGGATGAGGAGGTCCAGGTAACAAAAGTTCAGCTACCTGCATACAGCGCTTTTCTGGGTCTTGCCCTAGCCACTCACCCCTTGCAGCTAGGAATGGATCTAAAATTTCCTGATGGTCAAGTTGCACGCTGGTGGCGGAACCCGAAAACCAGTTGTGCTGATTATCCTCAGGTGCAGGTATCAAATTGAACCAGACAATCAGGTGGTTGTTCACCAGTCTGACTCCCCGCGCTTGTCCAGAAGTCCCGTAGACCACCTCTAGAGAAGGCTCTCCCAATTTTGCAGGCATTGGCTTACCCCGGTCTACTCTCACAAAGCCTGAAGCAAGTCTGCCATCCTCCAAATTGGGTGGAATTGGTTTTTGTAGTGAAAACACGAGAACGTCACGAGAAGAATCTTCTGGATCAACTCGGTCAACTTGGGCATGAATTTGCGTATGTGAAAGGTCGCGGAGGTCACTTAGTACAAGTTCTTCTGGAGGAATTTGGAATTGTTGATAGATAGGTTGCCAAGGAAGAGTAATATAACCACTCCGCCAAGAATTGGAAGGATTGAAAATAGCTAATAAATTAATGGACGGCATAAGTTGCCCTCCCAACTTTTGTTATGCAGTTGCGTTTTTTGGAGTTATTTAGTTAGCTGTGTACTCTGAAGTACTGAGCTATTTTTTTAGCTTAGGAGAAAATTTTGAGGAAGTCGTGAGGAAGTTAGAAAAATTAAGGCGAAGTGCTTGATAGAAACTGACTTTACAGACGACCGTTTAGGAATTCTCTTGAAAATTGGAGCAATTTTTACGGATGGCGGAGTGCTTGCAGTTGCTCGAACTGTTGGGTTTGTTCTTGCAGACGAATCGCAAGGCGATCGCACACTAACTCACATAGCTCAAAAATTATCGGGTCAGTAATTTGGTAAAAAACACTGATTCCTTGTGGCTGACGACTAACTATACCCGCTTGCATCAATACTTTCAGATGCTTGGAAACATTAGCCTGTCCCAGTCCGGTTTCTTGGATGATTTCCGTCACATTTTTCGCTCCTGACTTGAGACAACACAAAACTTGCAGCCGACTCACTTCTGACAACACTTTAAAATATTCAGCAACGGGAGCAAGGGTTTGAGGCGAGGATTCTAGCATACAGACTTAAATATTACATCTTTTTATATATACTTACTATTATATTACCAGATAGTAATATGGTAAATAGAGTTAAGAACTAAGAGAGTAATGGAAAACGTCAAAAAGATTAACAATGAATTAACAGTAGCAGGACAGGTAACACTAGAGCAGTTACAGCAGGCGGTGAGTGAAGGTTACAAGTCCGTACTAAATCTCCGTTCGCCTGATGAACAAGGCTTTTGGAGCGATGAGCCGCAACAAGTAGAAGCGCTGGGGCTGGATTATGTCAATATGCCTGTCAAAGTCGAGACTCTCACCGAAGAACAAACAACGGAGATTTTAAAACAAATCGACGAACTTCCGAAACCAGCCTTAATCCATTGTGGTAAACAGATGCGAGCAGGAGCAATGGCACTGATGAATATAGCAACACGACAAGGTATGGTACCAGAACAAGCATTTCACAAAGCTGGTGAAATTGGCTTTGATTGCAGTGCCTATCCGAAGATGAAAGAGTTTTTCGAGCAATATGTTTCCAAGCACTCAAAAGCTAATTAGAAAATAATATCCACCATGATGAATGATGGAGGATGCACATATGTTATTTAGGCAACTATTTGATCCAGAAAGCAGTACCTACACTTATTTGATTGCTGATCTCAATACCAAAGAAGCAATTCTCGTTGATCCAGTCCGAGAGCAAGTGGAGCGAGACTTGAAATTACTCCAAGAACTGGGACTTACCCTACGTTTCTGTTTAGAAACTCACATTCACGCAGATCACATCACGGGAACCGATAAACTACGAGCAGCTACAGGTTGTTTAGGTATTGTCCCAGAAAATGCTCAAGCTGCTTGTGCCGACCGCCACATTAAAGATGAAGAAACATTACAATTAGGCACAATGACCATCAAAGCCATTGCCACTCCCGGTCATACCGACAGCCATAATGCTTACTTGGTTAATGGTGATCGAGTCCTCACAGGAGATGCTTTGTTTATCAGAGGATGCGGTCGAACAGATTTTCAAAGTGGTGATGCAGGTACTCTCTATGACTCAGTAACGCAATACTTCTTTACCTTACCAGAGGACACTCTGGTGTATCCAGGTCATGATTACCGTGGTCATACTGTATCCACCATCGGGGAAGAAAAGCGTTGGAATCCCCGGTTTGTAGGACGTAGCCGCCAAGAATTCATTGAATTTATGGGGAACCTGAATCTGCCAAATCCCAAGAAGATGATGGAAGCCGTACCCGCAAATGAAATGTGCGGTCATTTGGCAGACGTCGCTTAGAACCATTGGCGATTGCAGGAATCAATATGTTTGCGTGGATTTTAGGTCACATCCTAGCAGCGGCAATTGGAATTAGCCTGGGTTTAATCGGTGGGGGAGGCTCGATACTCGCTGTACCAACCCTAGTTTACATCATGGGAGTGCCCCCTAAGTCGGCGATCGCCATGAGTTTAGCGATCGTAGGAGCGGTTAGCTTGTTGGGAGTCATTCCCCACTGGAAACTTGGCAATATCCAGTTAAAAACTGCTCTGATGTTTGGATTATCGACGATGTTAGGGGCGTACTTGGGAGCACGCATTGCAATGCTGCCTTTCGTCACAGGCACTTTACAAATGTTGCTGTTTGCCACAATGATGTTACTAGCAGCAGGGTTTATGATTCGTAAGAGTTCCGTAACAACGACATCCTCACCTGTCTCTCAACCAGACTTAGAACTGTATCCCAAACCTATCTGCAAATATTGCTGGTTGTGGCTTATGACTGAAGGAATTGGTGTTGGTGCATTGACAGGATTAGTCGGTGTGGGAGGGGGTTTCGCAATTGTACCAGCCCTTGTATTGTTAGCAAATGTACCGATGAAACAGGCGATAGGTACATCTTTGTTGGTCATTGTTCTGAACTCAATTGCTGCTTTTTTAGGATACTTCGGTCGTGTAACCCTCAACTGGCAGTTGATGCTTTCTTTTACCTTTGCCGCCAGTTTAGGTATTATTGCTGGGGCTTACATTGTTCGATTTGTTCAAGCAAGGCACTTACAGAAAGTATTTGGCTATTTTCTCTTAGCCATGGCTGCCTTTATTTTCTGGCAAAATCGGACAAAGTTTCACTCTTCAAAGACACAACAGCAGATACCTCCAGAACAAGCTGAAATAGCCCTAGCTAAATAAAAAACTTGTAGGCTTTTCCATAAATAAGTATCCTGTGATGGGTTATAGGCGTAGTACCTAGCACGGAATGTGTGATTACCTCGCGGCAAATTTCTAAATCTGACCAAAATTGTGGGATTTCTTCCCCAAAATCCATTTTTACCGCCACCTTCCCCGACACAGGTAACTGGCAAACTTCCTTTAATATTCCCAATTGCAGAACAAGCCTGGATAGACCATACAGGAGGTTGCAGTTGCAATCCTCCACGAGAGATTTCTGCAATGGTAATAGCACAAGCAATATGATTTCTCTGAAGCCGACCTCTACGACATTGACTCCTGTTCGCCGATTTTTTGAGGAGTTAGGAAAATACGTATACCGCAAACAGTTATCAGTGAACAGTTATCAGTTAACTTTCTAGCTTTCAAGTGCTTCCAACCAAACTAGCAAATCAGCCATGCTGGTAAAATCAAGCCTTTGTCAATTGCTTTACAAACTCCCCGTGTTCAGGAGAATTTAGTCCCAACTGCAGCACCTCTAACACCCGTGCCATCTGATTATTTAACAACGCTTCCACCGCCAGCCACAAGCCTGGAAACGCTTGAGAGCGAATAATGCCATCCTTATTGACAGGGAGCGATCGATACTCCCCTTCCACCAAATTAAACCAATCGAGTTGATTCTCAAAGGATTGCCAAACAATATACTCCAATACCCCATTACGGCGATAAGCTTGCTTTTTGCTACCTGTATCAATTGCAGCGCTGCTGGCAGCAATTTCCACCACTAATTCCGGAACTCCCTCCAAATAACCATCATCCGTTAACTTAGCTTTCCCTCCCACCGCTTCATCCAAAATCAAAACAATATCTGGCTGGGGTTCGTTATCCAAATCGAGGCGAATCGTTGGCTCAATACCTAAACGTAGCTCTGGTGTGGAGATTTGATACGTCCAGAGCCATCCGTGTAAACGGCTATGGGGTTCTGCGTGTTGTTGAAAACGTAAGGGAGATGCCACGTAAACGATTCCTTCGATTAGTTCCGCTTTTTTGATATGGGGTGCAGCCAGATAGCGTCGCTCAAATTCAGGACGAGTTAGGCGATCGCCACTTTCCAAAGGCGGTAAATCCTGGGCTTTAGTGCGAGGCTGACGGGGTAGGTGGGTCGTCATGGCAGCGTTCTGAAGTTATTTGTCTTATCTTAAAACAATTATTGTCGTGAGTAATTCCATTATGGCGCTGGCGAATAATAGGTCTTCTTTTATTTTTGCAAAATTGGGATGCTCCCGTATTCCTCCGCATTTTCTGGGGGATTTGTCAATAGCTCAAATAACAAACTGGGAGATTGTTGAAATAACTTATAAAATATCGAATCTCGACGCATGAAGAATTTTACTAAATCGGCGCAATAATCAAAGACTTAGCATTGATGAGCTTAACCCTCAATGGCGAACGCATCTTCTGCGAGTTGGATAAAACGAAATATGACCCAACAAAAATAACCGAGAAAATTAGGATAATTATGAACAGCAATCGCTTCCATAAATTTACTTTTTTTCAAGATTATTAATCATACCATTTTTGTAAATTATTGCTGCAATATTAGATTTTTTGGTGAGAATACGCCAGAATAAAAATAGGTTTAAGTATAAACAAAGCCTGTTTAGAAATAGCAGGGAGGTGTAAGTTATGAGCGTGAAAAAATTGGCTTACGCTTTTGGCGCGTCACTCATTCTAATGAGTTCAATTTTCGCTCTCAAAGCTTGGGCACTTGATGTCAGAGACTTTCATGGAAACTATTCTATGAGTCATGACGGATGGAAAGGTAATTTAACTCTGTTTAACTCCTCTGACCCAGAGTTTAGGTGTAATCCTCTGTGCGGAATGTATACCGACAGTGGTGGTCGTAATTATCTTGTGAAGGTGAGCAATATTCAAGGTTACAAAATCACCTTCTACGTGATTGGAATCGGGGATGAAAACGCAGAGGGAACTGGTGGTCAGAAATTTGAAGGATATTTGATGACCCAAACAAAAGATGCCATTGCAGGAAATACTTGGTGGCATAGCAGACCATTTGGATTTTATGCTGTAAAGCATTAATTTTCTAGAAATAATATTAAGCCTGGAGAGCCATGATAATTGTAGGGGCGGGTTTAGCCAGAAATCTTTTCTACATAACGCAAGTTGCTAGTTAGTGCCCCTGAATCGTATCATTAGGATACAAAATCAGCGTTTTTGCGTATTGCTAGGCACCAAAATTTAAGACTTTCTACTTAAAAAGAGGCGCTTTTTTATAACTAGCAACTTGGGTTACATAAGATAAAAAGTCTTGGCGCAACGCTGTGCTTATCTCAATGCTTCTCAGCATAGCCTGACTTACAAAACTGAAAAGGCGTCCGCTTCAAATCCCCTCATTTTAATTATGGAGATTCTCTTTTTACTTTTTACTTTTAAAAAAGCACTGTCCCACTAATCCCTCCAAACTTCATTAATTACATTTCCATCCACCCCAACTAACTGAACATGCAATGGCATTTGTCCCGCTGCATGCGTTGAACAACTCAAACAAGGGTCAAACGCTCGAATTCCCGCTTCCACTCGATTTAACATTCCTTCTGGAATTTCCGAACTGTGAATAAAATGCCGCGCAATTTGTGCCACAGTGCGATTCATTGCCAAATTATTCTGACCTGTAGCAATGATTAAATTCACCTTTTGAATTAAACCATTTTCATCAACTTTATAATGGTGGAACAAAGTTCCACGAGGTGCTTCACTACAGCCAATTCCTTCTAATTGGTTAATTCCTGCATCAGCACGCAATTTAGTAGAGAGTAAATCTGGATCATCCATCATTATTTCTATGCGTTCAATACATGCCAAAATTTCAATTAAACGAGCATAGTGATAGAAAAACGATGACGTGACTGTGCCTTTGCCGTAATCTCTAAACTCTCTTAATTCTGTATCAGCTAAAGATGTGCCAATGGAAGTACAAATATTGAGACGTGCTAAAGGTCCAACACGATAAATGCCACTATCCAAACGACAATGGTCATGCTGGTCGGGATATCCTAGAGAGCGATAGTAGGGAAATTTCAGGTAAGACCACGGTTCAACTGCTTCCCCAATAAATTCTTGATAGCGAGAAGGGTCGAGGCGATCAGCAATAATATTACCTGCGCTGTCTACAAACCGAATGCACCCATCGTAATTTTCCCACAAACCTTCAGGTGTGACTAATCCCATAAATAAACTAGGAAAATTACCAAAGGTTTGCGCTTCTGCTTGATAGTCTTTGAGCAAGCGTTTAAACCGCCCCAGCGCATCTAAAATCGTGGTTTTTGCTTCTGGAATGCGGTTTGTAATGTGGGTGCGTCCTTCTTGAGATAAAGGTTCTCTGACGCCTCCCGGAACCGCCCATGATGGATGTATCTTGCGCCCTCCCAATTGTTCAATAATTTCTTGTCCAAACTGACGTAAACGAATTCCCCCACGAGCAAGTTCTGGTTCAGCTGCAATTAAACCAAACACATTGCGCTTTTGCGGGTCGCTATCCATTCCTAATAATAAATCTGGGGCGCTCAGATGAAAGAAACTCAAAGCATGGGATTGGATAATTTGCCCCAAGTTCATCAAGCGACGCAATTTTGCTGCTGCTATTGGTATGGTGACGGCAAGAATGGCATCTCCTGCTTTGGCAGAAGCTAATAAGTGACTCACCGGACAAATGCCACAAATTCTTGCTGTAATTCCTGGCATTTCCCACAGAGGACGACCTTCACAAAACTTTTCAAATCCGCGAAATTCTGTGACGTGAAAGCGAGCATCGCTGACTTGTCCGGCATCATCTAAATAAATAGTGATTTTGGCGTGTCCTTCAATGCGGCTAACAGGATCGATGATTATTCTTTGTGACATAAATGTTTTCTCTGAGTTGTTCAGTTACCAGTTATCAGTGAACAGTTATCAGTGAACAGTTATCAGTTATTCACTGTTCACTGTTTTAATTCCTTTGTTATTTCCTAAACTGGGGTAAGTTGTCTATCTTGAGTGCGACTCATTCTTGTTCGTCCCCACTGCCAGACTGCACCTAAACCAAACAAGATGACAATCAAACTGAGAATGCTACCCAGCACTGGTATGGCGGTCAGGATGACAAACACTACCAAGCCAACTAGGAGGGAAATAAAGCGTCCTGTTGGTCGGTCTGGTCGCAATTGATGCATTAACCATCGCCCACCCAGGAAACTAAGGACCATTGGCGGTACGAAACTGGCGAAAATTGCAAACCCAACACTAATAAAGAGATTAGTCAGCGTGCCAATACCAATGATTGGAAGAATCAAATCGGGTAGGGTAAAAGCAAGTGGCACAGTTAACAATAAGGTGATGATACCAATAACACATACTACTAACCAAACTCCGATAAATGTCACAACACCCCATCCCAAACTCGGTAGCGGTTGAGCTTGCACTGTCGCTGCTAAGCCTTGTGTCCAAAGGGGGACAAACCGCAGCAGCAACCAACCAATGAGTAGCAATGCACCAAATCGTTGCAAATGTTGAAGTAAAATTTCACCTGGACTTTGTGACTGTACAAACCTATTCCAACCTGTTCTGTGTGGCTGTCCTTCATAGGACAATTCTTCACGCACCACACCACCTGCTACCTGTGCTTTCTGGTTAATCTGTGCGTTCTGAGTCGATTGGTAGGTTAGTTTACCACCAATTTGTGCGGTATCGGTAAGGGTCAAACCTTGTGGAATTTGCGGAATAACTACTGCTGGTTTTGGTATAAAAGGTGCTTGTAAAGGGTCTGGGTCGCCAACTGCCACAACTCGCATATTTCGACCCACAGAACCACGTAACTCTAGGGAATTCATTGCTCCCAGGACATTTTGACTCACCGTTCCTGCTAACAAGGCTTGAGCGCCAAAGAAATTGACATCGCCTCCGATACTGCTACCTGCTTTATTTTCTAAACTGGCACCAGCGGCAATTAGATCATCTTTGACTTTGGCTTTGCTGTCGAGTGTTAGGACTTGTCCAGCAACACGGACATCATCGTTGACAGCGCCGTTGATAACTACCGTTTGTCCAGCAGCGATTAAATCGCCATCGATAGTACCATTAATTGTAATTTGCTTGCCAGCCAAAACTGCATCGCCTTTGACTGTGCCATCAATGGTTAATGTTTCGCCAGCTAAGTACAAATCATCATCGATCACTTGGTTAGCGCTGATGGTGACTTGTTTTTGAGCCATACTATTGCTTGACCAAGCTGGCGAGAAGCCCAAGAGTAATGATGCTAAAACTAAGATAAAGATTAATACAAGAATTCTTTTGCTGTATTGTCGTAATCCTTTGATTATATTCATCGGTTACCTGCCTGTTTGGGGATGTATATACGAAAGCGCACAGAACGCACCAGACGCGAGAGATTATGTTTACCCGAATTTGATTAAGTCGCGTCCTTGGAGTTGTGGTTTTTCCCCCCGCAAGAGTGGTTCCAGTGCGGCGCGAATTCGGTTTGCGTCTGGTGGACAACCCGGTAAGTAAACATCTACAGGAACAACGCTATGTACGGGTGTGACTTTATCCAGTAAGGGCGGTACAATACCTGGTTCTTGAGGAATTTGTCCGTGAATATCCGCAGCTTCAATGTAGCAGCGTTGCAAGACAGGTTCTGCACTCCCTAACGGGTTGCGTAAAGCTGTGACGTTACCAGTGACGGCGCAGTCACCAAAAGAGACAAGGATTTTTGAGCGTTCTCTGACTTTATAAATCAATTCTAAGTGGTCAGAGTTGGCGATCGCCCCTTCTACCAACACCACATCTACACCTTCTGGATATTCCTTGACATCAGCGAAGGGACTATAAACCAAATCCACCTGTTGTGCTAAATCAAACAGCCATTCATCCAAGTCGAGAAAGGACATATGACAGCCTGAACAGCCTCCTAGCCAAACCGTTGCCAATTTTAAACGAGTCATTTTTTCTGATTTATCTTGAGTGTTTATAGCTACTTAAGCAAGTCATACTCTTAATCAAGTAGTTCTTGCCATTCCTGCACAAGAGATTGGGGGACTACAATATTAACGAAGCGCTCTCTACCCAGAGGTAAGGAAAGCAGCAAATCATCTGTTGGCAATTCTGGTAGGATATCTTTGAAGTTATACTGACCTATAGTTGGTGCTGGTGCTGACTCTAAGAAAATATCCGTAGCTTTCCAGACTTTACCTGTCGTAGACATAATCCTTAACGGTTGTGGATGAAGCAATTCAGCAGAACCAGGATATCCCACGAGCCGTAGATTGACTGAAGTAACGTGACCGGGATAAACTCGCTTAAACAGTACGACTTGCCAAGATTTTCCCGATGCATCATTTAATTTTTGCTGTGAGCGATAAAGTATTTCTCCTGGTGCTTCTTCTTGGTGACTTAAAGCGGCGAGAACTGGCTGGGATGTGAAGCTTCCTAAACCCAGGAATATAAATATTGTCAGTATCCCCAGCAAAAGGAGCCACCAAAATATTTGTAGGATACGGCGAGCCATAAGATTCACCCCAAAGTATACACTTCATATTTCATGGCTGTTTTAAAACAGCCATTGCTTTTTCTCCCGTGCTGTAACAAGGAATTCGAGTTGGGAGCGCGAGCGTTTCATTTCTCCGACACTTGAACCCTGGTAGAAAATCGCACCTGTTGGACAAGCGTTCACGCACTTCCCACAGGAAGTACAAGTTTGCGAAGTTCCCCAAGGTTGATTCAAGTCAGTAATCACATGGGAGTTTGTCCCTCTACCCGCCATATCCCAAGTGTGTGCTCCTTCAATTTCATCGCAGACACGGACACAACGAGTACAAAGAACACAACGGTTATGGTCAATGCCAAAGCGATCATGTGAAATATCAACTTGGCGGTTAGGAAATTGGTATTCTAACCGCACATGATCCATACCCATCTCAATTGCCAAGTCTTGTAATTCACAGTTACCATTAGCTACGCAGACTGAACAAATGTGATTGCCTTCAGCAAATAGCATTTCTACAATCGTGCGACGGTATTTTTGCAGGCGATCGCTATTTGTATGGACTTCCATACCTTCAGCAACTTTCGTCACACAAGCAGGTTGGAGTTTCTGACTACCAGCAATTTCTACTAAGCAAAGACGACAAGCGCCTACATCCGAAAGCCCCTCTAAATGACACAGAGTCGGGATATGAATTCCAGCATCCTGGGCTGCTTGGAGAATGCTTTCCTCCTCGCGGGCGCTGACCAATTGCTCATTTATTGTTAAAGTTTGTACTGACATTTTTACCTCTATATTTTTGAATTTAATTTGAATTTTAAATTTCTTTTTTTGAATTTGAAATTGGGAAAATGATGGCGAACATGACCTTGAAGAAGCCAAACAATCCGTTGATAATTCCTGCTGTCATCACACCGCCGATTGTTGCTCCCACGATTCCATGAACTAAGGCATCTGTTCCGGTGAGATACAAGTTTTTAATTGGAGTTTTCGCGTTAATCCATTTCTGGTCAAATCTTTCTGGCACTGAGGCAGTCCCATAGGTAGAGCCTTTATCACTGGCGACGAAGTATTCTACTGTTAAAGGCGTAGCTAGTTCGTAGTATTCAATTAAGTCTTTGAAACCAGGATAGTAATTTTCTACAAAATTAATAATTTTTTGAGCGAGTTTTTCCTTAAGTTTATAATAATCTGGGTCTCGTTTTCTCCAGGGCTGACCCTGCCATCTAGCAAAGTAATTGTAGTCCGCATAAATAATGATTTCAGCGGTGGAGCGACCTACTGTGTGGTTTTTCAGTGATGGAAAAGAAAGCATACAACTGTTAATAATCTTATCCGGTGCAGCCAGTTGTTCTTGAAGTGCCTGGTCGTGGTTGTAAGTATTAAAAATCCAATAATTTTGTGTCCCAAAGCCCAGTTTTTCGGGAGACTCTTTCAATCCCAAAAACAGGAACAACATACTGTAACCCTTGGGAAATGCTGTGATTTGGTTGCGGTACGCAGTTGCATAACCTTCAGGAAGCAGTTCGGTATAGGTCTTGAATGCCCCAGCATCAGAAATAACTACAGACGCATAATATGCTTCTACTTCCGCCTTTGCATTGTGGGTCTTCTTAGCTTTTACCCCCTTCGCCACGCCGTTTTTCACAATAATCTCTGTAACATGGCGTTGGGTAAGCACCATTCCTCCAGCTTTTTTAATAGTTGGTAGAATGCAATCAACAATTGCTTGTGACCCGCCCACAGGATACCAACTGCCCTTGCCATAACTGGTCATAGCTACAGCATGAATCCCAAAGGAGATTTGCGAGGGTGGTAAGCCATAGGCACCCCATTGAGAAGTTAGCAAAGCTTTCAAATAGGGGTTTCGGAAATTCCGCTCCACATATTCCTTGGTTGTTAGACGGGCAAGTTTTCCTAGTCTGCCAACACAAAGCTTAATGAGTCGCTGGAGCCATTTGGGCAAAAAATCCGCAATCAAATGTATCTTGTACCAAATAGTGACTTTTTGTAAGTCGGAAAAGTATCGCTTGATGCTTGCCTTTTCCTCTGGGAACATCCTAATTAGGTCAGATATGTTTCTTTGCGGGTTGGAATATATCTCGAAGGTGAAGTCTGGGTAGACAAGTTTATCAGATAGATTAGGCAACTTTTCCCATTGCAGCTTGCCCTCAGTGATGTAGTCAAACACAACTCGTCCGATGTCACCTTTTGCCATTTCTGTCACTGCTTGGACACCGATATCCCATCGAAAGCCTTTGCGTTTAAATTCTTGGGTAAAGCCACCGACAATGAAATGCTGTTCCAGAATCAGCACTTTTTTGTGGTTTAATTTTGAAAGGATGGCAGCAACAGTTAGTCCGCCAATGCCAGAGCCGATGACAATCACGTCGAATTGATTGGAATCAGATATTTTCTGTGTTGTCTTCATTGCCATCAACTCTCCTACAAAATTGGGTATTGGTTGGCTAATTGGGGGGCAATGTTCATCGTCTGCTGCGAAAGGAGCACCCTGGCTCCACTTAAGCTGAGTTGAGTTTATTTCCAAGCTACGAAAAAAGAATGAGGAACTTGTGAGAAAGTGGAGAGTTGAGGTCAGATTTCACGGAACTCAGCCTGCTCAATCGTGGCACAGAAAAACTCTGAGTAACGATCTGTCCCAAACCACCAACCTGCACCCATGAGTGAGGGAATTGTAAATCCTCCAAATGTATGTTCTTCCTGGTATTCTCCTCCAAAGGGAATGTAAGTGTAACTACCATCTTCTGTGTGGTCTCCCCAACGTGGTAGAGAAAGCTTCAGCAACTTGCCATTAGCAGGATCTATAGTTAATGTCAGCGTTACAGGTTCATCGTTAATCTTCAGACTAGCTTGAATAGTGTTCTCATCAATTGCCTTCCAACTTACGCCGCGTTGAGGTAGCAAAGCAGAAGGTAACCAAATCAATTCTCCCGCTAGTCGTCCAATACTGGAGCGGACAATATCAGGACTGTGAGCATTTACGAGCGGAAGGAGTCCCCAAAGAGAGAACCGCATTCGACCAGACCCTTTAATGTAGTAATCAGCTCCTCGCATTTGGAACAAACCACGACCGATTGTTGCTTTCCAAACAAATCCTTGAGATGCCGAAATAATCTCTTTGGCTCGCATCGGTACCCACGGTTTATCCTGTGCAGTCCGAAAACTTCCACTCATTTCCAGACTGACAGAGGACGCAAGAGGAGTTCCCGGAGCAATGCTATGCAAAAAGTAGCGCTGTACGGGAGCAGGTAATTCTGCAACCATGTCTTCAGTGAAACTATTTTCTGTCGGTACTTCTTCGAGTTCTCGCCAAATTCTACTAACTTCTTTATCGTTCTTTATCTGCATGATGAGCAGAACGAGTAAGGCGATCGCCAGTAATACACCAATGCTAAAGAAAATTTTGGCAAACATTAGCATCACCTAGTCTTTTGACTGTAGTTGTTAGGTTTTGTTATGTTGACAGCTTCAAAGACCCTTTCCTTGGCGAAGAGTGTCAACATTCGAGAGCTTAGCTTGATGAAGGTTAGCTTGACTCAAGTCAGCTTCTGTTTGATCAGTCTCTGTTAGATCGGCATAACTAAAGTTAGTACCACTCAGGATAGTCAGTCTTAAATTGGCTCCCTTAAGGTTAGCCTCACTCAAGTTAGCCCCGCTAAGGTTAGCCTCACTCAAATTAGCATTGCTTAAATTAGCCTTACTCAGATTTGCTCCACTCAAGTCAGTATTAATGAGGTCAGATCCACTGAGGTTAGCCTCGGGGAGATTGGCTCCTTTCAGATTAGCCTTAGCTAAATCTGCTTCAGTCAAGACAGCTTGTCTAAATTCAGTTCCCGTTAAGTTAGCTTCAGAAAAGTCAGCTTCTTTCAAATCCGCCTCACTAAAATCAGTTTGATCGAGGTTAGCCTGACTAAAGTTAACTCTATTCAGGCGGGCGCTATTGAAATTAGCTCCTTCAAAGTTAGCCTGACTGAAATTAGCCTCAAAACACATAGCCCCTATTAAACTAGCTGCACTTAGGTTAACTCCCTTGAGGTTTGCACCAATCAAATTAGCTCCACTTAAGTTAGCTTCAAGTAAATCGGCATTGAGCAAGTTAGCTGCGCTCAAGTCCGCTCCGCTAAAATTAGCTCTTATTAAACGAGCATTAAAGAGGTTCGCATATGTCAGATTTGCTCCATCAAAGTCAGCGTTGACCAAATTGGCATTGGCTAAGTTAGTCCTATTAAGGTTAGCTTTAGAGAGATCTGGTTTGAGATTTGGATTTCTCTGTCTCCACGAATTCCAACTATCCACACCTTTTCTTAGGAGGTCAAGATGTTCCTGATTTGCCATATTAATTGCCTCTTATTAGTTAGAAAACTGTTGTTACTCCTTTGAGTGTTCGCCAAATCTTACTCACTTTTTTGCCTCCCTAGTAAGTGTTTTATGGGTGTATTCGTATTCAGAAGCCAGCATTATCTGTGGTTTCATGAATCAACGCCAAATACTCATCCCGGAAATACTGCAATGTACTAAATACCGGATTCGGTGCAGACTGACCCAAACCACACAAACTGGTATGCTTCACCATATCGCACAGTTCTTCCAGCAGTTCTAAGTCAACAAGTGATGCTTTGCCTTCCCGAATCTTGCTCAACAATTGATACAACTGCACTGTCCCCACACGACAGGGAATACACTTACCACAGGACTCATCCATGCAAAATTCCATGAAGAAGCGGGCGACATCCACCATGTTGGTGGTTTCATCCATAACAATCATTCCACCAGAACCCATGATGGAACCAAGTTGAGCAAGAGATTCGTAATCTACGGGAGTATCAAAAGCGAAAGCGGGAATACACCCACCTGAAGGACCACCTGTTTGCACTGCTTTGGCTGTACCACCATCTGGCACACCTCCGCCCATTTCTTCCACAATTTGCCGCAGGGTGGTTCCCATCGGCACTTCGATTAAACCAGTATTGCGGATTTTACCAGCTAGTGCGAAAACTTTTGTACCTTTGCTTTTTTCTGTACCGATGCTGGCAAACATGTCTGCACCTTTGCGAATAATCCAAGGGACATTGGCAAAGGTTTCGACGTTGTTAATTAAAGTCGGAAATCCCCACAAACCACTCTGGGCTGGATAAGGCGGTCGGGGACGAGGTGTACCGCGTTTGCCCTCAATTGAAGCCATTAACGCGGTTTCTTCACCACAAACATAAGCCCCCGCACCAATGCGAATATCAATCTTGAAATCAAAGGGTGAGTCAAAAATATGACTTCCTAACAAACCAAGGCGTTGTGCTTGGCGAATGGCAATTTGTAGACGGTTGATAGCGATGGGATATTCAGCACGAATATAAATGTAACCTTGAGTTGCACCGACAGCATAGGCGGCGATCGCCATCCCTTCCAAAACACGATGAGGGTCACTTTCCAAAACACTCCGATCCATAAACGCGCCTGGATCGCCCTCATCAGCGTTACAGATCACATATTTGCGTTCTCCCTTTGCCTTGGCAACAGTTGCCCATTTTATACCCGTGGGGTATCCTGCACCACCTCGTCCTCGCAACCCACTGCGGGTGATAGCTTCTGTGACTTCACTCGGTGTCATCTCTCGCAGCACATGGTAAAGCGCTTGATAGCCTTCAGCAGCAATGTAAGATTCAATGCGTTCCGGGTCAACTTTGCCGCTGTTTTCTAAGACAATGGGTAGTTGCTTGGTAAAAAATGATTCGGTAATATCACCTGCTTGTACTTTGACTTCACCACCATTTAATGACGCCACAATTGAGGCAGAATTTTCAGGAGTTATTTTCTCATAGAGTAAGGTACTGCTATTGTTCTCTACCAGATTGTCAACTTGTACCAAAGGACCTTGGCAACACAAACCCATACAACCCACACCGCAGACTTCTACTTTATCTGCCAGTCCTGCTTCTTTGGTTACCTTCTCCAAACTTTCTTTGACGCTGATGGAACCAGATGATAAACAACCTGCTGCCATACAGCAACGGATGCGAACAGGTTTGGATTCAGCACGCTCTTTCTCAGCTATTTCCAGTAGTTCCGTCAGATCCATGTTTGAGCCATCCTTTTATTTGTTCGGTCACTGACTCTGGTGTTTGGTGTCCGCACACTGTACCATCAAACACTACTGCTGGCGCAATTCCACAAGCACCCAGACATCTTGCTGTTAACAACGAAAGTTGCCTATCTAGCGTTGTTTCACCTGCATGAATTTTGGCGCACTTTTCTACAGTTGCTAGTAAATTTGCTGCACCTTTGACGTAACAAGCGGTACCCGTACACACAACACAGCTATGTACACCCTTCGGTGCTAAGGAGAACAAGTGATAAAAAGTTGCCACACCATAAACACGACTGGGTGGCAGTTTCAGGCTGTGGGCAATGTAGAGTAATAAGTCATTTTCTAGGTAGCCAAAGAGTTCTTGTGCCTTATGCAAAACTTCTATCAGTGCATCCTGCTGATATTGATGGCGCTTCATGGTTGCATCCAGTATCTTGAAGCGTTTGTCACCGCTGAGATGCTCTTTTGAAGGACTTTTTGCATACTGATTTTTGTTATCAGCTGTCACAGGATTCATGTCTTTGTTTTTATACAGTGGGTTGTTTTGGTTTCAAACTTGTCTTGATATATATGTAAGTACAAAATGCTTGTTGTAGTAATTTTTCGTTGATTTGCAGTGCTTTGCTGACTAAGTGTCAGTCATGTTACAGATTAGAGAATATGAGACTGTTTGGTTGCAGTGCTTGTAACTCCTGAATTCTACACATACAGTTCTACATACATAGTTATAGATGAATAATTTGAGGAACTTGTGAGGTCTGTGTCAAGATTTAATAACAGTACACTGGTAGGATCAGCCTAGAAAAGAAGTCCTGTTTTGGAGAGAATTAATGAAGCGGAAGAAGGTTTTAGCTAACTTTACTTTTCGTTACATACTTCTGTTTATTTGCGCCTTTCTAGTTATAGAACAGTCATATTAAACATCTGCTAAACAAAATGATTTTTAAAATATTAAATCTTGTATGAAGGGTATTTCCTCACAACATTCTCACAACTTTTTCTTATTCTAAAAATAGAGATATTCAAGATAATCTCTCAGGAGTAGATAGAAAAACATCGGTCTCAAAACAGAAAAGACTGTGAAATCTTATCAACTCAACCGTGATTTTGTTGTAGATGGTATACTCGGTCCGAAAACCTGGCACAAAATGACTGACGATATACCTGAAGAGGTACCTTGTTAATCGAAGTAACTCTAAGAGTTTATTTGGCTAGCCACATATTTACATTTTTGAATCTAGAAAATTTTCAAATGTTTTTCTCAGAAGTTTAACACTACCTTCTGAGGAAAGAAGGTGAGTATGAATCATAAAAATTTCCGGAAAACACCAATCGCGCTTGTACCAGCTTTTCTTGCCACGGCGACACTAATGACAGCCTTTGTTAGCCCCGCCTTTGCTGCACCAAAAGTTGAAATTGTCGGCGCAGGTTACGGTGGTAGTGGTTGCCCCGGAGGCTCTGCGAATGTGACCGTTAGCCCTGATGGTCAAGAGCTAACTATTCTATTTGATAAGTTTATAGCTCTTGGAAATAACTCCAGAGAAAGCCGCAAAAGCTGTAATTTGACAATTCCGATCAAAGTACCCCAAGGCTTTCAAATTTCCCTTTACGATGCTGATTATCGAGGCTATGTTGCTCCTTTTACCACTGGACAATTAAGATCAGAGTACTTTTTTGCCGGTCAGCGCGGACCTGTTTTTTCTCGACAATTTAGTGGCGAAACTAACTATAACGTTCGAGATAGTTTAGAGACTGTAGCTGATGTCTGGTCGCGTTGTGGCGACAGTTTGAACATGCGGGTGAATGCTGGGATGTCCGCTAGTGGTCAAGGAATGGCTACTGTTGACTCTTTCGATCTTGCACATCGAGGTTTGGTTTATCACATCAAATATCGCACCTGTCCTAGCAATTAGCAAAGTTGAGAGCATCCAGGAGGAATAATTCTTCAAATCATCAATTGTGCAATAGCAATCCGAATGACATCGTGAGAAAATGCGGAGATGAAAAGTATCTATATTATAGATATTTTAGATTTTTTCACTCACAAATAATTTAGGATTGCTATCGCTCATATCGACGGGCATATTGATTGCATCCAGGAATATCAGCTGCAGAGAAGTCTTTTTTCAATCTTTGAAGTTCAATCTTTTTTGCTTGAACTTTCTTTAGAGTTATTGAAAAACCTTTGAAAGGGATTAGAAGTCGACCACGGAGATATTGCTGGTACGAATGATAAGAGGAATAGACAAAACGATATTGTCTGCAATATTATTGAGGGAATTTGCAAAAATAGTTGGTCATCTGGCAATGCTCCTAATGGTTTAGATGGTTGAGACCACATCAGCGTTACTAAAAATAGCATTAATAAAGTTTTCAACAATTAACTCTGATGAACGTCTAGATACTAGTGAGCGAAGCCGTCGAATAACAACAAAACACAGTAGGAATACTATGAGCCATGCTAATGGGGTCAAAATGATTGTGCTTCCAGCCTTGCTAAAAGTCTCAACATCATTCCCCAGCTTTTTAACCGCCGTAATGCTTCTGTCCCAATTGCTTGGGGTAGGTGTTATGATAGGTTTTAGGGTGTTACTTCCTTGCATAAGCTTAGGTATTTTGTTCAATACAATATGTGTGATGCTAAAGTATCAAGCAAGGTTATCGAGAGCAGCCGCTTTCGTGAGGAAGTCACTGACCTTGCACCATTTTCAACAAGGTGAGAGTAACCGGGTTTCTGAACGAAAAATCAAGGATTTTAGTTTTACCTATTCGCAAGAAACCTGCTTTCTTGCGGTAGTGCAGGATGGTAAGTGACTTTACTTACCTACTTAATTTAGAAAAAGATGTTGAGGAACTTGTGAGGAAATAAAACCAAAGCTGGCAAGTTATTGAAAGATTTAGCGTTTGTCAAATTTGTGGTAAAACTTGCGGCAAAGGTATTTTGCAAGAAAGATGCGCCTCGAAATAGACACTCCCTTCTCTGTCGAACCAAAGGCTTTATCTAAAGACTCCCCTCGGACTATGTTCTCAAGTTAAGATCATTACTGAGACAAGAAATCAGGTCGCCCCAATCCACATCAAGCATACTGGTTTTTCCGTCGCCCCAATAACAGCGACAGTCTGCGGTGCAAAGATGGCATCAAGAGGGCGATACTCAGAGCGTAAAATATCATAGGCGGGATCAACTGTGCTGGGAATTGGCTTTTGCATAGTCTGTAAGGTTGATTAAGGTTGGGTCATTTGGCGGATGAGAAAAGATATAGCGGATTGCAACCGGGTAGAATACAGTAAGGAAGTACAGGATGTATAAAAATGAAGGCGTATTCTCTTGAGCTTAGAGAAAAAATAGTTCAAGCGTATGACAATCATGAAGGCTCTCAACGTCAACTAGCTTCTCGGTTTAAAGTCAGCCTTAGTTTCATATGCACGAGCGATTGAAGGGCAGGGTGCATATGGGGAGCGTCCTTATCATCATCGAGATAATATTACCGGAAGAAAGGCAGAGGGCAGCTATGCTGAAGGTTCATATTGTCAGCTTTTAGACAAATTATAGTCCTCTGTGCTCTGCCAAACGGTTTAAAGCCCACGCCAGATGCTTCAAGTCGGCAGACCCGCCCACGGCACTGGCTCCTGAATTCATTTATGGAGAAAAATAAACGCGTTCGCGCAGCGTGGCGTCAGCCATAGCAACTTTATTAAATCCCCGCTTTTAAGCGTGGGGATTCCCTTGTGCCCTCAGCAGTCGCCTGCGGCACGGCTTGAAGCCGTTCACGTAGTGTGCGCTCTGCGCTTACGTACTTCTGCCTTCTTAATTTGATTGGAGCAATTGGACTTTCAGGTTGGATCGGTGCAATGACTCTGAATGGTGGTACAAATGGAGATATTTTTCGATTTTTCATAGAGAATATTTTGCTTCCAAATTTATGGGAAGGAGCATGTGTTGTGGTTGTTTGCCTGCACACAAAGTGGCAGGAATCCGCGAATTGATTGAACAAAAAGGTGCAAGGCTGGTTTATTTATCCCCTTACTCCCCCGATTTCAACCCTATTGAGAACTGTTGGTCAAAAATTAAGGAACACCTCCGTTCTGTTGCTGCGCGTTCGCGAGAAATTTTAGAACAAGCTATCACCGAAGCACTAGATATGGTTGTATCAAATGATATTCGGAATTACTTTACCCACTGCTGCTACTGTATTCCACTGAGTTGAAAAACGCTATAAAGTTGAAATAGCGCTCGTGCAAAGGTGCTTTTCCCCACACCACCTTTATCACCTGTAATAATTACCAGTCGCTTTTGAGGTTTACTATTATTAATATTGGTTGTATTATCATCAGACATGACTTTTTTACCCTTATTGTTTCTATTTGTAGACATAACATTTCTCTAAAAAGCAAATACACCTTGTTAATGTAAATCAAAATTTTTAAACCTTGTTTTGAAGAAAACAATTCATTTTTAATAGTTAAAAAACATTTAGTGCAAGCAACCTTTTACGATAAAACTAGTTGATTATACAGGTTATCAGCAAACAACATAAAATGGCTATATCCTTCTATGAATACTTCCACAATAAATAAAAGTATACTTATGCAAAAACGTCAATGCCTGCATCAATTCTAAAATACTCATATGTTTGCCCTAAAAATTAGCTATGTGATGGAGCCAATAAAGACTCATTATTCAATTAAACCTAACTACTCTGTTTTACATAGATTGGTTTTAGTATGTAACCTTAACCTCAAAAAGCCAATCAACAAAACTTCAGTATTGAACCAACATTTGTTGATATATAAATTAGCAATAAATTTCATTTAGTTTGCCTAAATATCATGAAATATAAAAATATATACAAAAATGTAGGGAATTTTCTCAGTTCGCGTTGATAGGTATTTTTAGGAGACTATTGTGAAGCTTGCTCTCTCCTTGCTGTTTGTTGGAGTTTGGCAAATGATATACTTTGTGATATGGCTGATGACACTCATCCCAAGAGAGTTCAATGATTGCCTTACCTGGAGTTACCATCCACAGAAAAATCTATGAGAGCTTGGCAACTCTTGTGTATCGAGGCATACGAGAGCGGGAGAATTGTGCAGTCATCGCCAAAGTTCTGAAGCAGGATTATCCTTCTTCTCAGGAATTAACTCGCTATCGGCAGGAATATGCAATGACTCGCTCCCTCAACATCGAAGGCGTAGTTAAGGCATACAGCCAGCAAGACTACCAGCGCACGCTGGTTATTCTCCTGGAAGATTTTGGTGGAGAGTCTTTAGAATACTGGATGCGGCAGCAATCAGACTTCTGTCCCATGCCCTTGTCGATTTTTTTGGATGTGGCGATCGCCCTTACCCATACTCTGGACAGAATCCATGCGGCTCATGTCATTCATAAAGACATCAATTCCGGCAACATTGTCTTTAATCCGAACACTGGCGTTGTCAAGATTATTGATTTTGGCATTGCGACTCGCTTCAGTCGCACCAATCCCACATTCAAAAGTCTCCATCTTCTAGAAGGAACCCCCGCCTATTTGTCGCCAGAGCAAACCGGGCGGATGAACCGGATGCTCGACTATCGCACCGATTTCTACTCGCTGGGCGTAACCTTCTACGAACTGTTGACGGGACAATTACCGTTTCCCACCAAAGATCTCCTAGAGCTAGTCCACTGCCACATTGCCAGACCGCCGACTCCTCCGCACGAATTGAACGCGACGATTCCCCAACCTGTCTCAGATCTTATTTTGAAACTGATGGCGAAGAATGCGGAGGATCGCTATCAAAGTGCTTGGGGCATCAAAGCAGATTTAGAACGCTGTGCCCAGCAACTGGTAGAAGTGGGTCTAATTGAACCTGTACCATTGGGTCTGCAAGATGTTTCTGAACAGTTTTGCACTCCTCAAAAACTGTATGGACGAGAAGCGGAGATTGAAGCATTATTGGCAGCGTTCGACGGAGTAGCTAGAAAAGAGACGTTTCGCGAAATTTGTCAACTAGAGTCAGGCATAGAAAGTGTTCAATTCAATGTCGAACTCATGCTCGTTTCTGGTTACGCTGGCGTTGGCAAAACGGCATTGGTGCAGGAACTCTATGAACCCATCACAGCAAACCACGGCTATTTCATATCGGGGAAATTTGACCAATTCAGGCGCAATGTTCCCTACAGCGCTATTGTGGCTGCTCTGCAAAAGTTGGTGCAGCAACTCTTGGGAGAACCGGATGAGCAGGTGGAATTGTGGCGATCGCGTTTACTCAGTGCTTTAGGAAACAACGGACAAATCATCATTGATGTCATCCCCGAAGTCGAGTTAATCATTGGCAAGCAGTTGCCCGTACCAGAAGTTGGAGCAACTGAGGCACAGAATCGCTTCAACCTAACGTTTCAAAAATTCGTGCGGGTGTTTTGTGCAAAAGAGCATCCCCTGGTTATCTTCTTAGACGATCTACAGTGGATTGATTCTGCGACGCTGAAGTTAATCGAACTCATCTTACTCGACGAGCAAACCCAACATCTGTTTTTGATCGGAGCCTACCGAGATAATGAAGTGTCTCCAACGCATCCATTGGTCTTAACGCTAGAGAACCTGCGAAACCAGGGAGCCATACTTCAGGAAATCATCCTGGATCCCTTAACGCTGGAACCGTTAAGCCAGCTAATAGCTGAGACATTACATCACCATCCTGATACCGTTCATACCCTAGCTCAGGCTGTGTCACGTAAAACCGAGGGCAACCCGTTCTTTGTCGGTGAATTTCTGCGAATGCTGTATGGCGAAAATCTGTTGACTTTCGATGCACAACAGTTGAGCTGGCAGTGGAACCTGGCTGAGATTGAAGCTCAAGATATCACGGATAATGTGGTGGAGTTGCTGTTGCGTCAGTTGCAGAAATTGCCGGAAGCAACACAGCAAATTCTCTCCATCGCTGCTTGTACTGGGGCTGAGTTTGATTTAGAGACATTGGCGATCGTTTTGGAAAAATCACGTAAAGCAATTTTTCAGGATTTACTAGCAGCAATACAAGCTGGATTAATTCAACCCATTTCTGGCTTGGACGAAGACTTGTTGGTGCAGGAGTATAAGTTTTCGCACGATCGCGTCCAGCAAGCGGCTTATGCTTTGATTGATGAGTCGCACAAACAAGTTGTTCATCTCCAAATCGGTTGCAATTTACTCGAAAAAACTTCACCAGAGCAACGAGCCGATCGGCTGTTTGCCATTGTGGATCATCTTAATCATGGAGTTGAACTGGTCACTACTCAACCAGAACGAACTGAAATCGTCAGACTGAATTTAATGGCAGGTCAGAAAGCAAAGGCAGCAACGGCTTATGAAGCAGCGCTTCAGTATTTCAATACAGGGCTTAAACTCCTCAATTCAGAGAGTTGGCAGAGCGAGTATGACCTGACCTTAGCGCTGTATTCAGAAGCAGCAGGAGCGGCATATCTTCACGGTCGCTTTGATGAGATGGAACAATTGGTAGAAGCGGTACTTGATTGCGCCAAAACAGTGGTTGACAAAGTGCAGGCTTACGATAGCAGAATTCAAGGATATTTGTCACAGGGCAACCTGAAAGAAGCACTAAAAACTGGATTGGAAGCGTTAAAGCTCTTGGGAATAGATTTAATAGAAAATCCAAGTCAGGCAGATATTCAAAGGGAATTGGAGTCAACTGCTGCACTACTTGCTGAACGAGAAATCGAAGACTTGATTAATTTACCAGAGATGACTGCACCAGAACCGCGCTCAGCTATGTCAATCCTAGCGAATATGGGGTCTGCTGCATTTATAATGTTGCCAGCACTGTGGGTACTGATTACTTTCAAAACGGTAAATTTATCAATCAACTGCGGTAATGCTATCTGGTCATCACTGTATTATGCTTGCTATGGGTTTGTTCTATGTGGAGTTGTTCAAGACATTGAACTCGGTTATGAGTTCGGCAAATTGGCTCTCAGTTTGGCGAAACGATTGAATACCCAGAAAGGAAATGCTAAAACATTAATGTTTTCGAGTGTCCATATCATGCACTGGAAGGTGCATCTTAGGAACATAATACCAATGCTGGCTGATGCCTATCAAAATGGAGTGGAAACTGGAGACTTTGAATCTGCTGGTTATGCTGCATATTACGTGTGCTATAACTCGTTTTTTGCTGGAGAGGAACTTACCCAACTGGAACAAAAAACAGCAACTTACAGCAAAGCGATCGACCAAATCAGACGGGAAAGCCCCTCGAATTGGATTGCAATATTGTGGCAGACAATTCTTAATTTGTTAAATAGGTCTGAAAATCCCAGCCACTTAATTGGTAGGCTATGTAATGAAGAGCAGGCGTTACCACACGCTATTGCAGTTAAAGATGGAATTGCAATTCAAATGCTCTATTTACACAAAGTTATATTATGCTATCTATTTGGAAAACATCATCAAGCTGTACAAATTGCTGTTTTGGCAAGGCAACATTTTGAAGAGGTGACAGCAATAACGGTTTTGCCTTTATTCTGTTTGTACCATTCTCTGACACTTTTGAGCATATTGCTTGATGCTTCAAACTCTGAAAAAGCAGATTGGCTAAGTTGTGTTAATACCAACCAGGAAAAGATGCAGAAATGGGCAGAACATGCCCCAATGAATTACCTTCATAAATATCATCTAGTTGAGGCAGAGAAAGCGCGAGTTTTAGGGCAATTTCTTGAGGCTGAAGAGTTGTATGAACAAGCGATCGCAGGTGCTTCTGAACATGAGTTTATCCAGGAAGAAGCATTAGCGTATGAATTAGCGGCTAAACATTATCTAGCGCGAGGTCGGTCAAAGATTGCCCAAACCTACATGAAAGAGGCGCACTATTGCTACGATCGCTGGGGCGCAATAGCTAAAGTTAAAGACTTAGAAAAACGCTATCCACAACTACTCAATTCCAACTTGATTCGGCAATCGAATTCAATCTTGACCGATGAAACGATCCGTCATCCAACTGCGGCGATCGATCTGGCTGCGGTGATGAAAGCAGCTCAAGCCCTCTCAGAAATGATCCATCTCGATCAATTAATTGCCACGTTGATGCAGGTGGTGATAGAAAATGCAGGAGCCGAAACAGGTGCTCTGATTCTCCTGGAAGACGATCAGCTCACTGTGGTGGCTCAATGCAGTGGGAGTAGACAGTGCGACCTGGAAAAGATCGCTGTTGCTGACTGTGCAACGATCCCTGTCTCCGTGATTCACTCAGCAGAACGCACTCAAGAAACTCTGGTGTTTGATGATGCAGCCAGCGAACCGTCTTTTTTGACTGATCCTTATATTCAACACCAACAGACGAGATCGCTCCTCTCTATGCCAATTCTCAAGCAAGGTCAGCTAATCGGCATCCTTTATTTGGAGAACAATCTCAGTACCGGAGTGTTTACCAGTGATCGCTTACAAGTCCTGAAACTGTTGATGGCTCAGGCAGCAATTTCACTGGAGAATGCTCGGTTGTATGAACGGTTAGCAGATTATGCTGAAACACTGGAACGAAAAGTAGAAGAGCGAACTCAATCCCTACAGCAGGAGATTGCGGAACGTCAACAAACTGAAGCCGCATTGAGACAAAGTGAAGCAAATTATCGCAACCTGCTACAAACCGCGAATTCCGTTATCATTCGCTATGATTCGCAAGGACGGATTCACTACATTAACGATTATGGGGTAAAACTCCTGGGCTATGAAGAGCATGAGATTTTAGGGCGAACCGTATTTGAAACCATCATTCCAGAAGCCGAACTCTCTGGACGCGACATGCGACCCTTTGTCCATGATTTACTTCGCAATCCTCAATTGTACCCGAAAGGCGAGGGTGAAAACTTGTGTCGAGATGGTCGGCGAGTTTGGATGGCCTGGTCGAATCAAGCCATCTTCAATGACCAGGGAGAGGTCGTTGAAATCTTATCGGTGGGCAACGACACCACCCAGCGTAGGCAAGCAGAAGAGGCATTACAACGCAGTGAAGCCAAGTTCCGAACTATCTTTGAAAACTCGCAGGTCGGCATCTTCCGAACCCGCCTCTCGGATGGATTACTTCTCGATGCCAATCAACGCCATGCCAATCTGTTTGGCTTTGATTCACCAGAGGAGAGCATTGGGCTTGAACACGCTACAGACTACTATGTAAATCCCAGCGATCGCCAACAATTCCTTGAGTTGCTGAAGCGTGATAGGGAAGTGCGAAGCTATGAAGCACAGATGCGAAAACGAGATGGGACATTGTTTTGGGGTCTTTTCTCTTCTTATATGAATGCAGGCGATGACTACATCGAAGGGGTGATTGCCGATATTAGCGATCGCAAACGAGCAGAAGCCGCTCTACAAATAAGTGAAGAACGACTACGCTTGGCATTAACCGCTTCAAATCAGGGACTCTACGATCTCAATATCAAAACTGAAGAAGTCGTGATTAACCCAGAATACGCTTTAATGCTGGGCTACGATCCAGCAACATTTCATGTGACCAAATCTAGGTGGATTGAGAGTTTGCATCCTGACGATAGAGAATCAGTGCTTGCAGCTTACCATGCTTGTATTACTGGAGAAGTCCCCAGCTATCAAGCAGAGTATCGCCATCGTACCCAGGATGGTCAGTGGAAATGGATTCTTGCTGTCGGCAAAATTGTTACCTGGAATGAATTCGGTGAACCCATCCGAGCGTTGGGAGTTGTTACGGATATCGACGATCGCAAACAGGCAGAAGCCGCTTCAATTTTGGAAGAGCGCAACCGCATGGCACGCGAAATTCACGATACACTCGCTCAGGCGTTTACAGGCATTCTGGCTCAGGTAGGAGCGGCAAAACAGGTGCTAACGGATGATTTAGAAGCAACTCAGGCACACTTAGACCTGATCAAAGAATTGGCACGAACTGGACTGGTTGAAGCGCGGCGATCGGTCGTAGCGCTCCGTCCTCAGCTTTTGGAGGAGGGCAGTTTACAGGGCGCTCTTCATCGTCTCGTCGCTCAAATCAGAACTGCCGCAATGGATACCACTTTATATTATGAGATCGAGGGTGCAGTGTATTCTCTACCCACTGAAGTCGAGAGCAACCTACTGCGGATGGGGCAGGAAGCATTAACGAATGCGATTAGACATGCCAATGCTGACGAAATCCGAGTGGAGCTAGTCTACGATCTCAATCAGGTTTGCTTGCGCGTGCAAGACAATGGACAGGGCTTTGGAGTTGGGAGTATTCCATCCTCTGAGGGGTTTGGTTTATTAGGCATGAGCGAACGGGCAGAGCGCATCGGCGCACAACTCACGATTAGGAGTCAACCTGGACAAGGAACAGAGATTATTGTCACCGTCAATCGGGAGTAGCATCACGATGAGCCAAGCCGCAACAATTCGGGTTCTGATTGCAGACGACCATGCCATTTTTCGGCAAGGATTAGCCACGATTATTAACCGTGATCCAGAGATGCAGGTGATTGCCCAAGCCGAAAATGGGAAACAAGCGATCGCGCTATTTGGGAAACACCAACCGGATGTCACGCTCATGGATCTGCGAATGCCTGAAGTGGAGGGAGTTGCCGCCATTGGTGCAATTTGTGCGATCGCTAAATCTGCTCGGATTATTGTACTGACCACGTATGATAGTGACGAAGATATTTATCGGGGATTGCAGGCAGGAGCCAAAGGATACCTGTTGAAAGAAACTGAACCAGACGAGCTTCTAAATGCCATTCGCACCGTTCATCGGGGTCAGAAGTATATTCCGCCCGATGTGGGAGCAAAGTTGGTACAGCGCCTCAGCAATCCAGAACTGAGTGAAAGAGAATTAGAAGTACTCCGCTCACTGGCACAGGGGATGAGCAATGCCGAGATTGCTGATGCTTTGAGTATTGGTGAAGGCACGGTTAAATCCCATGTCAATCGAATTTTGAATAAATTAGATGTGAGCGATCGTACCCAAGCTGTGATTGTTGCCGTCAAACGCGGCATTGTCAGTTTGTAAGGTGTACTTTCGATCAAATTTGGATTCTAACTTAACCCTCTTTTATCACTTTCGGAAGAGAATAATCTGGGATGCTTCCAGCATAAGACTTTTACCAAAAATCTTGATTTCAGCCATTCTGGAACGAAAATAAACGCTCAAATGCTCGCTCTATCTA
>JAAUSC010000226.1 GCA_012031965.1 Scytonema sp. RU_4_4
TTCTATAGATTTATTATTTCAACTAGCAAAAGCTTTCTTTTTTTAGCTTTTTCTAAATTTCAAGACCAAGGTAAAAATCTAGGCCTATTTTATTCTATGCACGACCACCCTGCAATAAATTGAAAGGCAATCAGCCAGGAACTTGAGTTCCTGGCTGATTGAGGAAGAATGAAATAACCCTCAATACGGTTCGGTTAAGGAGGTTATCTCAAGAGAGATCCCCCCCCAACCCACGCCAGTCCGCTCAACGGGGGGATCTTATCCGAACCGTATTGAAATAACCCTGGCTCAAAATCACTTTTGGAGAACTGCGTAGATCATGCTTAGAATATTTCAAGCCAACACTTTTTTTCTTGCTATCGTAGCAATCATCAGTTTAATTAGAACAGTACATGCAGAGTCACTTGCAACACTCACTGTTGTAGTAAATGGGCTACATCACAAAAACGGTCAAGTTTGCCTAAGGGTATACTCCAGTGAAAAAGGATTTCCTGATAGTAATACCAGTGAAATACAAAGTGGCTGCACTCAGATAAAAGGAAGTTCTGTTAAGAAGCAGTTCTCCGGCTTAAAGCCAGGAACTTATGCTGTTGCAGTCGTTGATGATCAAAATGGAGATCACAAACTAAACAAGGACTTTTTCGGTATTCCAAAAGAGGGTTTTGGTATTTCCAAAAATCCAACTATATCAATAACAACGGGTACACCAAAGTTTCGCGATGCGAGTTTTCTGCTGAAAAAAAATACAACTATCAATATAGTAATGAAATATTCACTCGACCCATAAAACATCAAACAGGAACGAGTGAAAAGTGAACAGTTATCTGTAGCTAACACTGTTAACTGTTCACTGTTTAGTGATAACTGCTCACTTCATAAAAGACTACGCTGAATTATGAAAGAGTTGGCGATATTCCTGTCTAAGTCTTTGCTGGGCTGGTTGGCTATTCAGATGTGTTTAACGGTTGTTTTTTTGTTGTACCTGCGCTCATCCCAGAAAAACTCATTACCAGACGACCAGTTGCCCAAAACTGCGGTTATTCTCTGTTTACGCGGAGCTGATCCGTTTCTGACTAACTGCTTGCGATCGCTGTTGAACCAGAACTACCCACAGTATGATTTAAAGCTGATCGTTGATAGTCAGGAAGATCCAGCTTGGAAAATTGCCACTGATACGATCCGCGAGCAAAAAGCGACCAACGTCCAAATTAGCCCTTTGAGGATAGCGCGCCAAAATTGTAGTCTCAAATGCAGTTCCCTAGTGCAAGCTGTCTCGGAGTTGGACGATTCCTACAAAGTCGTTGCTCTAGTAGATGCTGATACAGTCGTCCATCCCAATTGGTTGCGTGAATTAGTCAGCCCTCTAACCCATCCTAAAGTCGGGGCGACAACAGGTAACCGTTGGTACCTGCCAACAGGTAGATATTGGGGGTCTTTGGTGCGGTACGTAGGCAATGTATCTACAGTGGTGCAAATGTACCTGTTCCGAATTCCTTGGGGTGGGACTTTGGCTGTGAAAACAGAACTACTTCGCCAAACAGAACTGCTAGATAAGTGGGGGCAAGCCTTCAACGAAGATACCATGATCCGCAAGGTCTTGGAAAAATATGGCATGCAAGTCAAGTTTGTGCCTTCTCTAATCATGCTCAATCGGGAAGAGTGCGAATTACCTAGCTTAAGATACTGGATAATGCGCCAACTACTCTGTACTCGGCTTTATCACCCGTTATGGCCGGCTGTAGTGAGTGATGCTATTTCAAGCATACTGATGCCTACTCTCGTCATAGTGTTGTTTTTGGTGGCGTTGTTGAGCGGAGAATGGAATGTTGCGGCTTTGTCGCTTCGCAGCTTTGCCAGTTATACGCTGGGATTACTCTTTATGATGCTGGCATTGGAGCAAGGGGTACAGCAAGTCATTCGCAAACATGGTGAGCCGATGACAAAATTGTCAGCACTAACAGTAGTGAAAATGCTAATAGCGATTCCCTTGACACAGTGGGTTTATGGGTTAGCGATGGTATTATCCCTGGGGATGCAAAGAGTCAACTGGCGCGGCGTCACCTATCAAATCAAAGGTCCTTGGGGCATCCGTTTAGTTGAATACCGTCCTTATCAGTTATTAGAACAACCTGATGATAATAAGGTTTCTATATAGTTGGTAATTCGTAATTTTCAACTACATTTTTCGCAGAATTTTGTAGTCCTAGTTTCAGCAAAAAAAATGGTAAATATATCCAGAATCACTGCGTAGACTTCCACTTTCCAATAGCATAAATAGGGTTACTAACGACAGAAAGTCTCTCCTGCTTATTCAGAATTCTCGCAATGCGTAAATCCTAAATTCATCTGAGCTATTGCTGACAGGGGTACTTCTGTTGGACACCAGTTTTTAGATCGATAAAAAGTACAACAAACACAGAAATTATGAACAGGCAACCTCTTCGCATTGCGATTTTTACAAGCTTGTATGCTCCTTTCTTAGCGGGAGTTTCTGTAGCAGTACACCAGAGGGTTTGCTGGCTGTTAGAGCAAGGGCATGAAGTCTTTCTTATTCACCCTCAAATCAATGACCAGTATCCCAAATCTGTTGGTAATCGTCCCATGTCAGGGATAGAAGAGTTAAAGCCTTTCCCCAATTTTTCCGCTTATGCTTTTCCAACACAGCCGCTGATATTTTACAAGTCTCTTCCACAACCATTACACTATCGGCATTGGAGTGAGACTGAGTTATTAGAGAAGTTCCAGCCTGATATTATAGTTGTTGAAGAAGCAGCGCAAATCAGAGGATTTTACTCACTTTATTTACAAGGTTACGGTCGTCCTATTGGGATTGAATACGCAAAGCGAACAGGTACTCCGATAATATCTCTCTTTCATACAGATATTGTTGCCTATATCGAATATTACTTAGGAAATCAGTTTTTCAGCCTCATTCGTCCCATAATTCCCTTTTTGATTAAGCAGTTCAGCGAAGTTTATGATGTCAATCTCTTCCCTTCTCAAGAACAGCTTGCTAAGTACAAACGGATGAAATGCCAACGTAGTGAATATCTCCCCTTTCAAGGAGTTAATTGTCAAAAATTCAATCCGGCAAACATTTGTTATAACCCTATCCCTAACGATAATCGACCAACCCTTCTTTTTGTTGGACGCATTACCGCAGAAAAGAATGTTACCCAACTTATAGATGCATATCCACTCATCGCTGCTAAAATTCCTAATGTCCATTTGGTCATTATTGGAAGTGGTCCTTATGATGCGGAAATCCGTAAGCGTGCTGAAGAATTTAAATCCGGTGTGACTGTATGGGGTGAGTCTCACGGAACAGAACTTTTAGGCTGGTATGCTCGTGCAGATGTTTTTGTCAATCCCTCACTGACTGAAAACTTCTGCACATCAAATAACGAAGCGCTGGCTTCTGGTACACCTGTTGTAGCTGCTGTTGCACCCTCAACTATGGAGCAGATCAAACCTGGTTTCAATGGCTTGTTAGCCCAAGCAAATAATCCAACTGATTTTGCTGACAAGGTAATTGCAATTCTTCAAAATCCTGAACTTAAAGAAGAATTGTCGCAACAAGCTCGCCTCTCCATATTTGAATTTGATTGGTCAGCATGTATGGAAAAGTTTGAAGATAAACTTTATGAGCTTGTTCAAACACGTCAACAGCTAGAAGCAAAAGTTGTGTAAGTCAACTACCCAACACTCATCTGAGTACAGATAGGGAACTCCCGCACGGAAATGTCCTCTTGTTTGCGGTTCGTTTTTTTATTGCTTTTGCGAACCAATTGCTATTATGTAAGTACGTTTCGTACATACGCCGGAAAATGAGCAACTCCTACAGCATTCGTAGTACCAAAATTGGTAACAGCGCAGGGTTTAGGCTACCAGCTGAGTTTTATCGGGAGCATCCTCAGTTTGTCAATGCAGATGGTTGGATAGAGGTATTGTCATCGGATACTGCAATTTTGCGGATAGTGCCTCAATCGGATGATGAATACGCAGAAGACTCCGTATTAATGCGGCTGTTTCTTGATTTTGCCATGACAGAAGCATTGAAAAATAGAACACTGCAACCATATACGACTGAAATGTCTGAGGCTGCCTATAAACTTATTGTGGGTGTAGAATTAGACGATGAGTCCTTAGAAGATGGCTAAGTTTGTCAGTAACGGCTGGGAAGTTTACTTTCACCCACAACTATTTGCCACTCAGTATCAAGAATTATTTGAGCGTGTTTCTCGTTTGCAGGAACAATTACCGGAGGCTGAATATAAAACCCATGCAACGGTAAAGTTATTTGCAGCAGTAACTGCTGCAATTGAAACAAAGATTCCCTCTAACCCGTTTGCAAGTCATTTTGCCTTGACCGGAGCGTTAAAACGCTATGGACGGGTGAAAAAGATGGGTTTACCAGAACGGTATCGGTTATTTTTTCGAGCGTTTGATACGGAACAGTTAAAAGCTATTGTCATTTTGTGGTTAGGGTTTCCGCGTAAAGAAGGGGCAAAAGATGACTGCTACCAGCTGTTTACTAAGATAGTTGAACGAGGGACATTTCCAGACAGTTTGGATGAGTTGCTGGCAGATTGTGAGATAACGGAGGATGAACCGGAATAGCTAAGCTATGGTGCTGTTACACTTTGATTGTATTGTGTAGGGAAACAAATTCATTTCTTTCATCTGCCTCATCCTCTCTACCGAGAGTTTTGCCCAGATATTTTTTGAATCTGCTGGGTGAAGTATGCTTCGTCATAGTCCAATTGTTGTGCTATCTCTAGCCCTTTTTGAAAAGCTGTTAATGCTTGTGGATAGTCTTTGCGTTGCAAATGAATTTGCCCAATTTGATCATAAGCATTCATTAAACCGTAAAAGTTGACAGCTCGCTCCTGTGCCTGTATTAAAATTTGGCTGGCTTGTAAAGCCTCTTCCACTTGTCCTTGAGAACGGTACAACGCAATTAACTTTTGCAAAGCTTCACTAGCAGGAACGTATTGCTGCAATTGCCAAGCTATGGTATATGCTTCTTTATAATTCTTGAAAGCTTCTTGTAGTAAACTGGGGTTTTCTCGTGCCAAAAATTCATAATCTGAACCAATATCCTGCTTCAATGCTGGTAATTGGATGAGGTTGTTTTCGTTTTGGTAGACTTCTACTAACTGATTACGTATCTTTATTGATTTCTCTGGTTGTTTTTCTTGCTTGTAAATATAAGCGAGTTGTTGTAGATATGCTACTTTGTTGGCAGACTCGCCTCTTGAGGAAGCGAAAGTGAGCAATTTCTCGTAAGTAGCCGCTGCTGATGCGTAATCAAACCAACCTAGATATAATTCTCCAACGGTCTTTAGGGTGTCTACTTCTGCTACAGTATCTCCTCGCTGTCGCACTGCTGCCAAAATTTGCTCATAAACTTGCAACGCCTCTTTAGGCGATCGCACTTGCCGATAAGCTTGACCTATAGCTTGCAACAGTTGTAAATCTGTCGTGTTTTGAGATTGAGCTTGTTTTTGGATAGCTTGCAAGCGCTGTGTTATATACCGCACCTGCTGGCGCTCGTTTTCTCTCCAGGCGATTTCACCCACTCGTGACAGTGCTTGCACCTCTGCTAATGGACCCAAAAAGCGGCGTAGGCGCAGTTCTCGATTCCAGATATCGAATGCTGTTATCTTGTCTCCTGCTTGTAGTGTAGCTGCAGCTTGTTGATTGAGCTTCTCTAGCGCCGCCTCCAAACTTTGACTCTCTTGCGGGGTCAGCGGCTGTTTATCTTTTGGCGAACGTGGTAGTAGTGAATCAGGTGCGGTAATTTCTAGCGGATTAGGAGGAAATTTATTTGGCTGTTGGGGCTTTTTGCTCGCTGCTAGTGTTAGCGAACTGCAAACCAGACAGAATGTAACAGTGACGGTTATGGTAACACTTAAGTGTCGTAGCATGGACATTTTACCTTTTCGTTGCATCACAAGGGGACAAATTAATTCACGCATTCGCTGCCTGCTGCACGCTGCTAACACATTCAAAATTTGGAATCTCCCCCCTACTTGACGATAGTCAGCAAAAAATTCTCCTGAGAAACAGCCAACTACAAGCTATACAATATTTTTATACTTATTCAGCTACACATTGGTAACTTTGAAGACCAAGTAGCTTGGTTGACCCAATCCAAAATCGAGAATCTAAGATTGGTATAATGACTCATTCTACTGATATTGCCACGTTAGCCCGTTGGATGGCAGCAGATTTCAGCAATCAAGAGCAAGCTTTTGAAAACCCACCTTTTTTTGCCCACATTCGCGTTTGTATACGTCCCTTACCATTGGAATTATTATCTGGGGTAAGTCTTTTTCTTGAACAAGCTTATGACTATCAACTTAATTTCCCTTATCGCTTAAGGGTGCTAAAGTTGATCAACGCAGAAAACCACATACTTATTGAGCACTACAGCGTCAAGGAAGAACAAAAGTTCTACGGTGCATCCCGTAATCTTGAACGGTTGAAAGCTCTAACTGTGGAAGATGTAGAAAAACTACCAGGCTGCAGCATGATTGTAGAGTGGACGGGTCACAACTTTAAAGGCACGGTAGAACCAGGTAAGGGCTGCATTGTCGTTCGCGATGGGCAAAAGACCTACCTTGATAATGAATTTGAGATTGATGAACACAAACTCATGAGTACTGATCGCGGACGTGACTTCCAAACCGATGAGCATATCTGGGGATCTGTCGCTGGAGCATTTCACTTTGTTCGTTGGGCTAGTTTTGCAGACGAAGTGAAACTAACTCCTGAGTCCTGAGTTATAAGTCTTGAATCAGTGCAAGAGTCAAAAAATGTTTCGCAACACCTGGTGCAGTTTGTTTGAGAATGACTAGTTTATAATTAGAGATTGTGTCGAATTAAAGCCAGCCCATGCCTAAACTCAAAACCCGTAAAGCAGCAGCAAAGAGATTCCGCGCCACAGGTAGCGGCAAAATCGTACGTCGCAAAGCTTTCAAAAACCACCTGCTACAGCACAAATCCTCCACCAGGAAACGTAGCCTGTCGAAAATGGTAGTTGTCAATGAGCGCGATGAAGAAAACGTGCGCCTCATGCTCCCTTATTTGTAATTTGTTAAGGAACTAAGACGATATGACACGGGTAAAACGCGGTAACGTTGCTCGCAAACGCCGCAAAAAAATTCTCAAACTAGCTAAAGGTTTTCGCGGTTCTCACTCAACTCTGTTTAGAACCGCAAATCAGAGAGTCATGAAAGCGCTGCGGAACGCCTATCGCGATCGCAAAAAACGTAAGCGTGATTTTCGCCGCCTCTGGATCACTCGCATCAACGCTGCTGCACGCCAACATGGCATGAGTTATAGTCAGTTGATAGGGAATCTGAAAAAAGCTGATATCCAACTCAACCGCAAAATGTTGGCACAATTGGCAGTCCTTGATCCAGCAAGCTTCGGCAAAGTCGCTGAATTGGCAAGCCAACCTAAAGGCTAAAGGTGGAAACAGATGGATAACGGATGTAACAGATGGAAAGCAGCTTGTCAGTTACATCTGCTCATATCCGCTGCCATTTTTTTCCTCTTGACTTTTTCTTTTGTCACAGTCGCAGATACGCAATTATCAGCATCTGCGGCAGAAATGTCCGAAATTCAGCGGCGGGGCTACATAAATATTGCCGTCAAAGATAATTTGCGTCCGTTAGGATTTAGAAATGCAAACGGCAACTTACAGGGCTTAGAAATCGATTTAGCTAGGGCATTGGCAGTAGACTTATTAGGCAAAGCAGATGCGGTAAAATTACAACCCGTTACCAATCGCGATCGCCTATCCGCAGTCTTGGATCACAAAGTTGATATGGCGATCGCCAGGGTAACAGCAACTACCTCACGTTCTCGCTTGGTGAGTTTCAGTGTTCCTTACTACTTTGATGGCACTGTATTAGTCACAAAAGACACATCATTACAACGACTGAGCGATTTGACAAAACGGAAAATTGCTGTCCTCAAGAGTTCCAGCACCATTGCTGACGTGCGCTACTATGCACCAAATGCCGAGTTAGTGGGAGTAAATTCCTATCAAGAAGCCTTCACGCTGCTAGAAAACAACGCAGCAAATGCTTTCGCCGCAGATGCTAGTGTACTTAGTGGCTGGGTGCAACAGTATCCTCAGTATCGGTTACTGCCAAGCAAGTTATCAACCCAACCGTTATCTGTAGTCATGCCCAAGGGATTGCAGTACGATCCATTACGAAGACGGGTAAACGAAGCCATTGCCCGTTATATTAATTCTGGGTGGCTCAAGCAACGCGCTACATATTGGGGGTTACCCTAATGAATTGTGAATTAATATCAAATTATTTATAATTCATCATTTTTAATGTTCCCTCTGAGCTGATATATAGATAAGAAGAAACTTTTACTAAAGACAATGGATAGCAATCTAGCAACTATTTACCTGTCAATTTTAGTGGGTCTGCTCTTAATTGCAGTTGTGGCTGTTTTTCGCCAGATATTCAAAACTCGTAGAGTGGAAAGTAGCATGTCAAGGTTGCGAAAAAAGCTGGCAAAAGAAAGCGGTACAGCTCAAGAATATTACGAATTAGCTAGTATTTATTCACAGAAAAAACTCTTTTCCCAGGCGATAACTCTCTTTCAAAAAGCTATCAAAACCGCTGAAGAAGAAAAAGAAGATGGTGAGGAAACAGAAAAAGGTTTAGCCTATATTTACAATGGGTTAGGCTATGCTTACTTTGCTCAAGAACAGTATGACTTAGCGATTCGTCAGTATAAAGAAGCCCTCAAATTTAAACCTGATTATGTGGTAGGGCTAAATAACATTGGTCATGCATATGAGCGGAAAAAATTAAATGCTCAAGCCCTGCAAGCTTATGAAGATGCCCTGAAAATTCAGCCAAATAACGCTACAGCAAAACGCCGTTCTGAATCTTTGCGACGCTTGGTATCTGCATGATGTACGAGTCTTTCTCATTTTCGTACTTTACCTGGAAATAGCTTGGAAAGGCAAAGCCTCTCCAAAATTTTCTTATTGGGAAAAGCATAATAGTTGTGTTGTTTCTTGCGGATCGCAATAAAGGCATTTAAACCGAGTAAAACTGTATTTTTGGGAGATTTCTTGTAAAGTTTGTTGAGTTTCAGGAAAATCACTCGATGAAATATGGTTTTCAACCATCGAATACTCTTGAGGGGTAAGTAAAGACCAGTATTTCTGCACACCCTCTAGGTAACGTTTAATGTAGGTTTCTCGGTCTTCTTCTTCTTTACTAACAATATCAATGAGAATAAAAATACCGCCTGATGCAAGGAGGCTCTTAAGTTGACCAATAAAATAATCCTTTTGCTCAAGATGGAGGTGGTGGAGAGCAAAAGAAATTAAAATAACATCGAATCTATCTTGCTGAGCTTGCATCAATTGAGAAACTAATTCAGAGAAATCGCCTTGGATAAAAGTTGTATCGCATTGAACGACAGCCATGTTTTGTTTGGCAATCTCCAATGCTGGATTTGAGAGATCTATGCCCTTATAGGAGGCAATATTGGTATTTAATAAAGCTTGAGCAGTGAAGTTGGCATCGCCGCATCCAAGGTCGAGCATTTTAAAGGGTTTTTGAAAGTAGCTAACTAGTAATTCGTGCAGTCTGCAGTAAACCTCGCGGTGTCCCATGTAATTATTGTTGAGCACTTTCTGATAAACTTTCCACTGCTCGCTAAAGAACTCTTGTGGACCGAAGGATGCCTCTTCGCTACTTTTAAGGTGTGTTATACCTGACATATTGCTTAAACAAACGTGCTATTTCTTGTATTATCACAAAAGTCGCTATAGCATTCCTAAATAATTCGTGAGATAAAGAAACCTGGTATCTCCAGGTACCGGGCATTAGTGACAAGTTCAAAGCGAGTGTACTTTGTCAATACGTCCAAGTAATGATTTGTCGTGGTCTTTATCATTTTTCTGTCGCTCACAAAAAAGGTCTAGCTTCTGACCCAATTAAGTATTTTGCTGCGTTAAAAAATCAACCTATGTAACAAAATGTAAAATCAGCAAATAGCCTAGAAATACATCATGACCACAGTTTTTACAAAACTCAATATACATTGATTTTATCGTGCCGACTTACTTAGAATTTGACTTTAGAAACGCATTAGGCGCTTCGCTTTCCCGTAGAATAAGAATGCTGAGGTAAGCACAAAGTTACGCAGAGTACTTGTTTGAAGTTTTGTGCTGAGGTAAAAGTTCAATTATTTGCCGTTTAGAGTATCACTTTCATCTTCCTACTTCTTCTGCCTTCTTTCTAATTCCCATTAGACGTTCAAAATCAAAGCATTCAGTCTAATTTACCTCCTTAATCCTCCTTAATATATTATGGAAACAAGCTCTTTCAAAAATTGGCCAGCTTTGGAGGAAATTGTTGATCGCACATCTTTACAAGTTACACCGGATACATCGGTGCTTGAGGCGATCGCTTTGATGAGTCGGGAGCAAGCAGAAGGCTGTGTTCTAGTGGTAGATGGAGCGCAGTTTGTAGGCATTTTCACTGGGCGAGATGTCGTCAAGTTAATAGGAGCGGGAACGGATTTATCTCAGACAAAAATTGAGCAGGTGATAGCACAACCAGCTATTAGCCTCACCCTTACTGGTTGTGAAAATGTTCTCACTGCCTTATCTTTCATGCGCCAGCATCGGATTCGCTATTTACCGTTGGTAGACGAACGGGGTCAATTGGTCGGTTTAGTGACTCAAGAGCAAATTGATCGGCTAGAGGAGCAACTAGAGAGAGAAACAGCATTCCAGCAGGAGCAAAATTATTGGCAGGCTGTGTTTGAGAACGCTCTAGATGCGATCACCATTGCCGATGATGAGGGACGGTATGTGGATGCAAATCCGGCAGCTTGTGCTTTATTTGGGGTATCCAGGGAAGAACTTTTGCGGTCGAGGGTTGCGGACTTTGCCGATCCCAATATAGATGTTGCCCAAATGTGGCAGCAATTTCTTCAGCAGGGGCAGATGTCGGGGGATTTTTGCCTGCATCGTCCTGATGGCACAACCAGAGAAACTGAATTTAACGCGATCGCCCTTTGGGCGGCTCCTTCCAGGAGCATCGCCAATGTTGTCCCAGGTCTGCACCTCTCAATTTGCGCGATATCAGCGAAAGGGCGCGGCTCAAAGC
>JAAUSC010000227.1 GCA_012031965.1 Scytonema sp. RU_4_4
CGGCAATGGAGTGCACATGTGATTGAATTGCTGCTTCTTGTTCTGGAGTCATACGGCATTACCCTAGCTAGCAACTTCTTTAATCTTCCCTCATTACGCTTACCCTACAAAACTGAGATGCACCCGACTCGGTTACCAGAGGGAAAAGACATAATTGATGTTAAAGTAGGTTTTCCTGGTCCAACGCCAGATATAAAATTATTCCGAGAACAACAAACAAAATTTGATGAGCAGCAAGAATTTGAAGGGGATAAAGCATACCAAGGTGGTAGAAATATTACTACCCCTCATAAAAGAAAAAGAAAACAAAAATTAAACGAGCAACAAAAAGAAGAAAATAAAATTCTATCTAGCAAGCGAATATTTGTGGAGCATTTAAGTCGTTTCTTTTACCTTTATAGTTGCAGCAGTCGGGCTGAAATTTAAATAATTTTGTTTGTAAGTCAGGGCGTTTTTTGAGCAAACTGTCAAACTCCCGTTTGACGGGACTTTCTGTTAGTTGCAAATAATCCTGGCTCAAACCGATGATTGCAAGCTGGTTGCATTTAATCCTGGCTCAGTTGCAATTAATCCTGGCTGAAGTGCAATTATAGTTGCAATTAATCCTGGTTTGTAAATGTCTTGATTGCAGGTCTGAGCGATTAGTATTGCAGGTCGCTACAGTTACAGACCGTCGCACCAAAAAAGATTATGCTTATGCTTTGAATGAGTTTAACTCGTGCATCTTGAGCGGTGAAGCGCCAATTAACAGTAGCTTGTTGTTGATTGCGCTTAATTTCCCAAGCTTCGACCTCTAATTAAGTTGTAACTTTCTACTATTTTTCAGCGCTGCTCATTCTTGCAAACATAGCAATGAGGTCTGCCGATGGTGCAATATTTCCCCGCGCTAGTAGGTCATGCTCTTTAAGCATTGCCGCAATCCTGCATACGTTTGCGCCGTGGTGCCATCCAGCCTGCATTATCTCAGAGTTGATGCCTACTGGTTCCATGCCCGGACCTCCTGAGCGCCCATGCGGTCCCCAGTGCATTCCAGCCACTTGAAAGCCCGGTGTTGTTTTCGGTAGGGTCACCAAGATCATGCCACTTGCTGCTAAGGCTCCAAGCAATCCAAGTTGTGCCAGTTCACAACCTGCGCCGCAGTCGCCGTAGCCACCACCTACAGTGAAAACACCGCCCACCTTGCCAACCATCTCGTCGGTGAGCCAGAGAATCTCGCAAACATCTTCAATGAACTTCTTAATACGAGCGTCGGCACTCCGGTGACGTACTGGCGAGCCGATGATGAGCGCATTGCAGGTACGCACATCATCCAGCGTCGCTTCATGGGCTTCTTTGAGAGTAACTTCAGCACCCTCTACCGACTTAGCTCCATCTGCCACTGCTTCAGCCATCCGCCGGGTGTTACCGTTGCTTGTTGTGTACACGATTAGTACTTTCGTCATTTAGCTTCTCCAATGGGTTGTAGTCGTCGGCATATCCATAATTTTTGAGTAAAATGGACATACTTGTCACCTGGACAATTGGCTAGGAATCCCAGTCCTATTAATTCGTGAGAGGTGTCGGGGACTGAGTAAAGATTTGATGGTACTTCCTGAAACCACAGCTATCTTTTATTTATGTCACGATGATTCGTTTAATGCTCAAACAACTTGTGTAACTATCATTACTTCCTCAGAACTTTTCAGACATCCTCTCAACGGAATCTTTTGCTTGACGGTAGCGTGTTTCGCTCCTCATCCAATTCGTGATGTGGGAGAACTGAAATTCGTTTTGGCATTACCAGATGATTGCAACAGAGCTATACAGTAAGTATAGATCAGAGTTTCATATAATACATAATTTATACTTACTCTGTATTTTTGAGAATATGTCCTTCGGTATACTTATTTATCCCTGTTTTTCATAACTCCCAAAAAAATGGGCGAACGGGAGTAGTTTTTATAAGCGGAGCATATTAAAGCAAAAAAACTTAAATTTGTTATTAACATCTAGATCTTCGCTGGTTAAGACTTTTTTGAGTAGGCAAACTAGATTCAGTAGACCTCTTGCAGAAGTGGGTGAAAGGGAAGATAAAACCCCTGCTCTTGGTCTCTTCCCCTATACTTGGGTATTCTTACTTTTGCAAGAGTTCTACTTTCGTAATACTGCGGAATATAAATCATGTATACTCATGGGAGAAAACAAGGTTGTCGCATTAGTCTAGATTATACCTACAAAGGGATGCAGGTTGCTTACCTTGAGAATGATGTAATCAGGGTAGGTTTGCTACTAGAAAAAGGCGCGGATATCTTTGAGTTTACCTACAAGCCCTGCAACCTAGACTTTATATGGCAATCGCCCATTCCTATGCGACGCCCCTTTGTTGCCACTAGTGCGTTGCCTGAGGGAGCTTTCCACGATTACTATTATGGAGGTTGGCAGGAGATACTACCATCAGCAGGGTGGGCTTCCGAACCTTACATGGGAACTTATCAAGGCTTGCATGGAGAAGTCTCGCTCCTGCCCTTTAAATGCGCCATAATTGAAGACACTCAAGAGAAAGTTACTTTACACACGTATGTACGTCTTTACCGTTCACCGCTAGTGCTTGAGCGCACGATGTCACTCAAACGGGGTGTTGCTGCCTTGTTTATCCATGAGCGTCTTCTCAACGAGTCAGTTGGTGAATTCGCTATAATGTGGGGTCATCACCCCGCTATTGGAGAACCTTTCTTGGACGACAGTTGCGTGGTTCAGACGCCAGCCGCCAAAGTTGAAGTTATGGCTTACCACCCAAATGGTTTGTGGGAACCTGGAGGGGATTATGATTTTCCAAAGGTAAGAAACCAACGTACAGCTACATTGCAAGATGTTACCCGTGTACTTTCAAAAGAAACTCAGTCGGTAGATATAGTCTTTTTCAAAGAATTGACAGAGGGTTGGTATGGTCTAACTAATCAGAGGTTAGGTGTAGGCTTCGGGATGGCTTGGGACAAGGAGCTGTTCAAGTATCTCTGGATGTGGCAGGTCTATGGTGGTCACACAGATTATCCATGGTACGGACGTACATACAATTGTGCTCTTGAACCATTCACCAGTTATCCACCTAATGGGGTGAAAAATGCTGTCAAAAATGGCACCGCAGTCATTATGCAGGCAGGTGAAGTCATTGAAACAGAATTAGTTGCCGTCGCTTATCAGGGAGAAGGTGTAAACCGTATTACACTTGATGGCGTTGTAGAGTAATAGTCAACTAAGTATTTATTTGATATTCAAATTGCAGTTGAAGTTGAATAAATCTGGCTAAAAACAATTTTATTGATTTATTGATTTAAGGAGGGTAAATCATGAAGCTTAAAGATAAAGTTGCAATTGTTACTGGTGGATCTAAGGGCATCGGCTGGGGAGTTTCTACAATCTTCTCCCAAGAAGGAGCAAAAATTGCTGTCGTTGCTCGGAATGCTCAAGATGGCGAGCAGACTGCTGAGGAGATTCGCCAAAAGGGCGGCAAAGCTACTTTTATCCAGTGCGACGTTTCAAACGAAGAAGACGTCAAAAAATGGTGCAAACAATCCTCGACGCTTATGGTCAGATTGATATTCTTGTCAATAACGCTGGTGTTGGCATCTACAAATCAGTGCTGGATACAACTAGCGAGGAATGGGACCGCTGCTTAGCTATCGACCTCAAAGGTGCATTTCTGTGCTCTAAATATGTCATCCCTCATATGCAGGCTATAGACAAAGGCGTGATTATCAATATGTCGTCGGTGCACTCCCATGCTACAGTCAACGGAGCTGCACCATATGCAGCCTCCAAGGGTGGGATAACCGCTTTGACTCGCAACATGGCTATTGACTACGCTCCGAGAATTCGGGTCAATGCCATTTCCCCAGGTTGGGTGATGACGCCTCTGATTAAACAACTCTTCAGTAACTACGATAACCCAGCCGAGCAGCAGCGTATGGTTGAGCAACGGCAGGTGATGAAGCGTATCGGTACCCCTGAGGATATTGGCTATGCAGCTGCTTTCCTTGCCAGTGACGAGGCTTCATTCATTACTGGTACTGAACTCTTTGTGGATGGTGGACTAACAGCTCAACTTGAAACTTGGTAGGTGGAGAAGGGGCAACGTCTCTACAAAAATACAGTTTATTCCAAAGCCATTGACGCATTAAAAGCAGACCATAGCCCTTGCCAAAAGGTGTGAACTGTGACATATCAAGTATCTCAAGATATCGTGAAGGTTGCTGCACTAACCGATGAAACGATTGGTCAATCCAAGACTTAGGTCAAATTATTCCGCATTGCGTAGGCAAAAAATCATACAAAACGATAGATAGATGTTTAGCCCCCCATCTTAATGCAAACCAAATGGTGTTGGACAAATGACATTAGCAACAACAAAGTTTGATTATGCAATCCGCGATCAAAAGGGAAAAGTAGTATTTTACGTTCTCCTATGGAAACGAAAAAGAATTACGTTAGGGGTTTTTGACGACTACTGGAGAAATGTTCACGGTCCAGTCTGTGCTCGGCTATCAAGTTTGCACCAGTACTGGCAGTTTCACCTGAATCACAATGATGGTGGTCTGTGGCCAACTATTGAGGGCATAGAGTACAATTCGCTTCCAGAAGACCAGTTTGATGGTATTGCCGAATTAACCTTTGCGTCCGAAGCAGACCGTCAGACCTGGTTTAAAGCGTCTGCCATTCTAATGAATGACGAACACAACATATTTAGCAAGGCAATTGGTTACAACACGAGCAGTGGTAATTCCAAAACTTATATTGATCGCATCGCAACTGGAGACCCGAACGGGAATCTCGGAACCCTGAAGTTTCACATTATGGTCAAGAAAGCCGATGCCTCAAGTGTAGAAGCCTTTCGCGAATATATGACCAACAGCTTTGCTGCAGCTGTAGTTCAGAGTGATTCAGTTCTAAAATTTCGACTGCATCTGTTTGAAGAAGTAGACAATTCACGTCCGGATGCCGCAGAAGTAGTGCATTATGAACCTCCTGAGAAGCAATATCAAGCTGCTTTTGAAATTGCTTTCCAGAATTATCTAGAAATGGAAAAGTTCTTTGACTCAGAAGAGTATGCAGCGGCGGTGGAAGATCAGGCAAAGTATGTTAAACAAATCAGTTCATTTCCCGAAAGAACTGCTAACACTTTTGTCTACGATAGCAAGATAACGTTGGCGGGGCAACGGAGTTCCAAGGTAGCAGAGCTAATCACGGAAGTAGGAGCAACTAATCAACTTCAAGAGGATATAGTTTCTCTCATGAATGGTCAGGTTTCTCTTTTAAACGGTAACGGTAAGCAGAAGAACGGCAAGTCTAGTTCCTCATTTCCAGAGGCCAAAGTTTTCGACATAACCACAAAAAAGGAAAGAATTATGTTGGAGAAATTTCCCGGAACAGCGTCAGATCTAGTCCTGCGTTTATTTGCTAGAGGTGAGTCCGCTGATTCAGAAGGATTCTGTGAATTCTTCACTGATACACCAGTGTATCAATTCGGCAACTTTGAGATTTGTTTTGATAAAGCTGCCATTAAGAGATCTGCAGATAACTTCAACAGTCAGGTCTTGGCGGTTTACCACGAAATTAAGACGATGTGGGAAGTCGGAGATGTCGTGTTCGTTGAAATGGATGTCTATTATTGGCGCAAGGACGGCTCTATAGTTGCACTTCCTTGCTGCGACATCTTTAGGGTAGAAGGAGATAAGTTCTTAGAATTACGGATTTTATGGACGTCAATCCCGTATTTGACCCAAAAATCCCTGTTCCAAATACATCTTCGGTGATGACTATCAGTGAAGGAAAGAGGGTTTCTCCACAGGGTATAATGAGGAAATTTTATGCTGAACACCCTGAAGGGAAACAAAGGGTAGCAACAGGATTTGCACCTAAGTGGTCGCTGCTTGAATCTAAATGGTCGCTAGTCGAGGTTTAACCTTGCCCAAACTTGACCAACTGCACTTGTATAAAAACGAGAAGGGTTCCGTTGATTGATGAGAAGAAACTAACATCTTGCATCAAAGAAAAGCTAACGCTTTGCCAGTTTCTGTCCACCATCTTGCCCCCAATCTAAAAGTTAGTCTCCGTACTTACAACCTCAGGTTAAAAGATAGGGTGTGGATATCAATATGGTCAAATACAAGATGTAAAGACTACAGCAGAGATTTGCAATTTCTACTACTACCGTGGAGGTCTCACATGAGTAAGCGAATCAACTACTATCAAGAATTGTCTGCAGATTATTCTAAGCCAGGACTAGTTTCCAAAGAGCTAGCAGAAAAAATGCTCAAGGACGCTGAGGCATACATTTCTCTTCGTGAAAGAACATTACCTGAAATAAATTCCGAATACACTTTAGCACAAATAGAGAAGGAAAACAGGATTTGGTGGCCAACCCACTGTGAAGTCGTGCGACAAGGGCGGGGAGATATTCTCATAGAAGAATACAGCGATAACCTTGTCTACTTATGTGCTGATGGTCCTTTTTATGGGAAAACAAATGGAGTTGAAAGAGAGCCAAATTGGTGGGCGCTTCTGGCTCAACCAAATGTAACAATGAATTGGCCCATCGTGATGTTCTCTGGTGAAGTTGTCTATTTTGAATGGAATTGTATCGATGACGAGACAAATGAAACAATTTCCAAGGGAAATGTGACCTGGATTCGTCGTGGTCACAGAGGGGCATGTTACTTGAAATGCGAGCAATTGACCTTTTATCGCGATGTTTATGCTCCAACTCAATTGCTAGAGTTAATTAAGCGTTAACAGCACAGCAACGAAATGCTCGTGCAGCAAAGAGGTTCTTTGGAAAGTTAGTCCCGGCTTTGCCTGAATCCGCGTCACGAAGCGTGCGCGGAGTGGCTCAATCAGGTTCTGTGGCAGGTCAATAAAACTTTTGCAAAAGTAAGCAATATCCAATTATGGGGGAAAGGGGCAAGGAACAAGGGTTTTACCTTCTCTTTCTCCTTTTCCCTTTTACCTGTTGTGTTTTCCCGATATCAATTTATGCTGTCACACATAAAAGATTTTTACTGAAAATCTTGAGGAGAATAGTGCAAATAGCCTCTAAATAAGCAATAGAGGGCGCTCGGTATCTGCTTGTGAAGCAGAACAAGTTTTTTACTCTCCACTTTCATATGAGATTTGATCATGCGTAACTTCTTAAAAAACAGCTGTCTGCTAATCGCCTCCGCTATATTAAGTCTGGCTCCCCTAAAAGTTGAAGCAGCTTTGCTTGTAGCTAGCCGTGCTAGTAATACCGTCCTGCGTTACGATGAACAAACAGGTACCTTAATTGATGCTTTTATTCCTGCTGGAAGTGGTGGGCTAGATGGTCCTACCAGCTTAGCTTTGGGACCAGATGGCAACCTTTATGTCACCAGTTACTACAATAGTAGCGTTTTACGGTATGATGGGCACACAGGTGCTTTCATCGATACCTTTATTCCTTCAGGTAGTGGTGATCTAAGCAGCCCTGAAAGCATAGCTTTTGGGTTAGACAATAATATCTATATTAGTGGCCTTGATGGCAACGGTATTCGACGCTATAACGGTCAAACTGGTGCTTTCATTGATACCGTCGTTGGCTTCGATCCTTTAGGTGGAGATGAGCTAAACTCCCCAAGTTTTCGCCTTTGCTGAAGATAACAACCTTTACATAAGCAGTGTTCTTCCTTCCAATGGTGTCTTACGTTATGATGCGGCAACAGATGAAACTAACATCTTCATTCCCCAGGAAAACGCACCAGCAATTCCCGGAGGTTTGACCATAGGATCGGACAATAACCTTTACATTGGGGATTTTAGTCCTGTCGGTAGTATCCGGCGCTATAATAGCCAGACTGGTTCCTTGATTGATGTCTTTGTTTCTCCTGGTAGTGGTGGACTTAGTCAGGCATCACGTTTGGCTTATGGACCAGATAGCAATCTTTACGTCACTAGCTTTGGCAGCGACAGTGTCCTGCGCTTTAACAGTAGCACTGGTGCTTTCATTGATGCCTTTGTGCCTGCTGGTAGCGGTGGATTAGACGAACCAATAGGCTTGCTCTTCACTACAAACAATAATCTAAAAGTCGTCTCAGAACCTGCTTCTTATTTGGGTATTTTTTGGGCTTAGTGCTTACTTGAGTGTCAGTTTATTGCTCAAGAGCAAAAAAACTAGAACGGCAAAATTGACTGGATTAGCTATGCCTCAAGTTGATTTAGGTAAGCACAAGGAGAGCGGCGAAAACGAAGTTGAGAGGATATCTGAAAAGTTGTGAGGAAGTAATTTTAATCACGCCAATAGTTTTGTCAGTCAACCAGCGTTGTCACCCTTGCTTTTGTGCCTTCTCTTACAGTGGCAAGTCCTTAACTTTTTCCTTAACTTGCTAATGTTTACTAGTTATAAAGTTCACAAAGTCTGAAGATAGTTAGATCTTTTCAATCTACTTTCGTTGTATGAATGAGCCTAATTCTAATTCCAATTCACCCTTTACCAAAGCAGCCTTGTTGCTTGTGAGTACGCTGACTGTAATGTCCGGTGCAACTATCGCACCTTCGCTTCCAGCGATGCAAGACTATTTTGTCAATGTCGCGAATGTAGAACTGTTGGTAAAACTGGTGATCACTATGCCGGCGTTATTTATCGTCATTGGTTCGCCTATCGCGGGAATGATTGTAGACCGATTTGGACGCAAACCATTGCTGCTAATCACCACACTTTTTTACGGTTTAACAGGTGCTTCAGGGCTGATTCTCAATTCGTTACCTGCGATTCTTGTTGGACGTGCGTTTTTGGGTTTGTCGGTTTCTGGGGTAATGGTCGGTGCAACGACGTTAATTGCAGACTACTACATTGGTGCTGCTCGTACAACGTTTATGGGGCTGCAAGCTGCGTTTATGAGTTTGGGTGGCGTTTTGTTCCTATCTCTCGGTGGCACACTTGCTTTGCACAACTGGCGCTATCCATTCTTAATCTACCTGTTTTCTTTGCTGCTGTTACCGTTGATCGTTTTCGCAATTTACGAACCACAGCGCAACTTACCTGAAAAAATATTCGCATCTAATAAAGGACGCCACGATGCATCGATTCCCGTTAGCTTGTTGCTGCTGATTTTTGGAATTACCACCCTCAGTCAGATTATCTTTTATCTCATTCCTGTCCAATTACCTTTCTATCTTCGCAGTCTTGTGAATGCAACACCGTCACAGAGTGGAATAGCAATTGCTTTTTGTACATTATTCAGCGCGTTCACATCGATGATTTATGGCAGAATCAAAGCCAAACTTGATTTTGTCAGTATCGTGCCCTTTACTTTCGGAATTTTTGGTATCGGCTACGTCATTATTGGTCATGCAAACACTTACCCCGCAGCACTTGTTGGCTTAGCTATTGCGGGGTTAGGGTTGGGACTATTGATGCCAAACATGAGCGTGTGGGTATCCACCATCGTACCTGACGCAGTGCGCGGACGTGCATTAGGGGGACTTTCAACCGCGTTCTTCCTCGGACAATTTCTCTCCCCCATCATCACGCAACCTGTCAGTCAAAAAGTAGGTTTAGCTTTAACATACAGTCTCGCAGGTGGATTACTTTTGCTTCTAACGGCGATGTTCTCTATGATGCGATCGCAAGTAACCGCCTTAAGCGTTAAACCCACAAGGGTAAATAATACCACACACGACTTGGAAGGTTAATCGCTAAACTCAGATCTTGCACCTGGAAATATGGATGTCAAAACCACAACTATGTATGAGAGAAGTTAAGCGGGAAATATCAAGTAAAAGAAGAGACACGACTGATTGAGGGAAAATAGATTCAAGTGCAGTTTGTGCAGCTTCACGCCAATCAGGTGGTAACGGTAGTTGAGTTGCAAGATAAGTCCAATGAGCTATAAGGTAAGTAGTGAGGGAAAGTATGAGCCAACGATACATGCCAACTAGAGTACCTTGACCAAAACGGTGCAAACCAAAACGATGCTTTGCAGTCTTGAACCATCCCTCTATCTGCCATCGACGTTTACCCCACCACTTGAGAGTGGAGGCTTTAATAGGTCTAGTAGACAAAACAAAACGCTTCTCCACCTTGCCTTTATCGCGCTTGAGATAATACCAACAAACAGTGACAGGAAACTTCAAACCAACTAAGCGTACTTGTTGCCCCTGTTGATGCAAATGTCTTAAAACCTTTCCATCAAGCAATTTGCGGTCAATAGCTACACCCGTAACCGCGTGAAATTTCAGCTTGCGTACTCCATGAAGAAATTCTACGCTGCCAAAAGCTGTATCAGCCAAAATGATGACCTGAAAATGTTCAGTTAGGGATTTGGGTAAACGCTTGACTAACTTGAGTCCTAACTGTGCAGGTGAGGGATTACCCTTACCTCTCCAAACACGAAAACTCCAAGGTATGCGCCATCTGGCAACAACCAAATAAACTACAACTAGATGTAGCCCACGTTTCCCATTATAAACCGAGATGAAATGCTCAAAATTTTTGAACTTACCGCGCTTTTCTAAGGTCGTTAAGTCAACAATGACCTGTAAAAATGGTCTGCGTCCTTTGCCACATTGGATTAGATGCTTTAGAACTGTTTGCAATACATGGTTACGAACTGTACGAATCATGTCTCTTGTTGACCAAGGATTGATATTTAAAAATCGGCTTAACGCGCTTGGGGATTTGGTTTGACGCATTGTCCCCTAAAAATCAGGCAGCCTTATTACAACGAGTACCCGACTACGCCGACAGATCAATCAGACGAAGGCTGCCTGATTTTTTCACGTGTTAGACCCCGTGACAGTGTTGGGGTAATGGATGTCCTTGGGCTTGCAAAAATAATCCCAGCATGGCTTCAAGATTATCTTTTTGGTAAGACGAAGGCATCAACTCTTTCAAGGTGTAAACTAATTCTTGGGCGTGGGCAAGCATTGTTCTTGCTTTCAAAGATTTCGATATTTCACGCCCTTTCTCTCATATTTTGGGACATAGATGCAAATAAAAACCCAAAGGAAGGAAGAACAGAATTTCTCGTATGGAATCATAATGATAATCGTTTAGAGGGGGAGGAAGTGGTCGCCATCGGCGAGCGTCGCTCGCCGTCTCTCTCCTCCCAAACGATTCATCATTATGATTCGGTGGTGAGAGACGGATATTTTTTTCTGTACTAT
>JAAUSC010000228.1 GCA_012031965.1 Scytonema sp. RU_4_4
CACTGAAGGTAAAGATGTTTTGGAGAAACTAAAAGCGGGTGACAAAATTGAGTCAGCAAAAGTCATTCAAGGGCAAAAAATTTAGTTGAACCAAACGTAGCGTAAGTTGCTTTAGCGGTAGTCTACCGCACGCCATTCTGCAGCGCTGTCTTACCGCTCGCTGCGCGTCTACGTTAAATAAGTATTTTTCGGGTGGGATAGGAGTCGCATTCTTCAGGACTTCTTGACCCTACTGAGTGCAGAAATCCCGATGGGAATGCTAAATCTGAGACTTGAATACTGTCTCTTCTGTAGTTCCGATAGTTGTTCAACATGTAGAATCCGATATTGAATCCCTCATCATCCCTCATCGATAATCTTATTTTTGTCGGTAGGAATGTGGGGGATTTTTATTGAATAAGCGATTGACCGCAAGTCAGCGTTCTCCACTGTCCTTTCGCCGTGAGAGATGCACCCTGATTTTGGGAATACTATATGCATCACCACTATCAACAGGGATTGGTCGATGTGGAAAGACGAATGGAATTCCAACTCGAAAAGTATAATTCCCGTACAATCACTGACAGCATACCTAACAGCAAAGAAACACGGCACTATCTCCAATGACTTTAGCTATTCACATGAGGAAAAGCTGCTTCCCCAGAGACAGGAAGACCACTCTATAGAAGCATACAGACTATTACGGCAAGGAGTTCAACAGCAGCAAGCTGGAGATTCTCATGCAGCCATGAAGTCTTTACAAGAATCCCTTGCGTTATTTCAAGCTGTTGGAGATATTGAAAAACAAGCGCAAGCGCTTTCTTGTTTGGCTTACGTCGTTTACATCTTAGGAGATTACAAGAGTGCTATTTCACACTCACAGCAATGTTTATCTCTCATAAAAAATGTCGTTAACTTACAAGTCATAAAGATGCAGGCGCTTTCGTATTTAGGCAATGCTTACCGTCATTTAGGCGAGTATAACAAAGCAATTGAATTCCTACAAAAGTGTTTGAAAATAGCGCAGCAATTACAAGATAAGCGAAGTCAAATAGCTGGACTCAATAATTTGGGATTGGTCTATAAAGCTCTGGGTGACCTTCCTCAGGCAATTGAATTGAAACAGCAAAGCTTAGAAATTGTGCGGGAACTCCAAGACCATTGGGGTGAAGAGCAGGTTCTGAAGAATTTGGGTAACGCTTGCTATGTCTTAGGGGATTTTGCCAAAGCGATCGCCTACTACGAGCAGTGTGTAAAAATAGCTAACTCGCTTAACAATCACCGGAGTGTCACTCAATCGTTAAAAAATCTGGGTAATGCTTGTTATGCACTAGGAGATTATGCTAAAGCTATTGTGTACTATGAGCAATGTTTACTATTCGCGAGAGCAATGAAAGACAAGCACAGTGAAGAACAATCACTAGGTCGTTTGGGAGTAGCTTGTGAAGCCTTAGGTGATTACGTTAAAGCAATTGGTTACTATGAAGAATGTTTAGAACTAGCGAGATTTATCAAAGATTGCTAAAGTGATGAGCAGATTCTTACCACTTTCAGAACGGCTTAACACGACAGACGAAAATGATAAGTTATGAATGATAAGTTATGAATGATAAAAATTATTTCTTAGGACTCTTCTTTTAAGATCTCTTTGTTTTGTTGCAGTAGACATTCAAAAGCTTGCTTTGTCTCTACCTGGGGAAATTCTAAGTAAAAATTGCTCACACTGAAGAAACGTTTTGGTGTTGATAGGACAATAACGCGATCGCCCCACTGATGCAACCAGGGTAGCAACTCCAAAGGGGCTACTGGAGTACATAACCAAACTTCTGCTGGAGAGAGTGCCTTGAGAGATGTGGCCGCAACTGCTATTGTCATACCTGTAGCAATACCATCATCAACTAAGATGAGAGTCGCACCTTCAGTATTTACCTGCGGACAAGCAGGACTGAATTGAGCCTGAAGAGACTTAGCTTGACTAGTCGCTGCATCTAGTGCTGCTTCCCGCCACCCTGATTTCGGTGTATCCCGAAAAGACAGCTTGTACTCATCCCAAAGAACATTTCCGGAAGCAGTGACCGCGCCAATAGCCAACTCAGGATTTTCTGGATGGCTAATTTTCTTCGCTACCTCTACCATCAACGGACAGTTCAAAAGACGCGCTACTGGTGCGGCTACTGCTACTCCTCCCCTTGGCAAAGCGTAGACAATTGTTACAGGCTTTGCTACTTGATCAGCAGTTTGCTGGGTGAAAATAGTGTGAATTGTTTGCGCCAGTTGCTCACCAGCTTGAGTGCGATTAGCAAAAAGCGGGGTGTTTATCATGGATTTCCCAGCATACAACAACGCCTACGCTTTTATCATGACTGATTTTGGCTCTCATGAACCGAACAATAACAGACGATCACGTTTTGGTCACAATAAATATCAGCTGGTACTGCTCTCGTCGTAAAGCGAATGCTCCCGCGTCTAGTGGAGGAGATACCTCAAAGGCGACGCGGAGAGTTTTGAATTATAAGTAATTATCGGAACTTGATATAAGCTTCTTATAGATATTTTTACTGCGAAGCGCTCAAGAAATGACTGACAACTTTTTGCTACCAATTGCTACCAAAACTTTCCGCATTATCCAACTATAATGAATTTTGGCTAAATAAATGGGACAAGGATTTTTTCAAATTGGGGTAACGTTGTGTCTTGTGATAGCAATCACTCCGCTATTGGGCAGATACATGGCCCGTGTCTTTTTGGGACAAAAAACGCTGCTGGATTCAATAATGAACCCTGTAGAGCGAATTATTTATAAATTGGTAGGTACGACACCCACAAAAGATGATATGACGGGTTGGCAGTATGCCAGAGCAGTCTTTTGCAGCAACATCATTATGGGTGTTATGGTGTTTCTGCTCATATACTTTCAGAAATTCTTGCCTTGGAATCCTCTTGGATTAGCTGCTCCTAAATGGGACATCACACTGCACACGACCATTTCATTTTTAACGAACACCGACCAGCAACACTACTCTGGTGAGACAACCTTAAGTTATTTCAGCCAAACAGCAGCTTTGGCTTTTTTGATGTTTACCTCAGCCGCAACTGGGTTTTCTGTTGGGATCGCATTCATCAGAGGTCTGACAGGTAGACCACTGGGAAATTTCTACGTTGACTTCACCCGTTCAATAACGCGCATATTGCTACCTATTTCGATTGTAGGTGCGATCGCACTTCTAGCTCTGGGTGTACCACAAACATTAGATGGACCTTTGAAAGTGACAACATTGGAGGGAGCAACGCAGTATATAGCAAGAGGTCCGGTTGCTTCCTTTGAAATCATCAAACAGTTGGGAGAGAACGGCGGCGGTTTTTTGGGATGAACTCTGCTCACCCATTTGAAAATCCCAATGGTCTTTCTAACTTCATAGAAATCATCGCCATGCTTTGTATTCCAGCAGCGTTGATTTACACCTACGGTTTGTTCGCCAAGAACACCAAGCAAGCTTGGCTACTTTTTTGGATGGTTTTTATCATCTACGCGGTTTTGATTGGTGTCACAGCAGTTGGTGAGTATCAAGGTAATCCCCTTGTTAATAATGCGTTGGGATTAGAACAGCCTAATTTAGAGGGTAAAGAACTCAGGTTTGGTTGGTCACAAACAGCTTTGTGGGCAATTACGACCACCGGAACTATGAGTGGTTCTGTGAACGGGATGCATGATTCCTTGATGCCTTCAGGAGGCTTTTCCACTTTATTGAATATGTTTTTGCAGATTGTCTGGGGTGGACAAGGAATTGGAACCGCTTACTTATTCATTTATTCAATTCTCACCGTATTCCTCACAGGACTGATGGTGGGACGCACTCCAGAGTTTTTAGGGCGCAAAATTGAAAAGCGAGAAATCGTTCTTGCTAGTGTTGTGCTGCTGGTTCACCCAATTGCAGTCTTAATCCCTAGTGCTATTGCCTTAACATTTCCAAATAGCTTAGCATTTGTCATTCCACCACCTGGATATACGGGTTCCCCTGAATTTCACAACATTTCACGAGTGATTTACGAATACGCCTCAGCGAGCGCCAACAATGGTTCCGGCTTAGAAGGGTTGGGAGATAGTACTTTGTGGTGGAACTTAAGTACTTGTTTGGGTCTTCTTATGGGACGATACGTACCGATTATTGCCATCCTGCTCTTAGCAGACAGCATGACACGCAAACAAGCAGTCCCTGAAACTCCAGGCACCCTCAGAACTGACTCTACACTATTTACTGCTATTACAGCTGGAGTCATTGTGATTTTGGGTGTGCTGACATTCTTCCCCGTTTTAGCTTTAGGACCAATAGCCGAAGCTTTTAACTTTGCCAGTCGCCTTAAGTAGTCTTGTTCATAAGTAGGCGCTGATGCGTGAATTTTAAATTTTGAATTGCTTATCATGGACTCTACAAATCCTTCATCCAAGCCTTCTTATTCTCCTCGTAAGAGCGATCGCCGCCAAGCACGTAAACAATCGCGAGTCAACACGAAAGGGCTTTACCGAAGAGCCATCAAAGATGCTTTTGTCAAGCTCAATCCCAAATACGCAATCAAAAACCCAGTCATGTTTTTGGTTTGGGTTGGTACCATTATCACTTTACTAGTTACTATCGACCCGTACTTGTTTGGTCCAGTCCCAGGTAAAAGACTACGACTTTTCAACGGATTGATTACGGGAATTTTGTTCTTCACCGTTTTATTTGCCAACTTTGCCGAAGCAATCGCAGAGGGACGGGGTAAGGCGCAAGCTGATGCTTTAAGGTCAACTAAGTCAGAAACAATCGCTAAAAAACTTGCCCCTGACGGTTCAGTCAGTGACGTTCCTTCCACCAGCTTGCGGACAGGTGATACAGTGTATGTGGTTGCTGGTGATGTGATCCCCGCTGATGGGGAAGTGATTATGGGTGTCGCCAGTGTGGATGAGTCTGCAATTACTGGCGAATCTGCACCAGTGTTGAAGGAGACAGGCTCAGATGTGGCTAGTTCCGTCACTGGTGGTACGCGAATTCTCTCAGATGAACTGATCATCCGTATCACCGCAGATCCAGGCAAAGGCTTTATTGACCGGATGATTGCTTTGGTAGAAGGAGCAGAACGTGCAAAAACACCCAATGAAATTGCTCTGACGGTGTTACTCGCTGTTCTGACTTTGGTGTTTTTGTTTGTTGTGGTGACTTTACCTGCGATCGCCAACTATGTTAGAAGTCCAATCAGTGTCGCGGTATTGGTTGCTTTGGTCGTCGCGTTGATTCCCACCACAATTGGGGGATTATTGAGTGCGATCGGTATTGCTGGTATGGATCGAGTTGCCCAGTTTAACGTCATAGCCACCTCAGGACGAGCAGTTGAAGCGTGCGGTGATGTCAATACTTTAGTGCTCGATAAGACAGGTACAATCACTCTGGGTAACCGCTTGGCAGAAGGGTTTATCCCTATCAACAGGTATTCAATAGAGGATGTTGCCAATGTCGCTCTAGCAGCAAGTGTTTTTGATGATACACCAGAGGGAAAATCAATTGTTCGACTGGCAGAAAAGTTAGGGGCAAAAATTGATTTTGATCGCGACAGATCTGAAGCTATAGAGTTTTCAGCAAAAACTCGTATGAGTGGTACAAACTTACCTAATGGTAGCCAAGTGCGTAAAGGCGCAGTGTCAGCAATTAAGGCATTTGTGCGTTCCTCTAATGGACAAAATACGCCTACGCCAGTACTGGATGCAGCATATGAAAGAATTTCACAACTGGGAGGGACACCCTTAGCGGTCGCCCTTGATAATGAAATTTACGGCGTCATTTATCTCAAGGATATTATCAAACCAGGTATCCGCGAACGTTTTGAGCAGTTGCGGCGGATGGGAGTGCGCACTGTCATGCTAACTGGAGACAACCGCATTACCGCGTCTGTCATTGCTCAAGAAGCTGGAGTCGATGACTTTATTGCTGAAGCAACTCCAGAAGACAAAATCTCCGTGATTCAACGGGAACAGGCGGTGGGCAAACTGGTGGCGATGACGGGTGACGGTACGAACGATGCACCTGCACTAGCCCAGGCAAATGTTGGTGTAGCTATGAATACTGGTACTCAGGCGGCAAAAGAAGCAGCCAATATGGTGGATTTGGACTCTGATCCCACAAAGCTGATTGATATTGTTGCTATTGGAAAACAACTGCTGATGACTCGCGGTGCTTTGACTACGTTTTCTATTGCTAATGATATTGCTAAGTACTTTGCGATTATCCCAGTGTTGTTTACCTCGGCTAATTTGGGAAGTTTAAATATCATGAAGTTAACGAGTACCAATTCTGCTGTGCTGTCGGCTCTGATTTACAATGCTTTGATTATTCCAGCTTTAATTCCCTTAGCACTAACGGGTGTCAAATTTAAACCTTTGACGGCTAATCAGCTTTTGCAACAAAATATTTTTATTTATGGTTTGGGAGGTGTGATTGCGCCGTTTCTCGCAATTAAGTTGATTGATATTTTGATTAGTTTGGTGGGATTGGCTTAGGAAGAAACGTAGACGCGCAGCGGTGAGACAGCGCGAATGACGGCTTTCCAACGCCAGATGCTCTACTTGGGGAGACACGCCAGATGCTACAACGGAGGTTCCCTCCGCAACGCACTGGCTCCCCAAGACTGCACTGGCTCCTCCGTAGGCGACTGCGTTAGCGCAGCGTGACCGGAGGTCATCCCCGATAGGCGCAGCCGTGCCGTAGGCATAGGGCTTCCCGCAGGGTACCGCCAAGGCGCCTTAGACGCAAGAGCGGCGTGCCGTAGGCTAGAGCGTCAAGGAAAGAGGAAAACAGAGGAATATGAGAAAAAAATTGGAGATGTCAGGTAAATTGTTATCAATGAATGTAGCTGAGGCAATTTCTTTTGTCTGGTTGCAATGGCGCTCTCAAAAGTTGCCTCTTGCTATTTTTGTTGCACTGTGCCTAAATTTGATGATTGCCCCTATAATTTATGCTGCTGCTGACGGTACTTTAGAACGTCTTTCTGCTTGGTCAATTGGTATTTTGGGATTGGTAATACTGGCAATTGTCATTTACTTATTTGTGGTCGTTTCTCAGCCGGAACACTTTTAATTAGGCTATAGAATTTTTGTTAAAAGTGACAGTAAATTTCAGAGGGTGTTGAAGTTTTTTATGTCTATTTATAGAGAAATTAGTAAAGCAATTCGTATCACTTTGATTTTATGGTTATTAACCGCAATCATCTATCCTTTATTTATACTTTTCGTTGGTCAACTCCCCTTCCTTAAAGACAAAGCTCAAGGCAGTATACAGCCAGGTCTCAAGGGAGAACTCATCGGTTCAGCTTTGATTGGTCAACAATTCAAATCTGACCAGTATTTTCACGGTCGTCCGAGTACGGTTAGATATAGCCAAGGAAAACAAGGCAATCCTACTGGGGTTTCTGGAGCTAGCAATCTCGCTCCTAGTAGTCCAGAATTGCTACAGCGAATTGTGGAGGAGGCAAATCTACTTAGAGAGGAAAACGTTCAACCCATTGCTGACCTAGTTTACACTTCTGGGTCAGGTTTAGACCCTCATATTTCCGTAAAAGCAACACTGGAGCAGTTGGATAGGGTTGCTCGTGCCCGTGGTCTCAGACCAGATGAGATAGTTTCTTTTATTAATAAGTACACAGAAGGAAGAGTTTTGGGTATTTTTGGTGAGCCAGGGGTTAATGTTCTAAAATTAAATTACGCTTTGGATTTAGATGAGTTTAACCGTCAACAAAATAAGTAAATCGTTATTAGTTATTGTTTTTGGACTTCTGATTCATCCGCGAAGCGGTTTAATTTTTGCTTTATAAATACTCTCAAGATTTATAACACCACCAGATGTTTGATAATACTCAAACACCACAAGCCGGGGCTATACCTGTACCTTTCTCTGCTGGAATAAGTCCAGCAAGACGAGGTAAGCATAAAATTTATATAGGTATGGCACCTGGAGTAGGCAAAACCTACCGGATGCTGGAAGAGGCTCATGCACTCAAACATGAAGGAATTGATGTTGTTATTGGGCTTTTAGAAACCCACGGACGTAAAGAAACAGCGCAAAAGGCAAACGGGTTGGAGATGATACCCCGTAAGCAAATTCCTCGAGGTGGGTTGACTCTAACAGAAATGGATACGAATGCAATCATTGCTCGCTCACCTCAATTAGCATTGATTGATGAACTCGCACATACAAATGTCCCAGGTTCGCTACGAGAAAAACGCTACCAAGATGTAGAAGTCATTTTGGCAGCAGGTATTGATGTCTACTCCACAATGAATATTCAGCACCTGGAGAGTCTGAATGACTTGGTAGCACGGATTACTGGGGTTGTTGTACGAGAACGCGTTCCTGACAGGATTCTAGAGGAAGCAGATGAAGTAGTGGTAGTAGATGTAACACCAGAAATGCTACAAGAACGGTTGCAAGAAGGTAAAATCTATGCACCAGAAAAAATTCAACAATCACTTGATAACTTCTTCCAACGTCGCAATCTCATAGCTTTACGAGAGCTAGCACTGCGGGAGGTAGCAGATAATGTTGAGGAAGATGCAGTTGCTTCCACTCCACAAAGTCAATTCTGCAATATTCACGAGCGGGTTTTGGTGTGCGTATCCACCTATCCCAATTCGGTACAATTATTACGTCGGGGGGCTAGGATTGCGAGTTACATGAATGCTCCCCTATTTACTGTATATGTGTCTGAGCCAGACCGCTTCCTGACTAAGGAGGAAAGCCTGTACATCGAAACTTGTGAAAAGCTTTGCAAAGAATTTGAGGGTACATTCATTCGTATCAATGGCACTGACGTAGCCAGGGCGATCGCACAAATCGCTGAAAAATACCGTATCACTCAAATTGTCATCGGTGCCAGTCAGCGATCGCGCTGGCAAATTCTCTTGAAAGGCGCTTTAACCCATAAATTGCTGCGATTACTGAAAAACGTTGATTTACATATTATTTCCGCTGAGAAAAGCAATACTTCCAATCGTTCAGAGATGGAGGAATGAGGAAATTTTAGATGAATCTCAAATGACAACCGCACCCTCGACGCGGATAATTTGAGATAATTATCTCCATTCATCTGCGTCGAGGGTGCGGTTCAAAATCAAATGACTCTTATAATTGGTTTAATCAGTGGCACGTCTGTAGATGGTATAGACGCCAGCTTGGTAGATGTTTCTGGTACAAATTTTGATATCAAAATTGAGTTGGTAGCTGGTGCAACATACCCCTATCCAGCAGACCTTAGAGAACGCATTTTAGCGGTTTGTGCAGGAGAAACTATTTCGATGGCAGAATTGGCAGAGTTAGATGATGCGATCGCCTTTACTTTTGCCCAAGCTGCACAAAATATCCAAATTGGTCACGGAAATGCCACTCTAATTGGTTCTCATGGTCAAACAGTATATCATAAACCACCTGGAAGGGAAATAAGGGAGATGTTAGCGAAGCAAGCCGTAGGGTGGGAGAGTAATCCTTGTTCATTTGTTTCCTCATCCTCTTCATCCCCACTCGGTTACACTCTGCAACTTGGACGTGGTGCTGTCATTGCCAATCAAACGGGTATAACAACAGTCAGTAACTTTCGTGTAGCAGATATTGCTGCTGGTGGTCATGGTGCGCCCCTTGTACCGCGTATCGATGCGGCTTTGCTTAGTCATCCTCAAGAAGCACGTTGTATTCAAAATATTGGTGGTATTGGTAATGTGACTTATATTCCACCTCGTTGTGACAACTGGCTAGAAAAAATTCGCGCTTGGGACACAGGACCAGGAAATAGTCTTTTGGATCTGGCGGTGCAGCATTTAACGGATGGTGCAAAAACATATGATGAAAATGGCTCTTGGGCAGCGAGTGGTACCCCCTGTTATCCTTTAGTAGAACAATGGCTTAGCCAAGACTACTTTCATTTACCACCACCCAAATCCACAGGTCGAGAATTATTTGGTGTTGATTATCTGCATCAGTGTTTACAAGACGCCGAAGCATACCAACTCAGTCCAGCCGACTTACTAGCGACGCTTACGGAACTCACAGCAGCTTCTATTGTTCACAGTTATCGGACTTTTCTACCGCAAATGCCACAGCGAGCGCTATTGTGTGGGGGAGGTAGTCGCAATCTCTATTTGAAACGTCGGTTACAGCTGCTATTGGAATCTTTGCCAGTCTTGACGACAGATGAAGTTGGTTTGAGTGCTGATTTTAAAGAAGCGATCGCCTTTGCAGTTTTAGCATACTGGCGACAAATGGGTACTCCTGGTAACTTACCAACAGCAACAGGAGCGCGTCAAGAAGTGCTGCTGGGCGAGATTCATTTACCGTGACTTTTCCCGTAACCTCAACCTCCGCTACGGTTGGTAATACGGTTTATATAGTCCACAGACGTTCAGCCAAATGGTACTAACAAAAGCGATCGCAAATGCTTATACAAGCTGTTTCGTCCTGAATTTAAAGAAATTAGGCAACCATCGACTTTTTACGTAATAAGCATCTAGGCTTGGTCATGCGAGGGTAAGCCTTGGGACGACACTTTAGAACTTTGTGTTCAACTTGGTCAGGGCAATAACTTTTAGGAGAGTATGATAAACCTGATAACGTTTAGAAGCAGCAACAGACAGAAATTGAAGGAGAAAATTAATCAGGTGATGGCGAGTTCCTTTTAAACCACGCAATAAATTGTAAGCCAGCAAATGTAAGCCAGCAAAAAAGCATAAATCTCTCAGAAATCTCTATAGAGAACCTCCCACAACCAAAGGTCATGGGAGGATAATGCGAGGAGGAAAATTATATTTTATTTCTTATACAAGAATCCGCTTAAGTGAGCCATCGGCATATAATTCCATAGGTACTAGTTCAATCTTGCCGTTGATTTTAATTTGAGAATAAACAACTTTTATGAGTGGAGAATTCTTATGATTATAACGTGTAGACATATAATACCTTAAAAAAAAAGAATGGTTTTATTTGTGTTCTTATCTTTTAAAAAACTATAATTTTATCTAATTCATTTCTGAGTATCATGACTATTAAGCAGAAGTTTTTCCTTGTTTATAATTAACAAAAGAATTTCAAAATCAAGAAAATATCGCCTAATTGCTGATAAAGATTTGAAAAAAATGAAATTTAGAGTATAT
>JAAUSC010000229.1 GCA_012031965.1 Scytonema sp. RU_4_4
CCGCCAGGACATATCAAGAATTAGATCAAGCCATCACACAAGCCTTAGAAACAGTTGCTAAAAAAGACATTGTTGGTTGGTTCACCCACTGTTGCTACTATATTGCACCCAACTGAGAACCGCTATAAATGAAATCATGTGTAGGATAGAGCTTAGCTCTACCCTACTCTCAAAAATAAACTCAAGAGACTTTCAGTTTCTTGCTCTATAAACAAAGCCAGACGAGTGCAGGCTTTTATGGCAATTGATTCCGCAGACGACGCAAGCAATTGATTGAGTCTGGACAATCACAGCCAAATATAGCTACAGCCGCATCACTTTCTTCATCTGTGACATTGAGTAATTCTTTTTCAGTGGCGTTGACAGTGTGAATTTCTGGTACACCGCTTCTAAAAATCTACCCAGACCTAACCACAAGTGGATAAACATGGACAGAACAAAAACTCTGCGGTATAAGTTTTCAGCAGCATCCATTAACAGTAAACCAAAAAGTTTTTAAGAGAAGAGCGATCGCTAATCACTCTTACGTATACTAAAGTGCTATAAAATACTAAATTTAGTATGTTTTTCAATCAAGAATTTCTCATTTTGGTCTTGCAAAGCAGCGAAAGGAACCAAGAAGAGGGATTGATGGGGGATAAAGATAACACGGGAGTCAGGATGAGTTGGCAGTTCCTTGGCAATTGGTTGAATTAGTAACTCGTGCATTTGCTTGAGACAACTGTTACCCCGACAGCCAAGAGGACGTACTGTCTGTGTCGTATCTACTGTCGTCTCTGGTGAAGATACGTTATCAGTTGTTGTTTTGAGAGTAGAACGAGTCTGGCGAACTAAGTTTGTAATGACATTATTAGCCACACCGCGCCCTTCAGCTAAAGTTGCAGCCGCAGTGCGTGTATCCTCTGCGACATTGCTTAGGTTGGTTTTTTTGATGTCAACTTTGTGGAAGGTAATTTTGCCAGTTGGTTTGATAACCCAAATATATAAGTCATTTCCAGCAATTGAATATTCAACCAAAGTAGCGTTTTGTTGTTTAGCAATTTGTTGGATTTGCTCAATATTAGGTGGAGCAGATGAAGATTGTTGACGCGCTGCAAGTAACTCTGCAAAAGCCCGTGTTCTACCACGTTCAGCAATTTCCAGAGCTTGTGTTGTTTGATTTTGAGCAATGAGGGCTTGTTGCAGCAGGCGGTAAGTATGAGCTTGGGTTTCAAAGATGGAGACTTTGAATGCGTCGTTATCGCCTAAGCTAGCTCGCATGAATTCCCAGACTGCAATTGCTTTGCGGAGGTTTGTTTCGGCGGCTTTTGGGTTGTTAGAATCGAGTTGGGCAGCTCCTAGATTGTTTAGAGAATTTCCCTCACCTTGTTTATCACCGATAGCCCTTTTGATTACCAAACTCTGCTGCTGGTAGTGTATCGCCTGTTTGTAGTCACCGAGTGAGGAGTAAGCATTTCCCAGATTGCCCAGAGAATTCCCCTCACTTTGTTTGTCACCGATAGCGTTGGAGATTGCCAAACTCTGCTGATGGTACTGTATCGCCTGTTTGTTTGAGTTATATGCTGAATATCGGTCGGAGTTTAAAATTCCGCTCTTAAATTTTGCCCATCAGTTTTTCATCACATATTAATGTTTTTGTCAATGCATAAGTTATATTAAGTTACTCTCTTATTGATTATTCTGATAATTCAGGAGTTATGAATTTTGCAATTCCCTATAATGTGTATTATGAGATTTGATGGTTTGAGACGCTGTGGTGCAATTCTAATTTGTTCCTTGCCAAAGCTGTATTGAATACTGAAAATAGTGAACAAAGGCTGATATTCTCAGATTTTAGTATATATATATACTATAGATTCCTCTACTAAATTTATGTATCTTAGATTAATTTGACTTCTTGTAGAACATCAAAAATCATCTGGGCTTAATTTTTGTCTAAGTCCCGTTAGGAGCGTCCGACTGGCGCGATCGCCACCCGTTATGAATGAAAGAAACAAGGCAACGCCCCTCAATTTGATTTGCGAACTCATCTGTATCGCAACATCCCACCCCCACTATTTCTTACAACCTTTGCTACATAAGCTTTACGCAAAGTGTTTCTTGAGAGTTATTTTATGATTTTCATGCCCATTGAAACAGTATAAATAATGAGTTACTTTTATGTATTTTTTAATACAAAACTCTGACTAAAAAACAGATCTTATTTTAATAAGAAAAATAAATAAGTAAACTTTGGTACATATTTGTGGAAAAGACATTTTAGGTTATTGTTTGAAATGGCAACATTCAATTAACCTTCAGATGTCAATCTCCACAGAGAAAAATCTTTACTTCGCTTGGAAACGACTTCTAGTCTGGGTTTGAAATTTAGTCATAACATATAGATTCGGATTCTGACCACAATGACTCAAAACGTTTCCAGGCAAGTTTTTTATACTTTTGACTTCGGAAACTAAACATAAGGGGGTTAAGTTAAGTCGGCACAACAAAACCAATTGTATGTTGAGTTTTGTAAAAACTGTAGAATAGACTAGTTCGCGGTGCGAAACTGTAGAAGAAATTAACTAAAAACTTGATGAATAACCAAGATTACTCATAAAAAACTTGATGGTATTTAGTCACTCAGTATTCAACCAAAAATCCTTTATTGAGCGCGAGAAAGCGAAGAAAAATTATGTAGCTTTATTGCACATCTTTTGAGCTTGTACGGTTTTCTACGCTTAGGTGCAAGAGCTGATATTATTTATTGAGTTGCTAGCATTGTGATGCTAACAATAAAAAATTAGAAAAATCATTATTTTTTAGTAAGCCAGCCAAATGATAGTGCAATGACACAAAATGTCAGAAGTTAATTATAATTGAGATTCTTTTCAAGAAGACTTCGACTGATAATAGTTAAGTTATGAGCAATGATTCCCCATCCAATCCAACTGGAGAAACCGAACTCTCCTCGATATAAACAACGTTGTAAACCAAAGCATCGCTTGAGGTAGCTGATACGTCCTTCGACACCGTTATGCCAACGACGAGCTTTCTTAAAATTTCTTTTTCTTTCATGTTTAATTCGTTCTTGATTTCGATAACCACCTTTAGGTAAGATGACTTGTTTTATTCCTAGTACATTCAGTCCTAAAAAAGTGACCAGCCGTATTTACCCACGAGTAACCGACTACGCCGACAGATCAACCCTGACGGCTGGTCACTTTTTTCTGCGTCTCCCCACTAGGACAGTAGCATAATTTTCGTTGGTTTGAGAGTAAACACCTCTATCTGTAGTCACGGTTTTTGGTGGAGAACCAAAATTTTCTATATGTTGGTCAAGACTTGGTATTAATTGCTGAGTATCATGAGGATTTCCTTCTAAAATTCGATAATTACTGATAATTCCACCGTCAACTTCATCTAACCAAATTTTACGCCCAAACTCGACCTCTAAGTTCAATTTACCTCTACATATAATGTCTGTATGAGCTTCAAAGATACTGACTATTTTTTCATCAGCAGGAACTTTTTCTTTATTGAATACCCGCCGATATGTTTGTTGAATAACTTGTTCTATACGAGGGAGGAAAAGTGTAAATTTTTGAACTATCTTCTGAAAACTCGGAAGATTTGAATTCATCAGAATGCTCTTGACTTTTTGAGCCTGCTTCAAGCTAGCTTGAGTCACTTCAATCAATTTGGAGTAAGCTTGTTCTCTTTTTTGACGACCAGATTGATTTCTCGTTTTAGATAAACCATCAATCTGTCTAGAAATTCTTCTAGCTGTACGATAACGATTACGAAAAAGACTTGAGTTAATATATTTTGAATTGGCGATACTAATTTCTTTCGCTCGCAATAAAAGGCGACTAATAACTTTCACTCCATCAACTAACAAGCTGTTATCAGAAGGAAAATGAATATTGGTTGCCACTACTGTACCATCTGTCCTCATCTTTTGACCCTTAGTTATTTTTAATTCGGTCGCGACTTGAGTCAGACGTTGGTTAAATTGTTCCAAGGTTTCTTGACGAATTTGATGTGACCAGCGAATCAAAGTGCTTTTATCAGGAAGAGGATTCAAATAAATTCTACAAAATTGTCTTAAAATTAAACTTTCATTTACGTTTGAAATTGTTTGCTCGTAGCTCAAACCACGTAAGTGCTTCAATGCTAACATTCGTAATACAACTTCAACCGGAGTTGATTTTCTTCCAGTTTTAGTAGTGTTCTGATAACGCTTTGATAAATCTGACTCCATTAACCGAAATAAATGTTCATCTGAAAGAACTTTATCTATTATATAAATTGAATCATCCATCTCTCCTACTAGCTGAATTAGAATGCTAAACTCTTTGTCAAATTCATATCTTTTACGTAACATCGGTTTTGAAGTGAGCGTGCAACCTTGTATTACTCAAAAACATACTTAAGAACGATGAACTATTTTAATTTGAGCAAAAATAATTTGAAAAAGTTTATTTTTCATTGAGATTCTGTCATCATTTTTATCCCTCTTACTTGATTACAAGAAAATCCCGTTCGTCAACTTATTTTGTCAGAGCCCTCCCCTATGATTGTGGGATTGCAAAGCTTACGCCTACTATAAGCCAAACAGCGTTCCCGGAGAATTGTCGGCGATCAGCGCTTTGCGATCGCATCCTTGATTGCCTTGTTCATTAGTTCTAATGTACTATTAACTCCGGATCAATTTTTGGCTGGGTGCGCTTATATTTCGTGTACATCAATCGCCGTAAAGGTTTGGCGTTTCGCACCGCGAACTAGTCTAAACTTCAGATATTTAAGAAGCCTTTAAATAAAATATTCTATGAAAGTTGACCATTAATTGAGATAGGTATATTTCAAACTTTAGCATTGAAATATGCTATCATTCCACAAGACTTCCGTCCTTACACAAACTGTAAGAAAACACTTCCTTCCAACACTCGAATTAAGGAAATGGAAAAATTTCTTGTGTAAAAAAATTGCTAAATTCGGAATATAAATACTAGTCGTCAGCCATAAGTCAAGATAGTTTGCTCATAAACTACCCTCAGTATCCCAAGCAAAGCTAGAAAGGAAAACAAATTAATATTTAATTAACTTTTCAACTTTAGTATGAGATGTAAATTAAATCTAAATTTATAAATGTATAAAACTATTTTTTTAATATCAAACACCAAATTATAGACAAGACTTATTACTATTTAGTTATACAGTTAAGTAAAAATATTATTTATCATAAAAGGTTTACATACAAAATTAATCTTTTTTAGTGAAAGTTTAGCATTAGTAAGATAACTATCTAATTAACATATACTCTTGATTCATTAGCAACAAAATTATTAGTTTTGTATAAAAATTTTGATAATACAAAACTAATAATACTACCCAGCTAAAGGTAAAAATTCAACAAATTTTAGGCAAAAATAATATTTTTTATAAGATGAAGTAAGCAGTCAATTCAAAGCAATTAAAAACGTTATCCCTCTTTCAAGAAACACAGGGATGTAAGGGAAAAAGGTGTTTCTTTCATTCGTAGCGGGTGGCGCGCCGCCAGTGCGCCTGCTTCTAAGAAACATTTCTGTTTCTAGGACTTACGCATTGACAGAAAAGGGCAAATATGTTGTGTGGATTTCAGGCATTCAATCTGGATTTTTCGACGCTTTTTAAGCGATCGCCATTGATCAAAGGAGGACTGAGAAAAGCCTGAAACAACGTATTTTCGTTAATGCATAAGATAATAAATTTGTACAGTGCGTAAGTCCTAACATCAGCCCTTTCAAGGTGGTGAAATTCGGAACGGAGATTGGTCATTTCAACATTCAAAAAGCCCAAAATCTGAGCGGAGGATTCAAGATGATAGCACTGAAACAACGTATCTTCGTTGGTCATCTTGAAAGGGTTGGTCCTAACATTTCTGTTCTTTACATCCATAAGGAATGCGATACGCGCAGCGTCAAGCCTCTGGCTTATCGCTTTCCTCGGACACTTTTGTCAGAGAATAATCTAGAAGCCTTATTTTTACAAATTTTTGCAACAAGAGTACTTAAATGACAAATAAGAGAGAGCGTAGACGCGGAGCGGCTTACGGTAGTGGAGCGTATCTTTGCTTCCACTCCTACAGAAACCTGAGCAAACGCGTCTACATTCCGCGCTCGTCCCAAAGGGACACGCTGCGCGAACAGAATGACAGACACAACGCGAATTAGTAAATTTAAAATTGTTAATTCAAAATTCAAAATCAAGAAGTATCCCACAGAGGTATTAACTCCTCAACCAACCAATCTATCCCTACCCCAATATCTGCTATGACAGCAAAAGCATGACCCAACAATTGCGATCGCACATCAAGAGATACATGTTGAAGAATCGCCCCAAAGCGAGTACCCACCACCTGGGCAACCTGAATGAGATTTACAACCGCCTCCACGGGAGACTCTTCACCCAGCAAGGGGAAATAAATTTTTGATAACCAAGTTTCGTCCGATTCGAGAAGTTGTTCGCCTTGCTCTTGTGTAACACTTTTGAGTAGGTTCGCAATCAATACCCGTAATTGATTCCACCCCCCAATGTGGGACATATGTTCTTTCACAATTTGAGATATTCTTGGTTGCTTGATTGCCTTCTCCTTTGGTAACGCCGCCGCAATTTCATCAACGACATCCTGCTGTGTTGGTTTTTCATTTCCGGATAATATCTGTCTGCCAATCGCCTTGGTTAAAACAAACTTGGTTTGTTCGCCATAGTCAGCAGCTCGCCAATCTATCTCAATTGCCGGTACCCTTTGGAATTTGCACCCGGGTAATTCCTCTTGCAGGAACCCTATATCGAAATCCCCCACAAAGTAATAAATTAATTCCTCTTCGGGACGCAGATGTGCTCGTAAACGACCTGACTCTTGGAGAATTTCAGCACGAACCAAACTATCAACAAATTCTTGAAAGTCGAGGTCTTGGAACTTTACCCTCGCCAGGTTTTCTTCTCTGAGCAGGGATTCCTCAACTGACGTATCCGATACGATACCAGTTAATATTTGGTACTCGGCTGCCAACTCTGCAATATTTGGATAAGGAGTACCCAAACTTACCAGTACGTTGTCATCTGCAAAGCGGTTAATTCCCCGCCCATCGCGGAAGTGATACCCATCGCCTGTTTGTGCAAAAGCTTTACGTTCAATAATACCAACGGACAAACCCAAATACTTGTTAATAATAGTTTCTCTCAGCGCTGCTACTCTCTGTAAAAGCGAATCGCGCCTATCGCGACCCAACACACCCATACCAGTAACATGAATAACGGTCAAATTTTCATAGCTTGGGACAAGCTGCTCGATAGCAAGGATATTTTCTACTCCCACTCCTAATTTCAGCGCTAAATAGCGCACATCAAAGGTGCCATCAAGGTAAATATTAAACTTAGTTGCAGTTGCCACTTCCCGGTGGCGATTATCTTCTAAATGTACAGAAAGTATACCTTTATCAAAATGAAACGACCCTCTAATATGTTTCGCCCACACTTTAAGTAGAGGAACCAACCAGTTGAGCAATACTTGGTTGATTTGCTCTTTGGCTTCAGTATAAGTCTGAGCTCTAAGAAGTTTATTGACACGCCACGATGCTATTTTCTCTGCCTTAGTCCCGGTACTGGCATCTATACTATCTGGAGCTTCTCCCAAGAAAGATAAATCCGGACGTAGGGCAAGTTCAACCTCGGAGATGATATCAGTAATATCTTGTGGCGTCTCCCCCAAACAGTAGCGAATAGCTGTATCGTTATATCCATAACGAGGAGCTTGTCGCCTGGTGAGCGTAAGCTTCGTTAGGGGAACTACTGTGTTACGAGTTGGTAGAGTGGTATTACTTGCCCACAACATTTCTTCCTCGTACTCTTCTCCCCAAAGGACAAACCTTAATCTCTCAAATACAGGTTTAAGTTTTGTAAATAGGAATGGCGCAGTTACAGCTAACTCCCCAACAGTTTGATTAAAATCACTTATACTAACTTCAACTTTTTTGCGCGATCGCATAACTAGTGAAGCTTCATCCCAGAATGTACCACAGTCAAAATATTCATAATCATTTAAGGAAGGTAAACTATCGGGATGAGCGCGTACTTCAGAATAGCCAAATACAGAGTAGCGTTCATACCTATAACCAAATCCCATACCCCTGTTACTGCGACAGGCATTGTAAAGGTGACAGCTAAGACAAATCGGATTAGAGGAGTTTTCAATACTAGCTATATTTTTCGACCTCAAGACACGAAAAATGGGAGTACGATGACAATTAGAAGGAAATAACTTACCAACGTAAGTTCCAGTTGGATGCACCAAAAAAGGTTTCCCCATAGGTGTAAGTCTTGCATCGTCATAAGCTAACCCGTTATGGCGGGGAGGCAAATCTACAAAATTCTGCTCGACTGTGAATGTTGTTGGATTGCGATGGTCAGCAGCAAGATACCACAGTTGGCGTAAGTTAAATTCCAGAGCCTTCATACTCCCAGCTGTGTGAGACTTACCCAACCCAGGAGCAGACTTATCTAATATATGTTGCCAACCCTTGGCGACGGCTTCCTTCCAGATAGTAACGCGCTCGTCTCCCTGGTAAATAATTTTGGGACAACCAAGTTGGATATATTCATCGGGAGTAGGTAACTCGCCAGGGATATATATAATAGTCGCAGTCTGTTCTTGTCCTTGATACTGATGCTTTTGGTGTTGGAATCCTCGTTGGGGGCGAACCAACCGTTTGATTTTCCGCAACTGGTATTTAACGTCATCCCAGAAGCGAGAAGGATTTCTCGATAAACCCTCAAACTGCGTCCAGGTGAGCAACTCATACTTACCAGTATACTCATCCGGGTCAGCACAGGACTTATCAAGTTGTCCCCACCAAGCGACATGCATTGTGTAGCCCAACTTCCGCAATAGGACATACGTGCGGCGGTACTGGCGCATCACGTTCTTGTTGAGAATCGCCCCAGCATCTGCCCAGAGAATCAATGGACAATTATCAATTCCCAATAGGGCTTTTGCTTCCAACAAGTAGCGCTTTAAAATTTCAGGCGATGATGCGAAATTACCACCCGCAGCACCAATCACAATTTGCGATCGCAGTTGGGAAATAATCCACGGTTTGAGAAAACCTTCGGCAAGACCAATATGTGGATCTAGAGAAAAACTATCACCAACAGGCAATAAATCGGACTGCTGGTCAGTTACCTGAAAATTATTGATATTACTATTGCCACGTCTGTTAGTTACTGGAAAACAATAGGTAAGGGGTAATTCTCCATTAGACAAATGAGAGGTTGGACCGTTAGGGCGCTTTTTCTTTAACCGACTCGACGCCCACCGATACTTCCCTTCGTCTTCACCAGGATGATCAACGCGCAACTGCCAACTGACAATTTCTAATTTCTCATTCCATACTGGAACAAGATAACCTGAATCAAAGTTGGTCAAACTCCTGCCTGAAATACCTACACCCGCAAGTTCGTGCGATACCTCGCGGTCAAGTTTTTGCCATGAAACCACCGACCGAAACATTCCTGCCTTAATGAGGTCATCCGAGAGTCCCCGTCGGCGCAAGTCATCCCGATGCTCTGGGAATAACGACAGTTGGGAGAAGATGTTTCGGATGTGTTTGTTTCGGTCGGATTCCGATAGTAGGCGAGATAAACGCTCTTTTTCAGCTTTAAGACGTTCAGCTTTAAGGTGTCGCCATCGCTCAATCCACTCGCGGTGGACTTCGTCATCAGCTTTCCCCATATCACGGGTGATGACTCCCCACATTCCATCTTTGGTTAACCCCCGAAAAGTAAACCCAGAAGGAGTAGTGTACCCATCGGTAACTGTCATGCAGAGGAACTTATTAGGATCGTCTCGCAGTTCTCGACAGCGCCCGCGAGCATTACCACACACAAGACAGGGTTTGGTACGGCTGGTGGAGATAAAATTACTCATACTCTCCCACCAAATTGAAAAGCAAAAACAAGTTACATATCTTCATACGAGTTCGATATCCACTAAATTTGTGAACTCGTACTGCAATAAGTATTTAGCTGCTAATCTAGTAATTAAGGTTACATTTGGGATATATTCTCTGCTAGATTAGCCTTCTTACGCTACCTACGCAGCACGAATATTATCCCCATTTCTATTTGTAGATTCCATTGCTTTTATCTGCTTGTTATAATCCTCCCAAGTTTTTTCAAATACATCAGACTCATACACTCGCAACAGAACCTCCTCTTTATCAGTCAAATTTGGAAGCTTCAACAACTCTGCCAAAGACACCTGAACAGGGAAAACATCGCTAAACTTCTGCATCAAGCGAAATATTCTTTTCCTCTGTTCCGCAGATGGTTCATCTTGCAACTGGGCATCAATCTGTCGCGGACGTAAATTCACAACTTCAAGAGACATATTCACCAAATTTCTAAATCCAAACACAACAAATTCGTTAGTTATACCAATAACACGTCCCACGATTGCCAACTCAGGGCGCAGTCTGTTCTTGAATTGATAAACATGATCAAGCTTAAAACGCCGAAACGGATTACGTTCATCATTCCGCATCCAAGCAATACCATCCTCAACACTACCTATCTCACCCGCCTCAATCAGGTCTATGACCTGGTCACAGATATCTTGATTGCAAACAAACTTGTACGCAGCATCAATACTCCGATTAAACTCCTTCTCCAACACAACAGCTGCCCTAAATTTTTTCACTTCTCGTAATTGCAAAATACAATCAAATACTTTTTTACCCTTGTAATAACTACCAACACTTATATTTAAATTGTTTGAAACCTCCTGAATCACCCGCTTACCCTTATTTAATTGAGAGTCTATATCATTTATCGAATGATTCAAATTTGAATCATTCGACTGATTCAAACGCCGAGCGTTCTCCCTTTGTCTTTCTTTAGCTAAGGGACGAAGTACGCTCTCCCAGTACTGCCCCTCATGAAATTTTTGGAAGTAAGTCTTCCCACCTTCTCGGTGGAGATTAAAGTCAAGCACTATAGCGGTTCTCAGTTGGGTGCAATATAGTAGCAACAGTGGGTGAACCAACCAACAATGTCTTTTTTAGCAACTGTTTCTAAGGCTTGTGTGATGGCTTGATCTAATTCTTGATATGTCCTGGCGG
>JAAUSC010000046.1 GCA_012031965.1 Scytonema sp. RU_4_4
AACTGCTCATTGGCAGTTTCCTCGCTCTTGTGCCAAATGTAAGCATCAGCTCCTTGACGTAGTGCAGCAGAAGTCATTTCCAACTCCCATTCTCTGTTACACTCACTTCTTAGGGCAAGTACCTGGGGACGATCCTCTAAAAGAATACAGTAAATCCAGGATAGCTTTGTCTGTTCTTTCAACCAATGGCAGAGTTCCATGCTGTCATCCAAGCTAGCCTGTACCAGTATGATATCAGGTGGTGTGATTTGGATTAGCGACACTGCCTGACTCAGATGACTGATGACTTCTACGCTAAACAAGGATGTATTACGGATCTGCTCTGGAAGTTTGGCGAGAAAATGATCACCTCCAAAGACCAGAATAGATATATTCATTGCTCTGGTTTTTAATTTATTTTAATTTTAAAGGTTTAACTCTAGTAAGATTTACTGACGCTCCCTGTGATGACTGATTGTGCCTATATTTTTAGCAGCTTGAGGCACTCACTATTCTTTATTTTATTGTTTGACTCTTAGCCTTACCATCAATCTTTCATTTTTTCCACCTCATGGTAGTTGATATCTACTACCACAATGACTGTTGTTTATATTCCTGATAAATAATGTCAGCCGTTTGAGCATTTATTTCAAACAGTATAAATACTGAACATTTTTTGCGAGTACAAAGATATTTTCATAATACTTAGAATTATTAGAGATTATTCGCCTTAAAAGATACTAATAGCTGCTTCCTCTCTCAGAGACGACTTTTTGAGCAGAAGAAGGAACAAGGTATAGCTATTACTTTAGATAGATTTTTTTAAAATTTCAAGAAGAATTCAGTAAAAACACGTAATTTGCGTATCAGTGAGTGCTCTATACTTCGTCTGAACAAAAGTTCACATTCTTAAGCTTTTAAGATACGTTATGCGTAAACATACGGTATGAACTTTACAGTTCTAGGGAGTTCAAAATGAAAAATGATTGATTGATAATTATTTTTTTGTACTTCGAGTAAGAGTTGCTGCAGACTTTTCACATTCAAGATTCGGTACACTCAGTTTTCATGCCATAGTTTACCTCTTTTAGGTAATTTTAATTTTTTTCTCAGCTTTGATTGTAATAATCGTTAGCACGCTCGCTCATCCTGCCAAAGTTAGGTGACCAAGCCCTCCATGCAATCCAAAGATGACTGGTCGTAAACTGAAACAAAATGCAAGAATATATAGACGTACTTAATTTTGTGCTGAGTCAGTGCTGAGTAGAATAAAGACAACTAGGAGAAAATGACTCAAGACTTTCTCGGAACTTATAATTTCTTGTTCAGGACTCGGAACTCAGAACTTTATTAGTTAACACTATATTTGTTGTAAGCACCCATGTCTGATCATCTCCAGTACAAGAGCGGAAACGAAATTCGCGCCTTATTCCTTGAGTTCTACGCTCAACGAGGACACCAAATTCTCCCAAGTGCTTCCCTCGTACCAGAAGATCCAACCGTACTGTTGACGATCGCGGGGATGCTACCATTCAAACCCATCTTTCTCGGACAGCGTACACCAGAGTTCAAACGTGCGACGACTTCCCAAAAATGTGTCCGCACCAATGATATCGAAAATGTCGGACGCACCCAAAGACATCACACGTTCTTTGAAATGTTGGGTAACTTCAGCTTTGGGGATTATTTCAAAGAACAAGCCATAGCTTGGGGTTGGGAAATTTCCACAACAGTCTTTGGCGTACCCCCAGAACACCTCGTCGTCAGCGTCTTTGAAGAAGACGACGAAGCTTTTGGAATCTGGCGAGATAAAATCGGTGTTCCCCAAGCGCGAATCAAACGCATGGGGGAAGATGATAATTTTTGGAACTCTGGTCCGACTGGTCCTTGTGGTCCATGTTCAGAAATATATTATGATTTTCATCCCGAACGCGGTGATGACAATATTGATTTAGAAGACGATAGCCGGTTCATTGAGGTTTATAACCTCGTCTTCATGCAATACAACCGTGATGCAGAAGGGAATTTGACACCACTGGCTAACAAGAACATCGATACCGGGATGGGTTTGGAGAGGATGGCGCAAATCCTCCAAGGTGTTCCCAACAATTACGAAACTGATTTGGTTTTCCCCATTATTAAAACAGCGGCGGAAATTGCTGGGATAGACTACGAATCGGCAGATGAGAAAACCAAAGTCTCCTTAAAAGTGATAGGAGATCACATTCGTGCAGTTGTCCACATGATAGCTGATGAAATCCGCGCTTCTAACGTCGGACGAGGTTATGTGCTGCGCCGCCTCATTCGTCGGGTTGTCCGTCATGGGAGATTGATTGGGATTGGCGGAGAGTTTACCACCCAAGTTGCTGAAAGTGCGATCGCCCTTTCCGAATCAGCTTACCCCAATGTGCGGCAAAGAGAAAACGCCATTAAAGCAGAACTGCAACGAGAAGAGTCCCGCTTCCTGAAAACTTTGGAACGCGGTGAAGAACTGCTGGCGGAAATTATCCAACAGGTGCAAAGCAAAGGCGTAACCCAAATTAGTGGTGAAAGTGCTTTCACCTTGTACGATACCTACGGTTTCCCCTTTGAACTGACTCAAGAAATTGCTGCTGAAAACAAACTCACCGTGGATAAGGCGGGGTTCGATGCAGAAATGGAAAAGCAGAAACAACGCGGCAGAGAATCGCACGAAACAATCGACTTAACAGTACAAGGTTCTCTCGACAAGCTGGCGGAACAAATCCACGCGACAGAATTCTTAGGTTACACCCAACCTGTTGCGACATCTAAAGTCGAAGTGCTGTTGGTAGATGGCGTTTCACAAGAAGAAGCAGAAGCAGGAACAGACGTGCAAATTGTCCTCGACCAAACTCCATTCTATGCAGAGTCGGGAGGACAAATTGGCGATCGCGGTTATTTCTCTGGTGATGGCGTCCTCGTGACAATTCACGATGTCAAGAAAGAATCTGATTTCTTTATTCACTTCGGACGCATCGAACGCGGTACAATCCGAGTAGGAGATACTGTGACCGCGCAAATTGACAAAGCTTGTCGTCGTCGCCTCCAAGCTAACCACACCGCAACTCACCTACTACAAGCGGCGCTGAAGAAAATTGTTGATGACTCAATATCGCAAGCAGGTTCGCTGGTGTCATTCGACAGGTTGCGATTTGACTTCAACTGTTCACGTCCTCTAACACCAGAAGAAATACAGCAAGTTGAGGAACAAGTGAACACTTGGATAGCCCAAGCACATTCTGCCAAAGTGGAAACTTTGCCAATAGCCGAAGCAAAAGCTAGAGGTGCTGTTGCCATGTTCGGTGAAAAATACGGCGAACAAGTGCGCGTGATTGATTTTCCTGGTGTTTCGATGGAACTGTGCGGCGGGACCCACGTCAGTAATACTGCGGAGATAGGCGTTTTTAAAATAATCTCTGAAGCTGGTGTAGCATCAGGAGTCCGGCGAATTGAAGCAGTTTCCGGTCCTGCAATACTAGATTACCTGAATGTGCGGGACAAAGTTGTTAAAGATTTGAGCGATCGCTTTAAGGTAAAACCCGAAGAACTCCCCGACAGAATTACAACTCTACAAAACGAACTGAGAAACACCCAGAAGGAACTGGAAACTCTCAAGTCACAGTTGGCGATCGCCAAATCAGATAGTTTGCTACAAACAGTCGAATCCATAGGTGATGACAAAATTCTTGTTGCCAAGATGGAAGACGTTGATCCAGAATCCTTAAAAACTGCAGCCGAACGCTTGCTGCAAAAAATTGGCAATGGTGCTGTGGTGTTGGGTTCCGTTCCAGAAGAAGGGAAAGTGAGCTTAGTTGCTGCTTTCAGTCCAGAGGTGAATAAAAAAGGTTTGCAAGCAGGAAAATTTGTTGGGGCGATCGCCAAAATTTGCGGTGGTGGCGGTGGCGGAAGACCAAATCTTGCACAAGCAGGCGGACGCGATCCGAGTAAATTACCAGAGGCGTTGGAACAAGCGCGGAGTGAGTTGAAGTCTGTGTTGGGTTAAGAAATATGTTGATTTCCTAAGATGTCTGTCTTGAAATAGTAAATAAATTATTTTGTCGGGTGGGTTAGGCAAAGTTGTAACCCATCCTTTTTATGGAATTTTTTGCAGCCAATTTATGTATTATCTACTACTGGCAATATGTCCACTATTTTCTGGAAATGGCATTTTGCCGAGTTTCATCTCTTACAGGAATGAGTTATTGATGGGAAATGACTCTAACTGGTTTCAACCTGAAAGGGTAGTTTTTATTTCTCAAAAAAAGCAGTCTGATATCAGCAAGGGAAGTTTCCAAGATATGCTGGAAGCACTTGGAGTTCGTGAAACAGGGTTATTATCCGGAGATCCAAAGCAGTACCAATTTGAAAACCCACTCTCATTCATCGGTAAGTACCAATTTGGGGAAATCTTGCTGATTCGTCTTGGTTACTACAAAGCTGACATTTATTATGGACATGGTGCTGATAAGAAGGACTGGCAAGGTAGATGGACAAAAAAGAAAGGTATTGACAGCAAATTAAAATTTCTCAATTCCCCTAATGTTCAAGAAGAAGCGATTCGTGAGGCTTTTAGGGTGTATTGGAAGGATATCAACGATATCCTCAGTCAGCAAGGTCAGTCCATCAACAACTACCTTGGTCAGAAAAAAACGTTTAATGATAAAGGAAAGTCAAAAACAATAACAGTAACCCTTTCTGGCATTATAGCAGGAGCACATCTGAGAGGTCCTAATCGAGTTGTAGAGCTTCTACTCAAAGGCAAAGTATCTTACGATGAACTTGGCACTTCTATTCTTGAATACATGGATATATTTGGCGGTTATGACATGACGCCAAAAGACTTTTGAATTTTTACTCCTTTTCTCATTCTTACAAATACGCCAAAGTACCCAAATGCAAAGAGTCACAGTTGATGACATCAAACGAGATCCCTTGAAGTATCTCAATCAAGTTGAGGCGGGTGAAAGCTTTGTCATTGTCCAAGCAGACAAAGTAATTGCCGAACTAAAACCAATTACAAATACTAACAAGCAATTACGACCATTTGGTTTGTGTGCGGGAGAATTTACAGTACCTGATGATTTTGATGAACCTTTGCCTGAAGATATTTTAAATGCATTTGAAGGCAGATGAAAATTCTCCTAGATATGCATATTTTCTTATGGTTCATCAGTAGAGGTCATTTCACAGAAGAACATAAAAAAGGGATGCTTGTCTCCATCCCGTTTTTAAAAACTAATTTTATCTTAAATTGGTATGATTAGAAAACTCGAAAAATAAATGGATAACGGAACGGTTCATCAGGCTTGCTGAAACAGTGCAACAGCGCCCAAATTGTCAGTCCCCAGTGCAGTGCAAAGCCAAAAGCAATAACGGGGAAGAACAAAATTCCGCCAATACCAAAGGTGAGCCAAGATAAAATCCCAATAGGGACTCCTATTACGATTGCCCAAAACCAAACATTGAAGTGAAAATTAATTGATTCTTTGGCGTTACTTTTAACAACTGGATCGTCGGAAATTAAGTTAATTGTAATTGGAACACCAATTGACAACAATGCTGTACTAAAGAAAATCGCCCCATGACACAGAGATGATAGCAATTTGCGCTTATCAGAATTGTATGTAACTTGCATCTTAGTGGCTCCTCAATTAGCTTTTTCACTTCATTTTAACGGTTACTTAGTAAATTTAGCATTACAGGTTACCGTACTTAGAAAACTTTCAGGCTTTTGCTTGAGTCTAGATTAACTTTGAACGCGACTCAACAACTATAGTTTGAGGTTTACCGAACCTCCACAGTGACTAAGTAGGGAGTTAATACTTGTGGGTCGAGGATAAAAGTCATGTAAGAATAGCTAGTTTTACAGATTAGTGACTAGTTTTCTTATCAAACTCAACTTTACCGTAGTCCAGTTTTATGATCCGATCTGCTACATGAAAATAGCGGTCATCGTGGGTAATTGCCAGTACAGTTTTGCCTCTATCTCTCAGTTTTGGTAACAGTTGAGTGTAAAAAATTTCTTTAAATGTCGGGTCTTGGTCAGCCGCCCATTCATCAAACAAATAAATTGGTCTATCTTCTAAATATGCTGTTAGTAAAGCCAGTCGTTTGCGCTGTCCTTGTGAAAGATGTGTGGTAGAAAGTTTGCCGTTTTTAATTTTAACTTTATGGTCGAGTTGGAGTAAATTCAAGTATTCTTGAGCCTGAGTATCTAAGTCAATATTATCTAATCCTAAAAGTTCTTCAAACAAATAGAAATCAGAGAACACCACAGAAAAATGTTGGCGATACCACTCTCGATTTTGTTCGGTAATTAACTCTCCATCAAACAAAATGTCCCCAGTTTCAGGAATGTAGAGTCCTGTAATGAGTTTGGCTAAAGTGGATTTCCCGCTACCATTTCCTCCAACAATAAACACCAGTTGTTGAGGATAAAATATTAAGTCAATAGGACCGAGAATAAAGCTGCTGTCTTCTTGGTCTGTGTGATAAGTATGGGTAATATCTACAAATTGTAAGTACTGCCAGGAAGACTTGCTTTCTGGCGGAACCGTTGATTGTTCAGCTTGGTTTGCCAGAGATAAACCCAGCGACTCTATCTTTTGCAAAGCAATACCAGCTTTGCTAATCACGGGGAGGTTCTCCACAAGATTGTTCATTGGCATCATCAAGTATGTAAATGTCAAGATGTAGCCAGAAAGAGTCTGGGGACTGATGGTGAATAGATGGGGAAGTGCAAACAGGACAAAACCAATCGCGAAAAAAAATAAAAGTCTTCCCCAACTCGTCGTTGATGTAAACAGGGTTAGACCTTGAATATTATGACGGCTGAAGGTGGCTGCTGTTGATTGCAGGTTCTTAGAAAGGAAGACTTGACGCCGCCCATAGTGTAACTTGAGTTCCTTAACGCCTTCAGTAATGGTACGGAAATGCTTAAACAAGATATCTTGATCCTCTCGGGCAAGAGCAAGGAATCTCTCTCCTCTTTTTAACAGCCACTGGGAACTACCAATTGCTACTACTGCAAGTCCTATAACCATTAGAAGTACCAACCAGGATAGCCAGGTAATATACAATAAGCAACCCAACACAATGGCAATATCAATACAAAGGTAAGGCAGTTGATGAACAGCATTCGCAACTGTCTGGACATCTTCTGTGAGGGTTGCCAAAAGTCGGGGACTTCCCATTTGTTCCAAATGACTCAAGCCGGAAGAAAGAATCTGGCGACTCAAGCGCATTCGTAATTGGAATACAGCATGCTGAGATAAGCGAATCAGCACAACCTGAGAAATGATACTTGTAATAAGGGCGACTAATGCCAGCCCGACAAAACCCCAAGCGCTCGTTGTCAGGCGTTCACCACTACTGCGACTTACTGCAGTACTGATGAGGACTATGAGGCTAGCGCTACTACCACCACTGAGAAAACCGGTGACAACTGCGATCGCCACCATTCCCCAAGATGAACGCAGGAGAAAGTAAATCAGATTCATAACAGTAGATGGCAAACGACTTGAGTTCGCGCTCCTACGAAAGAGGATAAAAAGTCAATATAAAAGTCTTTTATAGTATCACTCAAAGTTGTCATTTTTTCATTCCACAGTCATATCTTCTCTTGCGCATACAAAGGTCATAAACTGATGTGCAGGTCATTCATAAAACGCGCACACTGCTCGTACCTTAGATAATCAATGCATATTTTTACTTTTCCAACAACTTCTTTTAGTCTGACTATCGTTCATTTTTTACTCTTAATTCTCTGTGTATCTGCTGTCTTGTTTTACTGCTATGGAATTTATGCAGCAATCGAGTTCTTTTCCCATCAAACACAGATCGATCTCGACTTCCACCCATCTATTACTATCCTCAAGCCAATTTGTGGTCTTGACATCGATACCTACGAAAACTTTGCTTCATTCTGCCAGCAAGACTACCCAGAATACCAAATCATCTTCAGTGTCCGCGATGAGCATGATCCTAGTGTGCAAATTGTCAAGAAAATCATCAAGAACTTCCCAGAAATTGATATTAGTCTTGTCATAAGCGATCGCACGATTGGCACTAATTTGAAAGTTAGTAATCTAGCCAACGCAGAAGTCGAAGCGAAGTATTCACTCCTGCTGCTTGCAGATAGCGATGTCCGCGTCGGACCAGATTATTTGAGGCGAGTCGTCCAGCCGATGCGCGATCCATCTGTGGGTGTTGTCACCTGTTTGTACCGTCCGCAGGTTCGAGGGTGGGTTGCAATCTTTGAAGCTCTTGGGATATCCACTGAGTACCATGCTAACGTTTTAGTCGCCAGGGGACTGGAGGGAATGAACTTTGCGCTTGGTCCAACCATTACCATTCGCAAAAGTGTGCTGGAAGTAATAGGAGGATTTGTGGCGATCGCCGATTATCTGGCAGACGATTTTCAACTTGGCTACCTACCCACACAAGCAGGCTACAAGGTCGTACTGTCTGAATACATTATTGACCATGCAATTACGACAGAAAGCTTTACTGATTTCATCCATCGTCAGACACGCTGGAATTGCTGTACACGAGTTTCTCGACCTTGGGGCTACTTAGGGCTCATCTTTACCCACGGCACAGCAATAAGTTTATTATTCTTGATAGTAAAATTCGGGTCAATTTTCGGTTGGGTGGTTGCTGTTATCACTTGGAGTACGAGGTTAATCATGGCATGGGTCGTTGGAGTCAGGAGCCTCAAAGATCCAATCGCCAGGAAGTTTTTGTGGCTGGTCCCTTTACGCGATCTTATCAGCTTCGTATTGTGGTGCTACAGCTTTGTTGGGGATACATTCGAGTGGCGTGGGCGACGACTGAGACTGACAAAAGGCGGTAAGCTAGTGGAAATTACAGATCATTTTGCAAAAGTATTTTCAAGTTAGCTGTTCAGGTTTGTGAGGAGAAATTGGCGATGAAGGGTTATGTCATGCCTTTAGAGAAGTCTGTTCCTAAGAACACGACTCGAAGAACCCCCTACGTTCCGCGCCATCATCGACGCATCCTCTGCATATTTCCCAAATACAGCCGCTCATTTGGAACCTTTCACCATGCATACCCATTGAGAGGTCATGTTCGGGCTTTTATGCCACCACAAGGGATTTTGGTTGTAACATCCTATTTACCTAAAGAGTGGGAAGTCCGCTTTATTGATGAAAATGTGCAATCAGCAACAAGGGCTGACTTTCAGTGGGCTGATGTCGTTATTGTGAGTGGGATGCATATCCAACGACCACAGATTAATCAAATTAATGAACTTGCTCATCGAGAGGGCAAAATCACAGTTGTGGGTGGTCCTTCGGTCTCTGGTTGTCCAGAATATTACCCAGAGTTTGATATTTTACAGATGGGTGAATTGGGCGATGCAACTGACCAAATGATTGAGTATTTGGATTTGCATAGCAATCGCCCCAAAGAGCAAATCCGCTTTGAAACCAAAGAACGATTACCCCTGAGTGAATTTCCCATTCCGGCTTATCACCTGCTGAATTTCGATCAATATTTTCTTGGCAATATTCAGTTCTCCAGTGGTTGCCCTTATCACTGTGAGTTTTGTGATATACCTGCATTATATGGAAACAACCCTCGTCTCAAGACTCCAGAGCAAGTTCTCGCTGAACTAGATGCGATGCTGGAATATGGCAATCCAGGGGCAGTATATTTTGTCGATGATAACTTTGTGGGTAATCGCCGTGCTGTCATGCAGTTGCTTCCTCACCTAATTGACTGGCAAAAGCGCAATGGATATCCCATTCAATTTGCTTGCGAAGCCACATTGAATTTGGCGCAAAGTCCCAAACTTTTGGAAATGATGCGCGAGGCATATTTTTGTACAGTTTTCTGTGGTATTGAAACCCCAGAATCTGAAGCTCTTGAAGCTATTTCCAAAACTCACAACCTTAGTATGCCGATTCTTGACGCGATTAAGGTGTTAAATAGCTATGGCATGGAAGTGGTATCCGGAATCATCATTGGGTTTGACACAGATACACCAGAAACCGCAGACAAAATTCTGGAATTTATTCGTGTGTCTCAAATTCCTATGTTGACAATTAACCTACTTCATGCATTACCAAAAACTCCATTGTGGAGCAGGTTAGAAAAAGCAGGACGCCTTGTGTTTGATGAAAATCGCGAGTCCAATATCAAGTTTTTAATGCCTTATGAACAGGTTGTTGAGATGTGGCGTCGCTGCGTCACAACTGCATATGAACCAGAATTCTTATATCAGCGGTATGCCTACAATATGGAGCATACCTACTCTAATCGGATAGAGGTTCCTAATAGTCCTGCTCGTGCTTCTTGGGCAAATATTAAGAAAGGTTTAACAATTATGAGCAATATCTTGCTGCGGGTAGGTATATTGGGCAACTATCGCAAGACTTTTTGGAACATGGCATTACCAGCATTGAAAGCTGGTAAAATCGAGCAACTGATTCACGTTGGATTAGTCGGACACCATCTGATTAAGTTCACTCAGGAATGCGCCAAAAACGAAGAATCAGCTTCTTTCTATTCCCAAAAAATACGCAAGATCGTTCACACTTGACCATACCTATGACCAAAAAATCTTGGGATGCCCAACTTGCTTATTGGTTAGTGAAACCTTTGAAAGATAGTTGGATACATCCCAATCATCTCACTACAGTCAGGCTGGTGACTGGGCTTTTGGCAACAGCAGCGTTAGCAATTGGTAGCCTAACCTGGGCTAATATCGGGGCTTGGCTGTTCGTATTATCGAATTTTCTTGATCACACAGATGGTGAATTGGCTCGGCTCAGCGAGAAGAGCAGCAAATGGGGACACCAGTACGATCTCGCGAGTGATGCAATCATCCACGTTCTGTTGTTTGTGGGTATTGGGTATGGTTTGATGAACAGCGAACTTGGTTGGTGGGCATTGCTTATGGGTATAATATCCGGCGTTTCTGTTGCTTACATTTTCCACTTGCGCAATGAGATGGAACAGCAACTCGGTAAAGATGAAACCCGTCAACCCAATTTCGCGGGTTTTGATATCGAAGACATACTGTATTTGTTTCCGGTTGTGACTTTATTCAATGGACTAGTACCGTTGTTAATCGCAGCCACTATTGGTGCGCCAATCTTTGCAGTATTTTCCTTTTGGCAGTACCGCTCGCTTCTACAGTCTGAACCGCAACAATAAGAAGCGCGCCACGTATGTTGAAATTCTTTTCTGAACGCGAACTAGAAACCTTTAAGCAACAAGGATTTCTAGCGCTTATGATTACTCCCTAACTGGGCGAAGTGCTTGTATTTTTTGGGCGATCGCCTCAAACTGTTCCACACTAGCTTGCTCTAAGCTGTCAGCAAAGACTGCAACCACATCCGGATTTCCTACCGCTAAAAATTGATGCAACTGCTCATGAGTCTGGAGTATCCCCGCCTCCTCCTGAGATACTAGTGCTCGCCATCTGAAAATCCGACCTTCTTTTTCGCGAGTCAGCCAACCTTTTTGAGTCAAACGTTTGAGGATAGTTGTTACTGAAGCATAAGTTAGTTGTCGCTCTGGATCAATTAGAATCTGTTCATGCAGATCTTTAACGGTAGCGCTACCAAGTTTCCAAATAATGTGCAAAATCTCTTTCTCCAAAGAACCTAGGGAAAGTTGCTTAGGACGATAGTTAGGTAAAGGAGACATTGAGTTGCTTCCAAACTGTGTGGAGGGGACACAGAGCTATTACCGCTCTTGCGGAATTCCAAATTCCAAATTCCAAATTCCAAATTCCAAATACTTGAAATACAAGGTTTTTGAGTGTTTGAAATGGTAGCTTTATTTCCACGCCCCGTGTACTAGGGTATGAAAAATGGGGTGTCTTGACGCCAAATAAGAGCAATTTCTGATAAGGTTAGAAGTTGTTGTCGTAAATTTTGAAGGTAATCTAAAGTTTTGTCGTATGCCACAGTTTCTCCTATTGAAGCGAAGTATTTAACTGCCTTTTGTAAGTCTGCAATTGCAATTTGTTCATAACCAAGCTGATGGTAGGCTATACCCCGGTTAAGATAAGCTTGGGCATTGGTTGGGTGAAGTTTTAGCGATTCAGTAAAATCTCTAATTGCACAAAAGTTATCCCCACTTCTACCACAAGCACAACCCCGATTGTAGTAAGCTCTGTAGTCATTGGAATTCAGACGAATTGCCTTTGAGAAGTCAAGCATGGCGAATTGTAAGTCCGACAACTGAAAATGAGCAAGCCCTCGGTCATTGTAGATATCCGCCAGAAGTAAATTGGATGTCTGAGGAATTTGAGTTAATGCCAGATTATAATCTGATATTGCTTGTTGGTAATTCCCCAGCATGGCGTGGGTGACCCCTCGGTTGTAGTAAGCTCTGAAATCATAGGGTTTAAGTACAATGACTTGATTGTTATCAGCAATTGCTGCTTGATAATCTCCTTGTCTTAAGTGGGCAAGTCCCCGATTGAGATATACTTCAACATTGTTAGGTGTAAAATTTAGAGCTTTATTGCAATCGGCGATCGCATTCTGATAATCTGCTAATTGAAGATAAGCAAGACATCGATTGCTGTAAGCTGCAGCAAAATCGCTTTTGAACCTAATCGCTTCAGAGAAATCTGTCATAGCTTCTTGGTAATTGCTGTTTTGCATCTTTTGTACCCCCAACTTGAAAAAGTCGCTTGCTGTGATATCGGTGTTGGGGTTAGGTGATGAGTATACGGGTGAAGCGAGAAAACAACAGGCGAGTGCAACAGCAATACCAAAATTGAGAATCAATTGAAACAAGCCACTCATAAGTGTTTCTCACGTTGCAAGGACAACCGAAGCCGTAGGTAAGGCATATGCCTTACCTAGCTATTTGCAGAACAACAGCCTTATTCGGGCTTTACAAAGAGGACGCTCTGACGCTTGAGACGCGGTGACACCTAGAGTTGCCAGTATCTCCGTTGACGGAGGGGGTGGTTCAAGCCCGCTTCTTGTGGACGGAATCTTTTTCTGAGGTAGGTTGAAACTTTGCTCTTTGTGGGCAACTCTTCCTCCCTGCATCTTTGTGTCAGAGTGTCAAGTTCATTTCCATCCCTTATCGGCTTTTCCCAACACGTATGCTGCGACATCTTCAATTTGTTCGGGTTTCAAACGACCTTTGAAGGCGGGCATGGCATTTTTACCTTTTGTCACTTGGGCGATAATAGCTTCCTCTGAGTACATGCCATACTTTTCCAAAGCGTCTTTATTCAAGGTTTTGTTGGCTTGAACGAGATTTTTCCCACCCGCATGACAAGAAGCGCAATTAGCACTGAAGATTTTTGCTCCTTTATCTGCATCTCCTGCAAGGGCTGGACGATTGAAGGCAAAGGTAAAAATTGCGATGCCCAGCAACAATACTGAAAGAAATTTTTTCATTTTGTGTTCTGTCTCTACAAAAAAGGCTTATTCGGTAGAATTTCCTTCATCATTCTCTTGTTCCTTACACCTGGCGTCAAAAGACAGGTTGTCATACTTCGCTTTTACCTTGCATTAACCAAATGAAAAAGGGAGCGCCAAACAGTGCTGTGATAATACCAATGGGAAGTTCCTCGGGCGCAACCAGAGTCCGTGCCAATACATCCGCCCAAATTAGGAAAATTCCACCCAATAGCAGGCTTACAGGTAATACGCGGCGATGATCTGAGCCGACGAGGAAGCGGACACTGTGAGGAATCATCAGCCCGACGAAGCCAATCACACCACTGACGGCAACTATGACACCTGTTAACAGTGATGTCACTAAGAATAATTGCTTGCGGAAACTATCGGTGTCGGTTCCCAGAGTCCGGGCTGTTTCTTCACCGATGAGGAGTGCATTGAGCGATCGCGTTTGAAGTAACAAGTATCCCAGCCCAACTAACAAAGCCAGCACTGGCAAGATCAGGTCTGCCCACTTTGTTCCCGAAAGTCCCCCCAACAACCAGAACAATACTCGTCGTGTAGCTTCGCCACTTCCGGCTTTGATAGCCAAGAAACTCGTTATCGCCTCAAACAGATACGATACTGTTACACCAACTAGGATTAAGCGTGTGGAACAGAGGCGTCCTTGTCGTCGTGCTAAGAAGAAAACAACAACGAATGCTAACAGCGCACCGAGGAAAGCCCCAACGGAGATTGCATACATGCCAAAAAATGAGAAAACACCGAACAGGATGACTAAAACAGCACCCACCGATGCACCAGAGGAAACACCGAGAATGAAGGGGTCAGCGAGGGGATTTCGCACCAGTGCTTGCATAGTGACACCAACCACTGATAGTCCAGCACCCACAAAAAAAGCCAGCAACACACGCGGAAAGCGGATGAGCCAGACAATTTGAACTTGTGCTTGTGTCCAGTCTCCTGTAACTTTTGGAAAAACTTGAGATAAGGCTATCTGCCATACCCTCAAAGGGGAAATAGGCACAGGTCCAATCATCACCGCCAAAGTCATAGAAACTAATAACATCACAAGCATTACCACCGTTAGCAGCTTGTAACGTTGCTGCTTGTTTTTTCTCAGATGCTTTGGTACTGGATTAATCATTAGTCATTGTTCATTAGTCATTAGTCTCCTTGTCCCCTCAACCCATCATTTAAACCTCTCTGGGTACAAAGCCTCTGCTAATTGTCTCACTCCTGTGATATTCCGAATTCCTGGCATCGTGTAGCTGAAGCCCAAGACAATGAATTTATCTTGTTGCACTGCTTTTAGCTGGGAGTAAGCAGGGTTTGATTTAAGCAACCGCCGCTTCTCCTCAGCAGGTGACCAGCTAGCATCGATGAGAACAATCACATCGGGTTGACGTGCAATGACATCTTCCCAATTAACTCTCACCCATGCTTCTTTTTTCTGGATATCTTTGAAAATATTTTCTCCACCTGCTAGTTCAATGATGTGATTTGGCATTCCCCAGTTAGAGACAGTTAGAGGAGGGTCTTCGGAATCGTACCAAAATATACGCTTCTTGGTTGTCACCTTGCCTAGCTTTTGTTGAGTTTCTTGTAGTTGTGCTTGCAATTGAGCAATTAACTGCTGTGCCCGTTCTTCTACTCTAAAAATACGCCCAATATCCTTTATCTGCTGATATAAATTCTCCATCGTGACACGTGATGGTCTAAGTTCTGGGCGATCGCATTCAATGGGCAGTAAATAAGAGGAAATACCTAATTTAACTAACTCTTCTCGTGAGCCAAGTGCTTCTTTGGCAAAAGCACTTTCTTCAGTGGTAAACACAAAATCCGGTTCAACCCCCAAAAAAACTTCCCGTGACGGGTACTTCGGCGCTAAAACTCGAATTTGCGAATATGCCTGTTGATACTCCGGCAAAATCGGATTATCCAGGTAGGCTGTACCGACCATGTGCTTTTCTAAACCCAGCGCCAGCATGACCTCTGTTGCAGATTGCATCATCGTGACAGCGCGTTGTGGTGATTGTTTGTAGGTCATCGTCAGATCGCAGTTCTTAAGTGTGACTAGAGTGTATTTTGCTGCTTGTGAAGCAGTATTAGTTGATTGAACAACATTTCCCTCACACCCTGAAACCAGCATCAGCACTGCTAAGACTGCAATAAAAGGTTGATCTATCCAAATACAGTGACGTAATTTACTCACACACAACTCTCGTTTGAATGCTTCGGGAATTAAAACTCAACTGACGCAGTTCCCAACACCGTAAACGGTGGCGCAGGGTCGATACTGTACCCATCAACCTCATAATACTTAACATTAGAAATATTCTTGAGGTTGAGCGCAAATCGATAATTTTGACGCCGATAGAAGATGGAAGCATCAGCTCGCACATAACTTGCCAGTTGAAACGTATTCGGTAAATCTACCTCTTGCTCACCCACAAAATATACCCCAACACCCAATCCTAACCCCTGTAAACGACCACGTTGCAGTTCATAAGTCGTCCACAATCCAGCGCTATGTTCTGGGACACCAAATAATCTGTCGCCGACAGGAATCTCATTATCTTTTGTGACTCTGCCATCAATATAAGCATAGTTGGCAATCACCTTCCAGCCTGGTAATATTTCACCTGCAATATCTAACTCAATACCTCTGCTGCGTTGTTCTCCCGTTTGGATTTGGAACCGGTCGTCTACTGGGTCTGGTGTGAGTACATTCTGCTTGGTCACTTGAAAGAATGCCAAAGTTGCAGAAAGCTTATCATTGAGAAAATTCTGTTTAACCCCCACCTCAAATTGCTCGGTCGTTTGCGGTTCAAATTCTTCGTCTGTCCGACTCCGCGCCTGAAATTGAGGAGAAAAACCATTAGACCAATTGAAGTAAAACGAAGTCGCATTGCTTGGTTGATACACAATTCCAACTCGCGGTGAAAAACGAGTATTTGATTGTTCGTTGAGGGTATCGCTACTCACACGGTCTTTGGTGCTGTAATCGTTAAAGTCTAAGCGACCACCCAACAATAGTTTGAGATTTGACAGAAGTTCAATCGAATCCTGTACAAAAACACCGATATTTTCGGAGACGATTTTTCGACCAAAGGAAGAACCACCCTCCACGGGAGTAGGAGTCCCACCATATTGCGGGTCATAAATATCTATTGATAATTCTTGGTCAGGTGCAAAAAGGTAGCTAAACAAGTTTCGAGCTAAATCTACCCCAAACAGAAAATTATGGCGAATAGAACCAGTAGAAAATTTGCCAGAAATTTCGTTTTGTAGCGTAATATTTTCGTGTTCCTCATCGGAAGCGTAGAACAAACGGTCTAGGGTGCGACGATCATCTTGCAAAGAACCAGGAGAGACCTGCTTTGCGTCGTTTAAATTAGCATTGAGAATATTAAATCCTTGGCGGAATTTCCAGTTATTGCTAAATTGATGTTCAAAGTTATACGTAAACGAGTTAAAGGTGACTTCACCATTAGCAAAATTGGGTTCTCCTAAAAATCGACTGCGAGGAAGTTTGAGAGCTTCTGGCTCAATAGGAAAACCATTATCAAAAATATAGTTGTATTTTTGGTGTTCGTATTCAAAGGTGAGTTTAGTGCGATCGCTTATCTTCAGCTCTAAAACAGGCGAGATCAAGAAGCTGTCATACTCCACAAAATCACGGAAGCTGTCAGCACTTTCGTAGGCGACATTTAAACGATACAAAACAGATTTATCATTTGTAAGCGGTCCGCTAATATCTAAAGTCGGACGCAAAAAGTTATAACTTCCATAAGTGACATTCCCGTTGTAATAAGGCTGTGACAAGGGTTTTTTGGTAACGGAATTGACAACACCACTTCCACCTGCATACTGTGTCGGACTACCGCCATAAAGTACCGCCGCCGGACCTTTGAGAATCTCCACGCGCTCAATATTGGCTACATCTCGCGGACTAAAATAACCGTAATCTGGAAAGCCATTGCGTAAAGTTTCAAAATTGGTTAGAAAACCGCGCACCCGGAACCCTAATGAAGATAAGCCTCCATATCCACGCTCGGGTTGCACGCCACTGACATTATCCGCTAGTTCCGAAAGACGCACGACATTTCGGTCTTCAATCACCTGACGTGGAATGACTTGAATTGACTGGGGAATATCACGTAATGGCACATCTGTCCGAGTTGCAGTTGTGGCATCAGGTACACTATATCCTTCTTGCTCACCCGTCACAACGAGTTCAATTGGTTCTTGAGCCGACTCCGATGGTTTTTTCTGACTAGGCTTATCAGTTTCTGCTGTAGAGGATATAACTGGCGTGACAACAACAATTAAACCTTTATTGCTGTCGTCCAACTCAACTTTTGGTACACTCGCCTCACCCGTCACTGTTACCCGGATACTATTTGCGTCTATATTAGTCACCATTATTTCAGTAATTCCCGCAAGAGGCTTTTGTTGACGGAAGAAACCACCACTTGTTAACCGCAGTTGAGCATTAGGGATATTTACAATGAAGTTATTGCCTTCACTCTTAATTATGGTTTGCAGTTTATCAGATGTAGAAGTTTCTAAAATGACTTCCAAACCGTTAGCAGTTTGGGAAAGGCGTACACCTGTCACTTGTATAACTTGATTTTGCTGAGTCTGTTGTGCTACCCAGTCCTTGACACTGGTGTGGGGACGCTGAATTTCACTCAGCCGAGGAATGTCAGTGATGGGTGCGACTGCGTTTGTTGTCTCTTGTTTGGGTTGTACAGTAGTTACCTTAATAACATCAGCACGTGCTGGAGTAGACCCTAAGGCTGATACAGCTGTAAACAGCCATATCCAGATGGATAGTTTCTGTTGTTTCACCCTAATTCCTCACACTTAAATGACACATTGCAGCTATATAGAAATCCGGTTTGATGCTTGGTAAGTATACTGAGGCTTAAGCCATCGCAAGACTTAACTTGTGCTTTGAGAAGTTTTCAAAAATCAAACAGGAATGCTATAACATTTAGAGAAAAATATGAACATTGGAGAAAAACATGAGTGTCTCCTGATAGGGTTGAGTCGTTGACTTACACCAGCTTCAAGTTTCCCAAACTCAATCGATTGGTGGTTGAGCGAAGACTCTACTTGTACATATTTGGTTTGTATATCTATCGTGTCGAGTTGCACAAAAGCAATTCTTATCATGAACGAGGTCGTTATATAAGTCAAACGACGGGTTGTCAAACTTTGTCAGGAAGAAGAATTCAGAATTCAGAATCATCCGTCAGAATCAGTCAGTCGGGGCTTGAACCCACCACTGACTGAAGACCGCCAAATCAAAGATTTGGCAGGGGCTTGGACCCCATACTCATCCACCAGTCGCACAGAATACCCAAGCTGAATTCTGGCTCCTGACTCCTGAGTTCTTTTCGGTCAAACTTTACTCGACTCCAAATTAAGATAGGCTATGGTGCAAGCGACAAATGATTCATTTGCCGATATCAAGGGGTTAAAGAAACTTTTTTCACGCCTTCAAGTTAGATCCTCTTGACATAAACAAAACATATAAAATATTTCTTTTTTATAACTATTGTCGATTGCTATCTTCTTGCTAAAAATGAGGAGTTTGTAATATGTTGATATGTGTATATCGATAAAGTTGCAGAAAAGTTATTCAAAACTGTTTTGGAGGGTTTGTCTCCCAAAAGACTTTGTAAGGAGCATTAATTGTAGTAACATAAAGGCTTGCGAGGCTTTTTGCTCCGTCTAGTTACTCAAATTATAATAGGCTCCTCACCTTAGAATAAGTTTTCGTTGTGTTTGTTATGCGTTTTCCTCTACGACGTATAACTAGTAAAAAGATAGCTTTATATGTGGATAACCAATCCCTTTTCTGAAATTTCCAATTTCTGCACATAATGGTTTCTTTGAACTAAGTTGATAGGATAGGATTATTTTCAACCTTAAGTAGAAAATCTAGTTTCTGTTGTCTCATAAAATTAAATTTTCTACATGAATTTTCTACGAAGGAATCAAATCATTTCCCTCTGAAGAGCTACTGTTGTAAATTCCAAGCAATAACTTAAATTCTTTGACTGTATTCAACAATTAACCAGCTGCATACAGCAGGCTCTAATTGAGCATTTTTAACAGAAAAATTTATAATGATTTCAGCAGGTGTGCAAATGGGCAAAAACCTTTTCGAGCAACCAGCTAGGTTCTCCACCTTGGTCGAAATTCTCCAAGGTCGAGCATTCCACCAGCCTAAACAGAAAGCCTATTCTTTTCTGCTTGATTCTGAGGAAGAAGAAAGTCATATCACCTACGGGGATCTCGATTTTCAAGCTCGGGAAATTGCTGCCTTGCTTCAAAGTTGTGGAGTCGTCAGTGGAGAGCGTGTCCTGCTGCTATATCCCCCTGGTTTGGAATTCATAGCGGCGTTTTTCGGGTGTTTGTATGCTGGAGTCGTTGCTGTTCCAGCTTATCCGCCTCGGGCTAATCAATCTTTGTCCCGACTCCAAGCTATTGTGGCAGATGCACAGGCTGTGGTCGCACTAACCACTACAACCGTTTTGTCCAAAATAGAGCGACAATTCGCTCAATATCCAAATTTACAAATTCTGCGTTTCCTAGCTACCGACAACATTATTGCTAGCAAATTAGTAAATACATGGCAGGAGCCATCTGTCAACAGTAACACACTAGCATTTCTCCAATACACCTCAGGTTCTACAGGTTCACCTAAAGGGGTAATGGTGAGTCATGGAAATTTGCTACACAACGAACTTTTGATTCAGCAGGCGATGCAGCACTCAACAGAAACGCTGTTTGTGGGTTGGCTCCCCCTTTTTCATGATATGGGTCTGGTTGGAAATATGCTTCAGCCCCTGTACTTGGGTATTCCGTGCATCCTCATGTCTCCGGTGGCTTTTCTACAAAAACCCTTGCGCTGGCTACAAGCTATTTCCCGATACAAAGCAACGACCAGCGGTGGTCCCAATTTCGCCTATGATCTGTGCGTGAGCAAGATTACTCCCGAACAACGAGCAACTCTCGACCTCAGCAGTTGGGAGGTTGCTTTTAACGGAGCTGAGCCTGTTCGTGCCCAAACTCTTGAGCGCTTTGCCACAACCTTTGAAGCTTGCGGCTTCCGACGTGAAGCCTTCTATCCCTGCTACGGTATGGCTGAAACAACCCTAATTGTTTCTGGTGGCTTCAAGGCGGCTCCACCTGTTGTTTTGTCTGTCCAACAAGCAGCACTGGCGCAAAATCAGGTAGTTACCGCTCCTTCAGAAGAGGTGGGTGCCCACCAGACGCTGGTAAGTTGCGGTCAACCCCTGCAAGATCTGCAAATTGTCATTGTCCATCCCGAAACTGGAACCCGTTGTGGTAGTCATGAGGTGGGTGAAATTTGGGTGAAAGGACCCAGCGTGGCTGTTGGCTACTGGAACCAAACCGAGCAAACCGAGGAAACTTTCCGGGCATACCTAACAGACAGTGGGGAAGGTCCGTTTTTACGTACCGGAGACTTGGGGTTTTTGCACTCAGGCGAGCTGTTCATCACTGGTCGCCTCAAAGACTTAATCGTCATTCGAGGTCGCAACCATTATCCACAAGACATTGAATGGACGCTAGAACAAAGTCACCCTGCATTGCAAAAAAGCGGTAGTGCGGCATTTTCAATTGAAGTTGCAGGTGTTGAACGATTGGTAGTAGCAGATGAAGTAAAGCGCACTTCTTTGAGGAATCTAGATATTGATGAGGTGATTAAAGCCATTCGTCAAGCAGTGGTGGAAGAATACGAGTTACAAGTTTATGCAGTGTTGCTGCTCAAAACTGGAAGCATCCCAAAAACTTCCAGTGGTAAAATTCAACGGTATGCCTGTCGCGCTGGGTTTTTGAATGGAAGTTTAAATATTGTAGGAAGTAGCATTCTCGAAGAGTCATATACCTCAGGAAGCGAAGTCACGCTGACTCGCGAAGACCTCAGAGCGTTGAAGCCTCAAGAGCGTCACTTAAAACTAACTTTTTATCTTCAGGAGCTCTTGGCGAAGGTTCTCAAGGTCGCTCCATCCCCGTTGGACTTCCAACAGCCCTTGAGTACTATGGGTCTCGATTCCCTAATGGCTATTGAACTTAAAAATGCCATTGAAACTAACTTTGGTGTGGTTTTACCAATAACGAGTTTTTTTGCAGGTTCCAATATTGACCAGCTTGCAAGCGAGGTACTTGCACAAGATACCGTATCTACTTTTGCCCAAGAAATGACTCTCGCTCCAGCCTCCGAAGCAGTTGCTGAAAATTCTCTCTCCCACGGTCAACAAGCTTTGTACTTTCTGCACCAACTGACACCAGAGAGTCCAGCTTACAATATTGTGGCTGCAGCCCACCTTCAGGGAGAGTTAGATATTGCAGCTTTGCGGAATGCGTTTCAAAGCTTGGTGGAGCGTCATCCAGCGTTACGAACCACCTTCACTAATTTATCAGGGCAACCCGTTCAGGAAATTCACGAACATTTGGAAATTTGTTTTGAGCACGAAAACGTTTCAACTTGGAGCGAGGCGTTCTTGAACAACCGCCTAGTCGAAGAAGCTCATCGTCCCTTTAATCTGGAGCAAGGTCCCTTGCTACGGGTTAGCTTATTTACACGATGGTCGCAAGGGGAGCCACTCAAAGGGCGATCGCCCGAAGGGCAGACGCCTAAAGGCGTATCGCCACAAGAACACACTCTACTCCTGGTTGTGCATCACATTATCGCCGACTTCTGGTCTGGTGCAGTGTTAATGCATGAATTGGGAATATTGTACCAAGCGCACAAAGCGAGTACAAGAGCAACCCTAAATTCGCTAGCGCTCTTGTACACCGACTTTGTTCGCACTTCAAAAGCCATGCTAGCTTCAAAAGAAGGTGAACGGCTATGGAAATACTGGCACAAACAACTGGCTGGGGAATTACCAGTGCTGAATCTGCCTACTGACCGACCGAGACCACCTATCCAAACTTATACAGGAGCTTCACAATCCTTCTGGCTGAACGCAGATTTAACTCAAAGGCTCAAGACCCTCAGTCACGCTCACGGAGCCACTCTCTACATGACGATGCTTGCAGCTTTTCAAGTCTTGCTTTACCGTTACACAGGTCAAGAGGATCTGCTGGTGGGTTCACCAACAACAGGTAGAAGTCGAGCTGATTTGGCGGGGTTAGTGGGCTATTTTGTTAACCCAGTTGTTCTACGAGCAGATTTATCAGGAAACCCGACGTTTGAAGCGTTTCTTAGTCAAGTGCGCTCCACTGTGCTAGATGCCTTTGCCCATCAAGATTATCCCTTTGCACGGCTAGTTGAGCAACTACAACCGATTCGAGATCCAAGTCGCTCACCGCTATTCCAAGTCATGTTTGTCTTGCACAAAGCACACTTGCAAAATCAGGAAGGTTTGGCAGCCTTTGCTTTGGGGGAAACAGGAGCAAGAATAAAACTAAAGGAGCTGGAGCTAGAGTCCTTAGCGCTCGATAAGCGGGTTGCTCAGTTCGACCTGACTCTAATGATGGCTGAGGTAGATGGACAACTATCTGGTTCTTGGCAATACAATACAGACCTGTTTGATGCTACCACCATTGCGCGGATGGCGGGTCATTTTCAAACTTTACTGGAAGGTATTGTCGCTGATCCACAGCAGCACGTCTCACTTCTTCCACTCCTGACGGAATTAGAACGGCAACAATTATTGGTAGAGTGGAATACTACCCAAGTAGATTACGCAAGTGATTTGTGTCTCCATCAACAATTTGCAGCTCAGGTAGAGCAAACACCAGATGCAGTGGCGGTGGTATTTGAGCAAGAACAACTCACCTACACTGAGTTAAATCGACGGGCAAACCAGTTAGCACAATATCTGCAAACTTTGGGAGTAGAGCCGGAGGTGTTGGTTGGCATTTACCTGGAGCGTTCACAAGAGATGGTGGTGAGTATCTTGGCGACTCTTAAGGCTGGAGGAGCCTACGTTCCTCTAGATCCCAGCTATCCTCAAGAACGTCTGGCTTTCATGCTGGAAGATGCCCAAGTCTCAGTGTTGTTGACTCAAGAGAAATTCCTGACAGCTTTGCCTGAGCATAGGGCGCAAGTGGTCTTGGTGGACAAAAACAATGAGGTTTGGGCTAGTGAAAGTGTGAACAACCCAGTTAGCCAGGTTACAACTCATAACCTCGCATATGTGATTTACACCTCTGGCTCGACTGGCAAACCAAAGGGGGTCATGAACACTCATAGAGGAATTTGCAATCGTCTATCCTGGATGCAAGAAAATTACCAACTGACAACAGTAGATAGAGTGTTGCAAAAAACACCCTTTAGTTTTGATGTCTCGATTTGGGAATTTTTCTGGCCACTCTTGACTGGAGCGCGTTTGGTGATAGCCCGACCAGGAGGTCATCAAGATAGTGCCTACCTTGTCAAACTCATCCAAAAGGAGCAAATTACCACAGTCCATTTTGTTCCCTCCATGCTACAAGTGTTTCTAGAAGAACCTGGTCTTGAAACTTGTCACTGCTTGAGGCAGGTGATGTGCAGTGGGGAAGCATTACCTTTCAAACTTCAAGAGCGCTTTTTTGCGCGTCTAGATGCAGACTTATATAATTTGTATGGACCGACGGAAGCTGCTGTTGATGTCACATTTTGGGCTTGTGAGCGTCAGAGTCGTAAACACATTGTCCCCATTGGTCGCCCCATTGCCAATACGCAAATTTATCTGCTAGATTCTTACTTGCAACCAGTGCCCGTTGGCGTGCCAGGGGAACTACACATTGGCGGTGCGGCTCTAGCGCGGGGTTATCTCCACCAACCAGACTTAACAGCTCTGAAATTTATTCCCAATCCCTTTAACAATTCAAAATTCAAAATATGTCCTGCGGACACGCTGCGCGTTAACGCAGTTCCTCCGCAGGAAGCACAAAAAAATTCAAAATTTAACCGCCTGTACAAAACTGGGGATTTGGCGCGTTACCTTCCTGATGGCAACATTGAGTATCTGGGACGACTCGACGATCAAGTTAAATTGCGAGGGTTCCGCATTGAGCTAGGAGAGATTGAAACGGTACTGAGTCAACACCCAGCTTTGCGCTCGGTCGTTATCTTAATGAGAGAGATTGAGAGGAGCGAAAAGCACCGAAACTTCACACCACTGGTTGACGTAGAAAATTCATCCACAATTACTGGTTTGCGTCGCTTACTCAAAGGAGAATTAGCTGCATCTGGGGCAGACTCTAGCAATCAGCAATTAGTTGCTTATTGCGTCAGCCATCATCAGCCAGCACCCACCACTACCGAACTGCGTCGCTTTCTCTTAGAGCAGCTTCCCGATTACATGGTTCCTGCGGCTTTCGTCATGCTGGATGCACTTCCCTTGACTCCGAATGGTAAGATAGACCGGCGCTCTCTACCAGTTCCTAGTAAAGCTAGACCTGAGTTAGAAAAAGCTTTTGTAGCACCTCGCACTCTTGTAGAGCAAGCATTAGCAGAGGTTTGGGCAGAGGTACTGGACATTGAACAGGTGGGCATTCACGACAACTTTTTTGAGTTGGGAGGGGATTCGATTCGTAGCATCCAAGTGCTAGCTAAAGCCACTGCAAAAGGTTTAAGCTTCTCCCTGGCGCAGATTTTCCAGCATCAGACCATCGAATCTCTGGCACAAGAAATTACCTTTGTCGAACCAAGTGGTTTAGTAACTCGTAAAACAGAGCCATTTAGCCTGATTTCTCACACAGAACGCCAAAAGCTACCCGAAGGCGTAGAAGATGCTTATCCTTTGGCTAGGGTTCAGGCTGGGGTAATCTTTCACAGTCAGTCCATGCCTGAGGAGCCGATTTACCATGACATTTTCCTGTACAATTTGCAAGTTCGTCTAGACATTCAGTTGTTTCAAGCATGCGTACAGCAGGTTGTGGAGCGCCACGCTATCCTGCGGACATCGTTTGATCTGACCAACTTTAGCGAACCCCTACAGTTAGTTCATCAACAGGTCACTGCTCCCTTTCAAGTCGAAGACTTGCGCGATTTATCACCATATCGGCAACAAGAAGCACTTTCCACCTGGATAAAAGCTGAAAAAAGACGAAATTTTGACTGGTCTTCCCCGCCATTTATTCGCTTTTTTCTTCACCGCCTCACGGATCAGTCTTTTTATCTGACTTTTAGCTGCCATACTTCTATTCTTGATGGCTGGAGCAAAGCTTGTTTGCTGACAGAATTGCTACAGCATTATGATGCCTTGCTGAATGGTAAAGGTGAAGTCATTGAACCACCCCCAACTATTGCTTATCAAGATTTTGTCGCCTTAGAGCGTTCAACATTGCAATCGCCTGACTCTCAAGACTTTTGGACACAAAAATTGGCAGGTTGCGTCACCACAAAACTAGCCCGTTGGGCGGTGACTCACCGCACCACAGATACCCCGGAAATTGGCTTTTTAGATGTCCCCATCTCCCCTGAGCTTTCCAAGAAATTGCAGAAACTGGCACGTAGAGCAGAAGTCCCCCTCAAAAACGTCTTGCTAGCTGCACATGTGAGAGTGATGAGTTTGTTAAGTGGCGAAAGCGATGTCCTCACAGGACTGGAGTCTAACGGTCGATTGGAAGAGGCTGACGGAGAAAAAACCTTGGGAATCCATTTGAACACAGTTCCTTTGCGTCTGCAACTGACGGGGGGAACTTGGTTAGAGTTGGTGCAGCAGGTCTTTGCAGCTGAACGAGAATTGTTACCCTTTAGACGTTATCCCTACGCAGATTTACACCAACTTGTCGGTCGTCAGGCTCTCCAGCCCCTGGTGGAAACTGTCTTTAACTACACTCACTTTCATGTTTATGAGAGTTTGCAAGCTTTCAAAGATTTGGAAATTTTAGGGGCGAGGGGTTTTGGTGAAACTCATTTTACGTTGCGGTCTGAGTTTAATCTCAATCATGCCTCAGATTGCATACAACTCGATTTAGAGTGTGACTTGACACAGATTAGCCATGCCCAGTTAGAGACTATTGGCAGTTATTTTATAGAAACGCTGACAGCAATGTCTGGACAGCCGTTTGCACGTTACGAGTCTCAATGTCTTTTGGGCGATCGCCAACGGCAAATGTTGCTTGTGGAGTGGAATAATACCGCCACCCAATATCCCCAATATTGCTCTATCCAGCAACACTTTGAGGCGACTGCTGCACAAAATCCTGATGCGATCGCCGTTGTCTTTGAAGATGAGCAACTCAGTTACCAACAGCTTAACCCTCTTCTGTCAGTCTGGGAAAAGAAAAATAAGAGCCAAATTTTCAACTGTAGATAGAGCGAGCATTTGAGCGTTTATTTTCGTTCCAGAATGGCTGAAATCAAGATTTTTGGTAAAAGTCTTATGCTGGAAGCATCCCAGATTATTCTCTTCCGAAAGTGATAAAAGAGGGTTAATCATCGAGCGAATGCCCTTGCCCGTTACTTGCAGCGTCTAGGAGTAGGTCCCGATTTGCCGGTGGCTCTCTGTGTCGAGCGTTCCCTGGAGATGATAGTAGGAATTTTGGGAATTCTCAAGGCAGGAGGAGCTTACTTACCCTTAGACCCAACATATCCCCCAGAAAACCTGGCTTTTATGCTGGAAGATGCTCAGGTTCCAGTCCTGCTGACTCAGGCACGGCTAGTAGCAGACTTACCTGCACACACCGCCCAGACTGTCTGTCTAGACTCAGACTGGCACATCATAGCGCAGGAGAGTCCAGAAAAACCCTGCAGTACAAGCACATTAGAGAATCTAGCCTACATTATTTACACCTCAGGTTCCACAGGTCAACCAAAGGGAGTACTCGTTACCCAACAAAACTTAGTCCATTCCACCCTAGCGCGGATTGCTTATTACTCAAAACCCGTTACCAGTTTCTTATTAATTCCCTCCTTTGCTTTTGATAGTTCAGTCGCCTGCATATTTTGGACATTGTGTCAAGGCAGTACACTAGTGCTGTTCCAAGAGGGTTCCCAGAGAGATATTTGGCAATTAACCAAGCTGATTGTCCAACATCAGGTTTCACACTGGTTGAGTGTTCCTTCACTCTACAGCACCCTACTTGATACTATAGACCCGGATCTACTTGTCTCGTTGCACACTGTCATTGTTGCCGGGGAATCTTGTGCAACAGAGTTAGTGGAACGTCATCGTCAGCTATTGCCCCATACATCTTTATTTAATGAGTATGGCCCCACAGAAGCAACGGTTTGGAGCAGTGTCTACAATTGTCAAAATCATGATTTGAAAAATTCTGTTCCGATTGGTCGTCCAATTGCCAACACCCAGATTTATTTACTGGATTCTCACCTCCAACCAGTACCAATTGGTGTACCGGGTGAGGTGTACATTGGTGGTCTCGGTCTGGCTAGGGGCTATCTTAACCGACCTGAGCTAACTGCCCAAAAGTTCATAGCCAATCCGTTTAGCGAAGAACCGAACGCACGCCTGTACAAAACTGGAGATTTAGGACGTTACCTTCCAGACGGTAACATTGAATTTCTAGGACGCATTGACCATCAAGTCAAGCTCAGGGGATATCGTATTGAACTAACGGCGATAGAAGCGATTCTACAACAACATCCTGTTGTTCGAGAAGCGGTTGTCACACTTAGGGAAGAAGAGTCAGGTAGCAAACGCTTAGTTGCCTACGTAGTGCCACAGCAAAAACCAGCACCTGCAACCAATGAGTTGCGGAGTTTCTTGCGGCAGAAGTTACCGGAATATATGATTCCTAATGCCTTTGTCATCTTAGAAGAATTGCCGTTGACTCCTAGTGGCAAAGTTGATCGCCAAAGTTTGCCAGCATCTGAGCAGGTAAAATCTCAACCAGAAATGCTGGTGCAGGAAGAAAGCACAGCAGAGCAAACTAACTACGTAGCACCCCGCACAGTAGTAGAAGAGGCGCTAGCCACAATCTGGAGTCAGGTTTTGGGAATTAAGCTCTTGGGTATCCACGACAACTTTTTAGAGTTGGGAGGTGATTCGATTCAGAGTATTCAGGTTGTGGCTAAAGCTTATGAAGCGGGGTTGAAATTCAGTATCAATCAGCTATTTGAACATCTGACAATTGCAGAATTAGCAATGGTAGTGGAGACAATTTCGGTTTCACAACAAGAAGAGCGATCGCCCACAGCGCCAATCACTCATTTTTCGTCCATCGACACGCCAAGCTTCACACCTTCAGACTTTCCAGAAGCTGAGTTAACTCAGGAAGAACTAAATAAGCTGTTGAGGAACAATACCTAAAACTAACTAGAAATCCCCAGGTATGGAAGCTAAAAATATACAGGATATCTACACACTTTCACTTACCCAACAGGGTATGCTGTTTCACATCCTCTCTGCTCCAGATTCCAGGATGTATTTTGAGCAGACGCTATGTACCTTGCACGGGACTCTCAATATCGCAGCTTTTGAGCAGGCTTGGCAGCAAATAGTAGACCGACATCCGAGTTTGAGAACAGGTTTTGTATGGCAAGGTCTGAATCAACCAGTTCAAATAGTACACCGACAAGCTAAACTATTGATACAGCAGTATGATTGGCGTAAGCTCTCAACTGCTGAGCAGGAAGCGCAACTACAAAGTTACCTGGAAGCAGACCGCAAACATGGCTTTGAGCTTGCAAAACCATCCTTGATGCGGCTCATTTTAATCCAGACTGATGTGGACACTTACCAATTTATCTGGAGTATTTGTCACTTGGTACTGGATGCCTGGTGTGTTAACACCATCCTCAAGGAATTTTTCTCCTTCTACGAAGCACTTTGCCAAAACCAAATTCTCCAGTTGCAACCAAGCCGTCCCTATCGGGACTACATCACTTGGCTAAAGCAGCAGGATTTATCAGAGGCTGAGGTATTTTGGCGAAAAGTTCTTCAGGGCTTCACAACACCAACTCCTTTAGTAGCAGACTGGATAACCAATGGCTCCTCTAGTCAGCACCAAGGTTTCAGTCAACAACAAGTCCAGCTGTCGCTAGCAACCACAGAAGCACTGAAATCTTTAGCGCAACAACATCATTTGACGCTGAACACCTTGGTACAAGGGGTTTGGGCTTTGTTGTTAAGTTATTACAGCGGTGAAGCAGATGTAGTTTACGGAACCGTTGTGTCTGGTCGTCCGCCCACCCTACCAAAGGTTTCCTCTATGGTGGGACTCTTTATCAACACCCTACCGATGCGTGTACTCGTGTCTGGTGAAGCTTCGCTCCTGTCTTGGCTAAAGGAACTTCAGTCCCAGCAGCTGAGTATACGTAAATATGAGTGTACTCCTTTAGTCCAAATCCAGAATTGGAGTGAAGTACCTACAGGGATGCCTTTGTTTGAGAGTATTTTGGTCTTTGAAAACTCCTCGGTCAATATTTCTAGCTTACCTACAGGAAACTTGAGGATTGACAATGTTCGCTCTGTTATCAACTCTAACTATCCTCTTGTTTTCTTAGTTAAACCTTGGTCGCAGTTATCGTTGAATATATTTTATGACTTACGCCACTTCAGTACCATGATGGTAGCTAGAATGCTAAGTCATGTTGCAGCGCTACTAAATAATATAGTTGCCGATCCCAACACTACACTGCTAGCTCTGACGCAGAGTATTGTTAACAATCCAGAACAATTGATGAGTGATGTCGAGCGACAACAACTGCTCGTTGAATTTAACAATACAAGAAGAGATTATGTTAACGACAAGTGTATCCACAAATTAATCGAGGAACAGGCAGAACGTACCCCGGAAAAAGTAGCTGTGGTGTTTCACCAGCAGCAACTCACTTACCAAGAACTGAACACCAGAGCCAATCAGCTAGCACACCATCTTCAGGCTTTGGGAGTTGGACCGGATGTATTAGTGGCGATTTGCGTAGAACGCTCTTGGGAAATGTTGGTAGGTATACTAGGTATTCTCAAAGCTGGAGGAGCGTATGTACCAATTGATCCAACTTATCCAAATCAGCGACTGGTTTATATGCTGGAAAATTCTCAGGTGTCAGTAATCTTGACCCAAGAGCAGTTGGTGAAAAAGTTACCTGATATTGAGGCGCAAGTACTTTGCTTAGAGACTCTTTGGGATGCAATAGCCCAAGAAAGTGATGAGAATCCTAAAACAGAAGTAATTCCTGATAACCTGGCTTACTTAATTTATACTTCTGGATCTACAGGACAACCCAAAGGAGTGCAGGTTACGCATCAAAACTTAGTTCACTCCACAACTGCTCGCATCTGTTACTACGATCAACCTGTAACAGGCTTTCTGTTAACTTCACCTTTTGCTTTCGATAGTTCTGTTGCTTGCATTTTTTTGACAATTTGTCAAGGGGGTTTTGTTTCTGTTTTACCAGAAAATTGGCAACTAGATATTAAACAGGTTATAGAGGCGATCGCTCAACAACAAATTTCCCATTTATTATGTCTGCCATCTCTCTACAAGCTGATTTTAGAGCAAGCCCAACCACAGCAACTAGTTAGCCTGCAAACCGTAATTGTAGCTGGAGAATCCTGTCCAAAAGAGCTTGTTAAGCAACACCGTGAATTACTACCCCAGACATCTTTATTTAATGAGTACGGTCCAACAGAAGCAACAGTTTGGAGCAGTGTCTACAATTGTCAAAACCATGATTTAAACAATCCTGTGCCCATTGGTCGCCCAATTGCTAACACCCAGATATATTTACTAGATTCTCACCTCCAACCAGTACCAATTGGTGTATCGGGAGAGATATACATCGGTGGTCTAGGTGTGGCGCGGGGTTATCTCCACCGTCCAGAACTAACTGCCCAAAAGTTTATTCCCAATCCGTTTAGCGATGAACCAAACGCACGCCTCTACAAAACTGGGGATTTAGGGCGTTACCTTCCAGACGGGAACATTAAGTTTCTCGGTCGTCTCGATCAACAGGTCAAGATTCGAGGGTATCGCATTGAGCTAACTGAAATTGAAGCTGTTCTCAATCAACACACAGCTGTGCAAGAAGCGATAGTCGTCGCCCAAGAAGATATCCACGCTAATCGGCGTTTAGTCGCTTATATTGTCCCAGCAAAGGAGCAAGTACCCACAGTTGATGTCCTGCGTAGCTTCTTAAAAAATTGCTTGCCAGAGTATATGCTGCCTTCAGTGTTCGTGATGTTAAAAGCGCTACCACTCACTCCCAATGGCAAGGTAGATCGTCAAGCGCTTCCCGTTCCCGACCAGGAAAGACCAAATCTCGAAGAAGCATTTGTCCCACCTAGTACCCCGGTCGAAGTAGCACTGGCAGAGATTTGGTCACAAGTTCTTGGTGTAGAACAAGTGGGCATTCACGACAACTTCTTTAAGTTAGGGGGTCATTCCTTGCTGGTTACTAAGCTGGTATTGCGAGTGCGAGAAACTTTCCAAGTAGAACTTCCCTTACGCAGTCTGTTTGAGATGCCTACCATAGCAAGCTTAGCCAAGAATCTTGAGATTGCTCAAAAGACAGGAGCTTCTACTATTGGTACAAAAACTGTTGCGGATCTACAGACTGAAGCTGTCCTTGACCCCACAATTCGTCCAGAGGTTATAGCCATCGAGTGTACGACTGAGCCTGATCACATCTTCCTAACAGGAGCCACAGGCTTTTTGGGAGCTTTTTTACTTTATGAGCTTCTTCAGCAAACCCAAGCGGATATCTATTGTCTGGTACGTTCGCCTAATGCCGAAGAAGGCAAAAAAAGAATTCAAAGCAGCCTTGAATCTTATTTACTCTGGGATGAATCTCTAAGCCCCAGAATTATACCAGTTGTGGGAGACCTGTCTCAGCCGCTTTTAGGTCTTTGTGAGGAACAGTTTCGAGCAATGGCTGAGTTACTCGATGTCATTTATCACAATGGAGCATGGGTTCATCATACTTCTCCTTACTCTGTACTGAAGGCAGCCAATGTTCTGGGAACGCAAGAAGTTTTGAGATTGGCAAGTCAAACTAAAGTCAAGCCTGTGCATTTCATTTCTACCATTAGCGTTTTCTCCTCAGTTGGTCATTCTGGAGTTAAAGTCGTTCGAGAACAGGACAGTCTTGATGATTACCAAGTACCAGGGGGTGGCTATTCCCAGAGTAAATGGGTTGCCGAAAAGTTAGTAACTATTGCGCGTGATCGAGGTATTCCTGCTTGTATCTATAGGCTGGGACGTGTATCAGGGCATAGCCAAACCGGTGTCTCTAATAGAAATGACTTTTTGTATCGACTGATAATAGGTTGTATCCAGCTTGGATGTATGCCAGAAGTGGAGATGATTGAGGATATGGCTCCTGTGGATTATATCAGCAGAGCTATTATCCATTTATCGAGGCAACAAGAATCTCTAGGAAAAGCTTTTCACTTAGTTAATCCCCAGTCTTTCAACTTAAGTATGTTGAGCAACTTAATCTGCTCGTCTGGTTACTCTCTTAAACAAATTCCTTATGACCAGTGGCAATTAGAACTGCTTAGAATTGCTCAACGAGAGCCAGAACATCTCTTGTATCCGCTGGTGCCGTTTTTGCTGACCAAGGAATCTCAAGAGAAAATTCCAAACTCAGCAGTACTACAGTTTGACTGTCAAAATACACTCAATGGGTTTATAGACACCTCTATTGTCTGTCCACCAGTAGATGAGCAGTTACTTCGTACTTACTTTTCATCTCTAATTCTTAGCGGCTTTATTGAGGCTCAGCAGCTGAGTAAGAAGTCGGAAAGTTCCTCTGAAAAAACACTTGGATTTACTTCCAAGCAAAGCACCTAAAGATGCCTAAAGCATGCCTCACTTCTTCAAGCTTATTCTTAGACATAGTGGTCATCTTTACAAGAAAAGTAATCGTTAGATGACTAGACGATAACTAGGTTAAAAACGAAAAAGTTATTGAACTCAAACAAAAAAAATGAACAGAACTCTCATAAATGAAGAAACAGCTAACTTACAACAGAGGTATTTAGAAGCGTTTATTGAACGCTACACCAAGCGTACCAAAACCTCAAAACAACTTACACAAACTTACCGTCCAGTTTTAGCAAATAGCCGAGCTTCATTCGGGTTCCGTTTGTCCATCAAGGAAATACTCTATCCCATCATTGGCAAGCAAGCACAAGGTTCGCGAATGTGGGATGTTGATGGTAACGAATATATAGATCTAGGAGGGTTTGGGGTGAATCTCTTTGGGAATAATCCTCCCTTTATTAAGGAAGCTTTGGCAGCGCAACTTGAGCAAGGAATACAGATTAGTCCCCAGGCAGAATTTGCTGGTGAGGTTGCTTCGTTAATCTGTGAACTGACGGGAATGGAGCGGGTCACTTTTCTTAATTCAGGCACAGAAGCCGTAATGACAGCATTACGACTAGCCCGTTCCGCCACAAATCGCTACAAAATTGCTCTCTTCTCAGGGTCTTATCATGGTCATTCTGATGGCACGCTTGTGATAGCGCACAAAGGCGAAGAAAATCCGCGTGCGGTACCTCTTGCTCGGGGCATATCGCCAAATATTGCTGAAGATGTGTTGGTACTAGATTATGGTAATTTTGAGTCACTTGAGGTAATCAAAGCTTATGCATCCGAACTGGCAGCGGTTCTGGTTGAACCTGTACAAAGTCGCCGACCTGAGTTACAGCCCCAAGCATTTCTCCAACAATTGAGGCAACTGACTCAAGAATCCGGGATAGCATTAATTTTTGACGAAATGGTGACAGGATTCCGCATTCATCCAGGAGGAGCGCAAGCATGGTTTGGTGTTGAAGCCGATCTCGCAACCTATGGAAAGATTATTGGTGGTGGAATGCCGATTGGTGTGGTTGCTGGTAAGGCGACTTATATGGATGGGGTTGACGGTGGTATGTGGAATTATGGGGATGAATCCTACCCTCAAGCGAAAACGACATTTGTTGCAGGTACTTTCTGCCAGCACCCGCTCGCTATGGCAGCAGCACGAGTTGTCCTACAGCATCTCAGAAGTCAGGGAGCTGGACTACAGCAGCAGTTGAACCAACGTACTTCGCAGTTCGTTGAAACCCTAAATACTTACTTTGAAGCCAAAAAAGTGCCTTTCCGAGTTGCTAATTTTGGCTCGCTTTTTGGTCCTGTGCTTTTGAGAAACGCTACCTCAAATCATTCTACTGTTTCAGAAAATATTGACTTGCTACTCTATCATCTGCTCGCTAAGGGAATCTATTTACGAGGAGGGTGTTTTCTATCTACAGCCCATACCGATGAGGATATTGACCGTATCATTCATGCCATCAAGGATAGCGTAGAGGAAATGCAAGAGGGAGGTTTCTTGGTAGATTCCCATTCCTAACTTCGTTTTTCTCTCTTGATCGTACTGATGACTGAAACTTTAGCGAGTATCAAGATGAAAGTATGCAAGCGATCGCCGCTTGTGTATCTCATTTATAGCTGTTTGTTCATGAGCCACTGTCGGTTAACAATATGGCGCAATGCAAGGCGCATCGTAGAATGCGAATCTTCATCCTGATCTGGTTTGGGCAGCTTGTCTCACTGATTGGTTCTGGGCTGACTCGATTTGCTTTAGGTGTCTGGGTATACCAGAATACTGGGTCAGTCACGCAATTTGCGCTCATTTCTTTGTTCGCTATGCTGCCAAGCATCTTGATGTCACCGTTGGTTGGTGTGCTTGTAGATCGCTGGAACCGACGCTCTTGTATGATACTCAGCGATGCAGGGGCAGGACTGAGTACGCTGGCTATTGCACTGTTGCTCTTGGTTAGTAAGCTTGAAGTCTGGCATATCTACCTGGCTGTAGCAGTCAGTTCGACCTTTAGCGCTTTCCAGTGGCCAGCCTATGCTGCTGCAACTACGATGCTTGTCCCAAAGCAACACCTTGGTCGTGCCAATGGCATGGTGCAACTTGCAGAAGCAGCTTCACGGCTGCTCTCACCAATGTTAGCAGGTGCGCTGGTTGTCACTATTGAGATTCAGGGCGTAATCCTGATCGACTGCGTTACTTTCCTCTTTTCTTTAGTAACGCTGCTACTCGTCCGATTTCCTAAGCCGAAAACTACCGCAGAGGATAAAGTGAAGCAGGGTTGGCGACTGCAGGAGTTTACTTATGGGTGGACATACATCACTGCTCGACCCGGACTACTCGGATTGTTGATTTTCTTTGCTGCCATTAATTTCCTAATCGGAGTTGTCAGCGTGCTAGTTACACCATTGGTGCTAGCCTTTGCTGCAGCTACTGTACTTGGCACTGTGCTGTCCATTGGTGGAAGCGGGATGTTGGTTGGCTCTCTAGTGATGAGCGCTTGGGGTGGTCCAAAGAACCGTATCCGTGGTGTGTTCAGCTTCACCCTATTAGGTGGACTGTCCATACTACTTGCTGGGCTTATGCCTTCTGTTCCGGTCTTCTTTGCAGCTGCTTTCATATACTATTTTGGGGTGTCAATTATCAATGGCTGCGACCAAGCCATCTGGCAGAGCAAAGTCGCATCTGCTGTGCAAGGACGGGTGTTTGCCGTGCGGAGTATGCTTGCCTTGGCATCCCTACCGCTTGCCTATCTGATTGCAGGACCATTAGTCGATCAAGTCTTCGAGCCGTTGCTTGCTGTCTCTGGACTATTGGCTGGAAGCATAGGACGGATTATCGGTGTGGGACGAGGACATGGCATTGCCCTGTTGTTTGTTGTGATGGGAATGCTCACTATGCTAGCAACAGCTGGGGGCTATTTATATCTACCTCTACGGCGACTAGAGGAGCAACTGCCGGATATGTAATATCAAGTCCGGTTGATTTAGTTATGATTCGGAGAATCTGCTGCCACAGCCCGGTAGACCTTGCTGAAGCAGTCTGTACTCCCACTAGTGGATGAGTTAAGGTTAGCAGAACTGCAAAATGATTTAGGTGCAGACGCCCAAGCAGTCATCTTTCCCACCGTTCCACCTGTGAATGCTGCGATGTCACCCATAAGTTTATCAATTGATTAAGAATTAATTAATAAATATTGTATTTAGCAAGACATTGCTGGTATAAAATTCAGGAAATCCGTAAGAATTTCCGGATTTCTTGGTGTCTTAGCTGTGTTGGTAACTTAACGATGAAGGCAATGATATTAGCTGCTGGCGTTGGACGACGCTTGGGAAAAGACGGGCAAGTCCAACCCAAAAGCTTGCTGAGATTTAACGGCAAATCTCTCCTGGAACGCCATTTGGATTATCTTCGTGATTGCCAGATTGACGAAGTGGTCATTGCTGTTGGTTACCAGGCTGAAATGATCGAGGATGAAATCAAAGCGTTGGGAGCCGAAAATTGGGTCAGGACTGTTTACAATCCTAACTACACCAAAGGCAGTCTTGTTAGCCTTTGGACGTTACGGGAATATCTCACCGCAGGCGATGACCTGTTATTAATGGATGCAGATGTTTTATGCGATCGCCGCATCCTAGAGCGATTGGTAAAGACAGACATACGCAACTGCTTTCTACTAGATCGAGATTTTGAACCGGGAGAAGAACCAGTTAAGCTTTGTGTGCAAGACGGTTATCTAGTGGAGTTTCGCAAACAAGTTGCGGCGAATCTTGCTTATGATTTTGCAGGCGAATCTGTAGGGTTCTTTCGCTTTGAGAGTGCGTTAGCGCAAAGCGCGGCTCCCTTTGGGAGCATCGCCCGCCGTCTTGCTTCTCGCATAGAGTACTACGTCACCGCCGGACTGCATGAAGAACCGTATGAGGAAGCAATTCGAGATTTGCTGTTGGAAACTCCGGAAGCATTTGGGTACGAAGACATCACAGGTTTACCCTGGATTGAAATCGATTTTCCCGAGGATATTAAACGCGCCCAAAACGAGATCCTACCTCTTTTAGGAGGAGTATAAATGTACCAAATATCTGCACCTGTTGTCAGAGATTCAAAACCAAGCAAGTGTGCTCAGTTGCGGGAGTTACTCGAATCGCCTCAACTCGAATTTATTATGGAGGCACACAATGGTATTAGCGCCCGCATCGTGGAAGAGGCTGGATTTAAAGGAATTTGGGCAAGTGGACTTGCTGTTTCTGCTCAATATGGCGTACGAGACAATAATGAAGCCAGTTGGACTCAAATTGTGGAAATGCTGGAGTTCATGTCCGATATTACCCAGATTCCTATTCTGTTAGATGGGGATACGGGTTATGGCAACTTCAATAATATGCGTCGTCTAGTCAGGAAGCTAGAACAGCGAGGTATTGCGGGAGTCTGCATTGAAGATAAGCTTTTCCCAAAGACCAATAGTTTTATTAATGGCGATCGCCAACCTTTGGCTGATATCGATGAATTCTGCGGCAAAATCAAAGCAGGCAAGGATAGTCAACAAGATCCAGATTTCTGTATCGTTGCCCGTGTCGAAGCTTTGATTGCGGGTTGGGATCTATCGGAGGCATTACAGCGAGCTGCATTATACCACGCATCTGGAGCAGACGCAATCCTGATTCACAGCAAATTATCTCGTCCTGACCAAGTGCTAGAGTTTGCTAAAGAGTGGGCGGGTCGTTGTCCTTTGGTCATCGTGCCAACAAAATATTACAGCACCCCAACCGATGTCTTTCGCAAAGCCGGGATTAGTTTGGTTATCTGGGCAAACCACATGATTCGAGCTGCTGTTGCGAGTATGCAGGCGATCGCCCGCGAAGTTCAAAGCCAAGAAACTCTGATCAATATTGAAGACGATATTGCTCCAGTCAAGGAAATTTTCCGACTACAGGGAGCAGATGAACTGCAAGAGGCGGAAAAACGCTACTTTACCAATGGACGCCACCATACTCAGGCGATCGTTCTTGCTGCAACCAGAGGACAAGAATTTGCTGGGTTGACTCAAGATAAACCCAAAGTCATGTTACCTCTTGGAGGGAAACCCCTGCTCAGGCATTTGGTAGACAAATTCAAAAAACTTGCCATCAACGATATTACCGTTGTTGCGGGTTACAAAGCAGAAACTATCAATGTTCCGGGGACTAAAGTTATCCGTAACTCAGAGTATGAAACGACGGGAGAATTAGCATCTTTAGCGTGTTCCCAAGCCAGCTTTAGCGACGATATGCTGGTGGTTTACGGCGATTTACTTTTCAGAAGCTACATTTTGCGAGATTTATTAGATTGTCCCGGAGAAATTGTTGCTGTGGTCGATTCTGCTATGAATAGTAAGTCATTTAGTGGTTCTCCTGACTATGCTTATTGCTCAATAACAGACGACCTTTCCCTGTTTGGACAGGATGTCAACCTTTTGCACATCTCCAAAGCAACGCAAACGGAGTGGGGACAATCCTGTGGACGGTGGATTGGGATGCTAAAATTCCGAAGCCAAGGCAGACAGTGGTTGGATGAAGCACTTGGTGAGTTACAAACAAGACCAGATTTTAACCGCTTAGGTATGCCAGAATTATGTAATTACTTAATTGAGCAAGGGAAACCAATTAAAGTTCTTTATATTCGCGGTAACTGGCTAGATATCAACTCTTTGGACGACCTTGATCTCGCTTTTCAGTTGAAAAAATAAGTATATAACCCACATTCCACACCCTATACTGTCACAAACAGAACAATATCTTATTGACCCAACTTTGAAAGGGATAACCCAAAAAATCCGTGATGTCTACGGTAATACTAACGAAGTAAAACTCACTATCTTCCGGCTCAACGACACGGGAACCTGTGGCAGGCTGTGGCTATAGGTTCGTTTGCTGATAACGGCGAACTGTGGTTTGAAATTCAGCTTGTAGCTGTCAATGGTGAGGAATTTTCTATTGAAGCATTGTTATATCAAGTTCGCTTAATTGCTTATAAATCACGGATAACCCCACCCCGGTTTTGTCTGACGCCAAAACCTCCCCTCCCCTTGGTAAGACTACAGTGTACACACATCTCGCTCAAAACCTCACCCTCGCTTTTAGCTGCGCTAAAATCTTTCCCTCTCCTTACTAAGGAGAGGGATGCCCGATAGGGC
>JAAUSC010000230.1 GCA_012031965.1 Scytonema sp. RU_4_4
TTTCCACCTTGGCACCATTTGCTTTTGCCTTGTTGCAAAAGCTCGCAAGTTTTCCTCTCCCACAGAATCAGCCACCTTCCAGTCTATGGTGCAAGCCATGTTGCCCACTCCAAAGGTGTTCATATTATTCTGAAAATGGTTTGCCAATCCAACCGTTCTATGGCAGCCTTCAGCAATTTCGGCAATCCTAGTTGGGTGTAACGTTTCAAGTCGGCATTATCCCATTGTTCAATCATGCTGTAGGTGGTTACCCGCTCGCGGCGCATACCTATTTGATGATGCAGAGTTTCATACACCAATTCCCGTACCGCCTCATAAGCATTAGCGCGTCCGACGCGATCCAGTTCGCCTGGAGCCCATAGTACCTCTATAGGTGAGGTGACCAATTCTTTTCCCAAATCAGCACAGTGTTCGTGCCAGTGTACAATCTCATCCACACCGCGTGGTTTCTCAAAGAGTGAGCGGATATGGCTGACTTTCTTTGCCCAAGTGACAAGCGTACCTGCTTTTGCTGCAGTAAAGGTGAAGCCTTGGAACACGGTTTGCAGTGGCAAAAATTGAAGAGCGTTGGGATTTGTGGCTGAGGGTAGATACCACTCAGTAGAGTATAACTGCTCTACCGAATCAACAGATGTGATGGATGGCGCAAAAGAATGACGCATCCAGAACTCGTTACCCACTGCGTGTCCACCTAGCTCCCACGTACCACGATCAAGAATTTTGTAAATCGGAATGCTCTGACTTTGGTAGCGATACTGGTAACTCAAGCCAATATATTTACGACCGCCAAGGTTACGTGTCACTGGACGAATTTTCAACCACAGAACAGTGTCAGTTGCTTGTAAAGGTTCAGTCGTCCAATCGGCTGTGTTGTAACGGTTCCGAACCGAATGGAGCATCCATTCCATGAGACCACCTTCACTGTAATGCATTGAGAATTGCAGTTCAAGTGAATTGTCTGTGATACTCTGCTGTGTAATGGTATAATTGCACAAATGAATTCCATTAGGATTACGGATTTCTACAAACATTGGTCTTCGTCCACTACGCAGTGCAATATTTCCAGCAGCAATGCGACCAACGCCAAGAAATTCATTGTTCCGTGTGACAAGTTCCAAGGAGATGCCATTGGTGAACTTAATAACTTGTCTTGGAGCAGAACTAGGGGATTCCTTTTGCTCCGTTGTTGGCATCGCCCATGTACGCGATAACCGATTCAACACTCCCATCACACTACCGCCTACGGCTGTTGTAAGCGTCCCAAGCATGAACCAACGACGGTCAATATCCCTCATAATTCTGAGAAATTACGCATTTATTATGTGATAACATCTTTGTATATACATCAGTATAACCCTCAATACTTCCTATTTAGCTAAATCCACAACAAGTCTCTCACTCAGTCCGCAAGGACGAGTATCGACGACGTGCTGAACGTCGCAAAGACCTATAAATAACCCATGCTACCAGTCCAAAGCTTGTGTTTAGGAATAAACGGCTAAGTATAAATGACATAACATCAGGATAAAAAAGCTGAGACAGACTCAAGAAGCTCAGATTCCTGATTAAAAGAAATAACCCAAAAAGAGCATTTCCAGCCAGCAACAAAGCTAACAGCACCAAGGTACGTTGCTTAAAGCGCTGTTTGGGTGTGTATCCTGAGATCAGAGTTATTGGAAACTTGCCTTGCAACCTTCGCAGTAACTGCTGTAGTCGCCAAAACATCCACAAGAGAAACGGAAACAAGCCATAACGAAGTAAACTCAGTGGTATTGGATAGCGACCACTGATAGATAGAATATTCACTAAGGCATGACAAATCACAGCATTGAGCCAAGCCCTAGGAACAAGCTGCCAACGTCGATTGTATATTGCTAAGGCATATCCCCAAGGAGCAGAAAACATGGCGTGGACTGGTGTGCCAATGATTCGCTCAAAAATTGATGCTGTACCATGAAAAAGATAAACCCAATTCTCTTCAGCAGTAAATCCAAGAGCCACGGCTATGCTGAACAGAAAAATAGAAGTGGGACGAAATCGGTATCGACGTTGGAAGTAATAAGTAGGGACAATCACCGCTACCAACTTACAGCCTTCTTCAATGGGACCGACTTCTATAAGTTGTCGCAGAACAGCACCTGCGAAAATACGCTGCATTCTCTGCCAGTCAATAACAGAATTGGCTACTGTTTCAAAAACCCATTCCAACTGAAGAGCAAGAAAACCAGATATAGCTCCTAACACAAAGAAAAACAGCAGCCGCATCAAAGAAGGGACGGATGAGATGCGGTAATAGTAGTAGAACAGAAGCAGTAGCGGTGGTATGGCTGCCCACAACAATGTCCACAACAATTCTGTGTAGGGACGTAGCATCTACGTCTCTATATTTGAGCAATAATTGTGCGGTGACGGGGGCTATTAGAAGTGATGGTGGGAGTTTTAAACCCCGCTTCTACAAGCGTTTTCTCAATATCCAAAGTGAAATATTCATCTAAATACGGTTCAGTACTTTTGAGCAGTGTAAAAATGTAAGGTGGCATTTTCTTATACACTTCGGAGTTTGGATTCATGTCCATAATTGCCAGATGTCCACCCGGACGCAGTAGACGTCTCGCCTCAGCAAAAATCTGTCGAGTTGCTGCTTGAGGTAGTTCGTGACACATCAGAAAAATGGAGATTAAATCAAACGATGCATTTGGTAGCCCAGTAGATTCAGCAGCAGCATGAATCCAGTTAACATTAGCATGGTGCTGCTCGCTACGGTAGTGAGCAACGGCTAAGAAGTACGGAGATAAGTCTAAGCCCGTTATTTTGGCGTGAGGATAAACTTTTTGTAGGGCGAAAGTACTCAAACCCACACCGCATGCCATGTCTAGGATGTCTTGTGGTTCTTGGGGAATTTGCTTTTTCAGAATGTCGTGGTAACTCTGGCGCAGCATGGGATCGCCCTTTGCTCCAGCATCCCGCCAAATTCCAGCGTGGACAGTGCGCGCAGCAACTTCAAATTCCAACGCGGCTTCCCAGCAGAGGTCCCCTTTTTCGTAAGCGTGGAATGGGCGGAAGTAGTATTCTGGGTAGGTAACTTGAGGATTTTGTACTTTAGTCAAGTCGGTTTGCCAATCACGCGCTTGTAGCGTCTGTACTTCTTTGAGCCAATGTACTCCTATTTTCTCAGCACGTTTAATCATCATCTGCCTAGCTTGATGCTTGGCTAGATTAGCTAAAGGCTTGATTGCCAGTACACCATTTATGAAACGCGAAGCTAGTTTAGGAGTATTTTTTACAGCCGTGTTCATCAGTAAAGTTGCTTAAATGAATAGTCTACCTTTGGAATCAGGAGAAAGCCTGTCTACTTGAATCATAATCGGTGGAGATGAGCCGCGCTTTCTTTAGAGATAGAAGAATTTTATATTTATTTATATTTATGAATAAGGGTACGGCAATGCCGTACCCTTCAAGAACTTAGATATCAGTTCCTATTCCTCAGTCATTAGTCCTGCTAATTCCCATTTTTCGGTTTCAGTGCAAACAACATCTCAACTTGGGTAGTTGTTTTGTCAGGACTTGTAGCAGTCATACCCAAACCGCGAATGGAACTTATAATAGCATTTGCTTCAGGAGTTATTGGCTGCTGTTGTGCAGTGGCAAAACGATTTAATAAAGGTACAGCTTTGTCCATATCTAAGTAAAAATATCCACCGTTAGGTCTTTGCAGAGTGCTAGTAGTGGCTTTGAAGTTGTCACTCCTTTCTAATGATTCGCCTTTGCGATCTGCAAGCGTTTGGGCTATGGGACCACCAATGGTGACAAATACGGAGTCATTATCTAGCCACCCGTGTGCTAATAAAGCTCCTTGTTGGGGAATTTGCCATTCAGTAACTTCTTTACCACCGATACTTCTTTTTGCTACGTTTACTGACTGTGATTTAACAAAATTATCTAGTTTACTAAGGGTGGCTTGGGCTGTTTTGCGATCGCTCGTGTGAAAAACCAATGCTCCCCCAAAACCAATCTGCGCCAACACACCCTGATTTGATGGAATAGCAGCAAAAGCGAATTCTCCATCCATCCACCCGAAAATTTCTTTATCCAGGTCAAGATTGACTAATTTCAGTTGTGCTCGAGTTTGTTCAAGCGTAAACTTCAACTCAGGAGCATCTTTTGATTGTTCTACAAGCGCTGACCACCAGCGACTAATCCCCTTTCCGCTCAGTAGGGCGATTGTATCAGCAGGAAATTGAGAGACTACCTCGGCAGAAGTATTTTGATACTGGTATTTAACCAGTTCAGGATCTAACTTAGCAACGGCTTTCATCCTCACGCCTGCATTATCAATACCTACACCCGCCACCATAGATTTCAGCTGCTTTAGCTGTTTCATGGTTTCCGGAGGAATCGGTGTTGCGTTGGGATTTGCGGTTATTTGCTTGACCATGCTGCCATAGTCAGGCACATAAATTTGTGCCAAAGTGTTGTCTACATTGACACCGTTTGTCAGCATACTATTTACACCTTCTTTACTTGCAAAAGAAGGTTCTCCTTTAAAAGTGTCAATTGCATGCTCTACAGCTTGCTTTTGTGGAGATCTGACAACATGAGTCGTATTTAAAACCGCAGTATAACTCTGTTCACCATTACCAGTTGTTTCTATAATCTTTTCGCCTTTGTAGTCAGTTTCCTGTACTTTGACACCTTTTTGTGCCTTGAATTTATTAGCAAAATTTAAGGCAGCTAATTTGTCCTTGATCCCCACTACCATCAAGACTTTAGATTCCTGTACTGTTTGCGGAGCATTCTGTGTAGCAGGTTTTGCTGAACTTGAGGGTAACATGGCAATCATGACACCACCTACCCAAGGTTTTAAATCTTTCTCATAAGAAATGCTATTGTCAGTGGATAGGTTTTTATTGAAATCTTCCAAACTTTTTGCGACTATCTTTTGTGCTTCTGGAGTGCCAAACTGTTCTAATTTTGCCCAAACTTTTGGATCAGTAGAAATGTAAGTTGCCAATACTGCCTCATCTGGGACGACTTTAGCAGCACTCAAAGCACTAGAGATATCTCCAGAGGGACCACCCTTAAAATACATATATGCTGCTATTCCTCCTGCCACCACAATGGCAGTACCAACAGCAGGAATTAAAAACTTTGATTGACTTTCGGGCATTGTAAATATTCCCTTTTTCTCCAACAAATTATCCTAGAGGTTAGTAAGAATGTCATTGTGGAATTTTCGGATTCATAATCTATCTCCACTTATTTATCGGGATTTACTGATACAATTGTCAATCCTATCATCTATTAGGTATAATGGCGCTCTAAGTATGACTTCAAAAGCGTTAAGAACAAATCTACAAATGATATTGTTCTTTATGTGAAAAATATATTCCTTTTGGTGGCAGCAAGCTATCCTAAGCTATATAAAACCATTGGGGTATTATTACAGAATTGCAATCGCTTAGGCGCAAAACGCTGTATGTTCAATGACAACAGTGTGTAAAATCTTCAGGGTGTATCGTAAGGTTGATATGGGAATAACATGCAATAAAGCTGTTTTTCCTTACAGCATCCATTAAGAATTTTCAGGGTTACCAAGATTCAGTAAACATCAATGTCGCAGTTTCGTTTTGATACAGAAAACAATCGGTATAAATCTTTTGAGTTACCTGGGGCAAAACCGCACTACAATCCTGATCGTCCTGGACAAGTAGAGCATATTTTTCTAGACCTCAGCCTGGATATCCTTAACAAAAGCTACAAAGGTCGTTGTAGCATAACACTCAAACCGATCCGCAACAATGTTGACCGTTTAAATTTAGATGCTGTCAACTTAGATATTGAATCTGTACAGGTGGATGGAAAAGTACAAAATTTTGACTACGATGGACAACAGTTATTTATTCAACTCGAACCACCTACACAGGTTGACAAGTCCACTGTCATTGTTATTGCTTATTCAGTAGACAAACCACAACGCGGTCTTTATTTTATCCAAAGCGACAAACACTACCCTCATAAACCCTCTCAAGTTTGGACTCAGGGAGAAGACGAAGACTCTCGCTTTTGGTTCCCTTGCTTTGACTACCCAGGACAACTTTCTACTTCTGAAATTCGCATCCGTGTCCCCAAACCCCTGATAGCAATTTCCAACGGCGAACTCATTGCTACAGAAGAGCAAGGTGACGACAAAATCTACCACTGGTCACAACAGCAAGTTCATCCGACGTACTTAATGACTTTAGCAGTCGGTGACTTTGCCGAAATTCGCGATGAGTGGAACGGTATACCCGTCACATACTACGTTGAAAAAGGTCGTGAAGAAGATGCTAAACGTAGTATGGGCAAAACTCCCCAGATGATAGAGTTTTTAAGCGAAAAATATGGCTATCCATACCCTTACCCCAAATACGCTCAAGTCTGTGTTGACGACTTCATCTTTGGGGGAATGGAAAATACTTCTGCAACACTGTTAACGGAGAGATGTTTGCTGGATGAAAAAGCAGCATTAGATAACCGCAACACAGAAAGTTTGGTTGTTCACGAACTGGCGCACCAGTGGTTTGGTGATTTGGTGGTGATTAAGCACTGGTCGCATGCTTGGATTAAGGAGGGGATGGCTTCTTACTCCGAAGTTCTCTGGACGGAGCATGAATACGGTACTCAAGAAGCGGCATACTATCGTTTACAGGAAGCTCGTAGTTATCTGGCTGAAGATAGTACTCGCTATCGCCGTCCAATGGTCACGCATGTTTACCGAGAAGCGATTGAACTTTATGACCGTCACATCTACGAGAAAGGGTCATGTGTCTATCACATGATTCGGGCCCAATTGGGAGAAGAATTGTTTTGGAAAGCAATTCAGACATTTGTACGGGATAATGCCCACACAAGTGTGGAAACAGTTGATTTACTACGGGCGATTGAAAAAGCAACTGGGCGTAATCTTTTGTTTCTTTTTGATCAGTATGTCTATCGAGGTGGTCATCCTGATTTTAAAGTGGCTTACTCCTGGGATGGAGATAGCAAGATGGCTAAGATCACAGTGACTCAAACCCAAGCAAAAATCGGAAACAATAGTGATTTATTTGACTTAAAAATTCCGATCGGTTTTGGGTACACCAAACAAGAGGACACGGAGACACGGGGACAAAAAGACAAGGGGAATGCTTCCCTCACTCTCTCACTCCCAACCTCTACTAACCTTAAGACTTTTACAGTCCGGGTGAATGAACAGGAACAAAGTTTTTACTTCCCTTTTGAGGAAAAACCTCAATTCATCAGCTTTGATGTGGGGAATAACTTCCTAAAAACGGTGTCTCTGGAATACCCAGTACCAGAGTTGAAAGCGCAGTTAGAATTTGATCCCAACCCCATTTCCCGCATCATAGCAGCAGAAGCTTTGGCGAAAAAAGGGGGTTTAGAGGCGCTAAAAGCGCTGTCTGCTGCACTCAAAAATGACTCTTTCTGGGGTGTACGCGTCGAAGTGGCTAAACAACTTGCAGAAATCACGCTGGATCAAGTTTTTGATGAGTTAGTTATTGGTTTAAAAGATAAAAATGCTTACGTGCGGCGTGCTGTGGTGGAAGCACTTGCAAAAATCAAAACTCATGAAAGCTACAAGGCGTTAAAAGAACTGTTGGAGGAGGGCGATCCGAGCTACTACGTAGAAGCCGCAGCGACTCGTGCTGTAGGAGCAATAGCGGCTGGGACAACAGAAGACAAACCTAAGGAAGAAAAAGTCATCAAGCTGCTAAAGTCCGTTTTGGAAAAAAAGGCGGGATGGAATGAGGTTGTACGGAGTGGTGCGATCGCAGGTCTAGCCGAACTCAAAACGTCAGAATTGGCTTTAAATCTCCTGATGGAATACACCTACCTTGGAATACCACAACCCTTGCGTTTAGCCGCAATTCGCGCTCTTGGGAAGATTTCTGTTGGTCAAAATAGTACCAATGTGGAACGAATTTTAGAGCGATTGACAGAAATTTCTAAAGAAACTTTCTTTTTAACTCAAATAGCAGTTGTCACAGCTCTTGGACAAATGGAAATTCCCAAAGCAATTGGGAATTTGCAAGCCTTGGCTGACCAAACACCAGATGGGCGCGTACGTCGCTATGCTGAGGAAGAGATTTCCAAGGTGCAAAACAACATTGGTTCCGAAAAGGCGCTTCGTCAGTTACGTTCTGAACTTGACCAACTTAAACAACAAAACCAAGAACTCAGAAGCCGCCTAGAAAACTTGGAAGCAAAATCTAAATCCTAATAGATACAATAGCGCTTCTGAGTTACTTATTTACTGAGCAAGCGTGTACCTTCTGTGGAGGAAGCGGACGTATTGCGCGTAGCCTGTGCGTTGCGCTCAGCGTGCGTTTTAGCGTATGAGTTTCACGAGAAGGGGATCAGTTCAGTATCTTTCCTTCATTGGGCGTAGACAGATATGTTTACGTCCTTATTTTTACAATTTAGATTTATTAAGTTATTGTAAAATATCTCCATGATATTTATTTATGTATAAAGGTGATTAGCATATCATAAATTTGATACTCCTAAGATAAAAATTATACTTTGAATATGAAGATTTCGTAAAGATTAAATTTCTGAAGTAAAAATTGCCTTCAGAAATACTACGATTTGATAGGTGTAATTAAGTTTCGGTGTAAAAATCACATATAAACTATGTACCTTTTTAGAAGGTAGAAAGCTATCTCTGTGTTTGTACGAAAGTTGTAATATATCTCACAATGTGTAAATATGATACTGACATTTTTAACCAGTTCACTTTGATGATTATGACTATCGGAGGAATGCAGACACTCTTAAATATCTTTAATCTGTAGGAGGGCATTTTTAAAGTTTTTTGAGTGTTTTTTTATAATTGAAAAACATTTGAGATTTTGTACTTAAGCCATGCAGGGTAGTCGCCATGCGTAAGCCTGTTCTCACTATTTTTTACCAGTTCAATCCTTGGAACGCTACAATCGGAGGTATACAAACACTCATTAATACGTTTATCAAATACGCTCCAAGCGAATTTGAGGTAAGACTTGTAGGAACATGTGTCGATCCAAAAAAGCCAGTTGGTGAATGGCAACAAGCAGAATTTGCAGGTAGAGAAATTAGTTTTTTGCCTTTATTTACACTGCAAAATGACAATGTCCGAAGCTTGATACCAACAACGCTTAAATACACCGCTGCTCTTTTAGGACGTTGCTTTGCTTCTGACTTTATGCACTTTCATAGGATAGAGCCAACCATTGCAACTCTAAATTGGCAAGGAGAGAAAACCCTGTTTCTCCACAATGATATACAGACACAAATGCAAGCTGCAGGTGATAAGAATGCAATTCTTTGGCGAAGATTTCCTGCTGCATACTTTGCATTTGAAAGTTTGTTAGTTCGCCAATTTAGCCAAATTCTCTCGTGTCATACTGATGCAGCACAACTCTATAAGCAGCGTTATCCTAAGTTGCAAGACCGCATTGCGTACATCAAAAACTCTTTTGACAATGGAGTTTTTTACCCGTTAAGAGAAGATGAACGGGAAGTCAAAAGACGAGAACTGGCGTCTCGTTTAGGTGTGGATGAGCAGACTCGTTTTATTTTATTTGCTGGTCGCCTTCATCCTCAAAAAGACCCTATTTTGCTGATACGTGCATTTGCTAGTTTGAACGAGCCTAATATTCACCTACTTATAGCGGGAGATGGCGAGTTAAGAGTAGAAGTCCGTGCGGAAATTGCAAGATTGGGACTGTTGAATAAAGTAACCATGCTCGGAGCGCTTAGCCAAGGTGAACTTGCACAGCTCCATCGTGTCTGCAATGTCTTTGTCTTAAGCAGTGCATACGAAGGTCTACCTTTAGTGGTTCTTGAAGCGTTAGCAAGTGGGACTCCAGTCGTCACAACTCAATGTGGTGAAACCCCAAAATTACTGAGCGCTGAGAGTGGAATTGTTTGTTCTGAACGAACGCCTGAGTGCATAGCAGATGCTTTACGCAAAGTCCTGCTGCATCCAGGAGATTATCCTACAGAGTCTTGCGTACAGACTGCAAAGCCTTACTCCGCCCGTACTGTTGTTCAGCAAATTTACAGCGGAATGTTAGATCGCTGGGAACAGCGCAATAGTATGGCTTTTCAGGTGTAAGCAGAATTCAGTATCAAGTTTGATACGAAAATAGGAAACATAAAAGCCAAAAATTATAGTAAGGAGAAGCAATGCTTTTTTAAACTCAGGAAAATTGAAACAAAGAAACGGAGCTTTTTTGTGTTCCCACCTGCTGTGTTCTTGTTTCAATCTATATAACGAAATATAACAGGATTTCAATTTTTACATCCTTTTCAAGAGCAAAACTAGCACGACTAAACTCGTATGAAAATTGCTGTTATTGGTGCAAAAGGTCTACCTCCTAAGCAGGGCGGCGTAGAGCATTACTGTGCGGAAGTGTATCCTCGTATGGTCAAACAAGGACACTCTGTTGATTTATTTGCCCGCTCCTCTTACACGGACTGTTCCTGGCAAGACCGTTATGACTACCAAGGCGTCCAAGTGATTTCCTTGCCTAGTTTGAGTTTAAGAGGAGTGGATGCTTTTGTGACTTCGGCACTTGGAGCGATCGCAGCCTCTGCGACAAAGTACGATATCATTCATTTCCACGCCCTTGGTCCATCCTTATTTACTTGTTTTCCAAGACTTGTCAACACTGCCAAGATTGTTGTAACTTGTCAGGGTTTGGATTGGCAACGTGCCAAATGGGGCAGTTTTTCAACTCGCATCATTCAAATGGGAGAGAAGGCTGCAGTTCGTTTTGCTCACGGACTGATAGTCGTATCTAATGTCCTCCAAACCTACTTTTACAAACTTATGGTAGGAATACAGTCTACATCCCCAATGCCCCAGCCAGGTATGGTGAGTCAGATCCCAATTTTGGTTATGGTACTCAATTAGGTCTTGAGCAAAAGCGCTATATTCTGTTTTGGGTAGATTGGTACCAGAAAAGCGT
>JAAUSC010000001.1 GCA_012031965.1 Scytonema sp. RU_4_4
TCTCCTCTGCTCCCCTGCTCCCTCTGCCTCCCCTCCCTCTGCCGTCCCTGCCCCTCTGCTCCCCCTGCCCGCTTCTCCTCCCAACTTTTAAGCAAATCAGGGCGACGCAGGCGTGTTCTGCTAATTTGTTGTTCATAGCGCCACCGAGCAATTGCGGCGTGATTACCAGAAAGCAGGACTTCAGGAACTTTCCAGCCACGAAATACGGCAGGACGAGTATACTGGGGATAGTCCAACAATCCCTCTTCAAAGCTTTCTGCTGTTAAGGACTCGACTTTACTCACTGTTCCTGGTAGTAGGCGTACGACACCATTCATTAAAGCCATTGCTGGAATTTCTCCACCAGTGAGAATAAAATCGCCCAAAGAGACCTCGCGGTCAACTAAATGCAGGACGCGCTCATCGACTCCTTCGTAATGACCACAAATCACTACCAATTGGTCGTAATTCGTCGCTAATTCTCGTAATAGTGGCTGATTCATCGTTTGACCTTGAGGACTCATCAGAATAACCTCTCTTCGATGTAAAATCGGCAGTGACTCTACAGCAGCAAAGATAGGTTCTGGCTTCATCAACATCCCCACACCGCCGCCGTAAGGTTCATCATCAACTTTCCGGTGCTTGTCAGTGGTAAACTCCCGTGGATTAATCAGATGCACTTGGGCAATCTGCTTTGCCAGAGCCTTACCTATCAGCCCGGTATTGAGAACAGAGGTAAAACAGTCAGGAAACAGCGTAACTATATCAAAGCGCACAGTATTTCGTATTGGAGGACACTAATCTGAAATTGGATGATTTGAAAACGATGTTATGTCACAGACATTTCAACATCATCAACCGTATCTAAAAGTACCGGAAGTCATAGATTTTCCGTGTCAACACAAGTTTTTCTAATTACTTAATTTATGTTTAAATATTGTCACATCTACATTGAAATTATTAAACTGAACGTTTGTTAACAACTTCTTTGGATGCATCTAGCCAGCCTCAAAAAAAGCGTGTCAAGACCTGCTTTTCTCCCTCCACTCTTGAGTGTAGCTGGTATGAGGTAGGGAACCTTGATACATAGACTCAGGGAATTGAATAAAGAATCTAGTTGTTTTTCTTCATGAACAAATTCAGAGACTTCAAACCAAATCTTCAGGGAAATAGGTGTTCCAATCACCCTCCTACCTTACACCAGTACAGGTGCAGTTCCTTGCGCCCGTACAGGTCCACAGACACAAAATCTTGCGCCCCTACACCATATCCCATTGGGAGCTTAGGTAAAAAACAAGGCGTCCAGAAGCAAGGAACGGCAAAAGACACTCCACACTCCTGAGATATTTTGTGCATGAAGCACTGTCCTCCACCAGAGGCGAATCATAAAAATAATAAGGCGAAAGCTACCTTGTTTAATTCACCTGAAGTTGTTGACAGGAGAAACACAATGCCGCAATTAAAAGTTAAATCGCTGGAAATGAGGACACCCCAAGCAACTAAAACCGCTGTTCTGGTCATCGGAGGCGCAGAAGACAAAGTACATGGACGCGAAATTTTGCGGACATTTGTTAGTCGTTCTGGTGGCAGTAATGCCTACATTACAATTATCCCCTCTGCTTCCCGTGAACCAAGCATCATAGGTGGTAGGTATATTCGTATTTTTGAAGAAATGGGTGCTAAGAAAGTCGAAATCTTAGACATTCGAGAACGAGAGCAGTGTGAAGATTCCTACATCCAAGCATCCTTGGAAGGATGTACAGGAGCTTTTTTGACAGGTGGAGACCAATTACGCCTCTGTGGCGTCTTGTCAGATACACCAGCTATGGATATTATCCGGCAGCGGGTTAGATCTGGACAACTCACCTTAGCGGGTACGAGCGCAGGAGCCGCTGTAATGGGTCATCATATGATCGCGGGAGGTGGTAGCGGCGAATCGCCAAATCGCTCCCTCGTGGATATGGCTACAGGTTTAGGATTGATTCCAGAAGTCATAGTAGACCAACACTTCCACAATCGCAATCGCATGGTACGGCTGATGAGCGCGCTCGCAGCTCATCCAGATCGCCTGGGAATCGGCATTGATGAAGATACATGTGCCATGTTTGAGCGGGATGGTTGGCTACAAGTCTTAGGCAAAGGTAGTGTTACGATTGTAGATCCAACTGAGGTAACTCACACGAATGAACCACATGTGGGAGCAACTGAACCGTTAAATCTCCATAATCTACGGCTGCATATTCTTAGTCACGGCGATCGCTATCATGTGTACCAGCGTACTGTATTACCAGCTGTCTACCGTGTCTCCAGCTGACGGCAAACAGTAGCTGAGGTTACACTAGGTAGCTGAAGTTACATCGGGTTGATCGCTCAATTTTTAAGTTGCAGCAAAAAATTTGAGAATAATACGATGTAAGAAGAAAAAACTGTTTACTATAAACAGTTAAGCGGTCAATTCCAGTAAGAAACTAGAATTTTGGTTCCGAATCTCCATCTACCTATTTCCCATGAGAATCCTCAAGATCCAGACCTTACGCGGCCCCAACTATTGGAGCATTCGACGCCACAAACTGATTGTCATGCGCCTCGATTTAGAAAACCTTGCTGAGACGCCCACAAACGAAATTCCTGGCTTTCATGAAGGATTAGTTGAGGCTCTGCCCAGTCTGGAAGGTCATTTTTGCTCTCCTGGCTGTCGTGGTGGTTTTTTGATGCGGGTGCGCGAGGGCACATGATGGGTCATGTCGTGGAACACGTAGCCCTAGAAATGCAAGATTTGGCTGGAATGCACGTAGGCTTTGGTCGGACCCGAGAAACATCAACATCGGGAGTTTACCAGGTAGTGTTCGAGTATCTGAACGAGGAAGCGGGACGCTACGCTGGTAGAGCAGCAGTGCGGCTATGCCAAAGTATTGTAGATCGGGGTCGTTATCCAAGGGCAGAATTAGAGCAAGATTTGCAAGACCTGAAAGACTTATGGCGTGACGCAGCATTAGGACCGAGTACAGAAACACTAGTCAAAGAAGCAGAAAAAAGAGGCATTCCCTGGATGCACCTTGACGCGCGCTTTTTGATTCAACTGGGCTACGGCGTGAATCAAAAGCGGGTACAAGCGACAATGACAGACAATACTGGCATCTTGGGAGTAGAACTCGCCTGCGACAAAGAAGCCACCAAACGCGTTCTTGCCAACGCTGGAGTCCCAGTACCAAGAGGTACCGTCATCAACTTCTTGGATGATTTAGGAGAAGCCATAGAACAGGTTGGCGGCTACCCTATTGTTATCAAACCTTTAGATGGCAATCACGGACGCGGTATCTCTATCGATATCAGTTCTTGGGAAGAAGCAGAAGCTGCATACGATTCTGCCAGACAGATTTCCCGGTCAATTATTGTAGAGCGCTATTACACTGGGCGGGATCACAGAGTCCTGGTGGTGGATGGCAAAGTTGTGGCAGTTGCTGAACGTGTGCCAGCTCATGTCGTGGGCGATGGCAGATCTACCATCTTTGAACTGATTGAGGAAACGAACAAAGATCCAAACCGTGGTGAAGGGCATGATAACATCCTCACCAAAATTGAACTAGACCGCACTAGCTACCAACTCATGGAAAAGCAAGGTTTCACCCTTAACAGTGTGTTACCTAAAGACAACATTTGCTATTTACGGGCAACGGCAAACTTGAGTACAGGGGGCAGTGCCGTAGACCGTACAGATGAGATCCATCCAGAAAATGTCTGGCTGGCACAACGGATCGTGAAAATTATCGGTTTGGATATTGCAGGAATTGATATTGTAACAGCGAATATTGGCCGTCCCTTGCGAGAAGTGGATGGTGTGATTGTAGAAGTTAATGCCGCTCCCGGATTCCGGATGCATGTTGCTCCAAGTCAAGGGATCGCTCGTAACGTCGCAGGAGCAGTGCTAGATATGCTGTTCCCGGCTGAGAAAATCAGCCACATACCCATCCTTGCCGTAACGGGTACCAACGGCAAAACGACCACCACCCGTCTGTTAGCACACATTTTCAAACAAACTAATAAAGTCATAGGTTATACAACAACAGACGGGACATACATCGGAGATTACTTAGTCGAAGCTGGAGACAACACTGGTCCCCAAAGTGCCCAACTGATCTTGCAAGATCCAACTGTGGAAGTAGCGGTACTGGAAACTGCTCGCGGGGGTATCCTCCGGTCTGGACTGGCTTTTGAAAACGCTAACGTGGGGGTGATATTGAACGTTGCCTCAGACCACCTAGGAATAGGCGATATTGATACTATTGAACAGTTAGCGCATCTCAAGAGTGTGGTCGCGGAAGCTGTGTTTCCTGACGGCTACGCAGTCCTTAACGCCGATGATCACAGAGTCGCTGCAATGGCAGAAAAAACAAAAGCAAATATTGCCTACTTCACCATGAATCCAGATTCAGAATTGGTGCGACAGCACATTCAAAAGGGTGGAGTCGCAGCAGTTTATGAAAATGGCTATCTGTCGATATTGAAAGGCGATTGGACGCACCGAATTGAACGGGCAGAAAATATACCCCTGACAATGGGCGGACGTGCGCCGTTTATGATAGCCAATGCTTTAGCAGCTTCTTTGGCGGCGTTCGTACAAAATGTCACGATAGAGCAAATTCGCTCAGGCTTGAATACCTTTCGTGCTTCAGTAAGTCAAACGCCGGGACGGATGAATTTATTTAATTTGGGGAACCACCACGCTTTGGTAGACTATGCTCACAACCCAGCTAGTTATCAAGCGTTGGGCGCTTTTGTCCGCAATTGGACTTCTGGTCGGCGCATTGGGGTCATTGGGGGACCAGGCGATCGCCGCGACGAAGACTTTATCATGCTTGGCAAACTCGCAGCGGAAATTTTTGACTACATTATTGTCAAAGAAGATGATGACACTAGAGGACGGGTGCGAGGGACAGCTGCTGAGTTGATTGTTCAAGGGATCAAGGAAATCAAGCCCAACTGCGAGCATGAAATAATTCTCAATGAAACACAAGCGGTTGATAGAGCCTTAGACACTGCACCAGATAACAGTCTCGTCGTCATTTTGCCAGAAAGCATTAGCCGCGCTATTGGGTTAATTACAGCGCGTGGAGTCGTTAAAGAAGAAATAACTCAACAAAATACCAACTTGTCTACCATAGATTCTCAAATTGAGGTGGCATCTTCTGTAGTTAACACGCTGTCATAGTGCTTAGTCATTTAGAACAGGGAGAGAGAGTAGGAAAAAAGGAGGGATATTTCCCACACTCTCAAACTCTCACACTCCCTCAATCTCTGGCTTCCTCACCCCTATTATTGCCCCTATTGTTGTTCATTCACCAATTCTGAATTGGTGGATTCTTCCCAAAAATGACTATTGTTTTTCTTCTTGTTTTTCTTCTTCCGAATTAGTCTCATCACTGGGATTTTTCAGTTCCTCCTTAAAACCCCGCAGAGTTTTGCCCAGTGCGCTACCTAATTCTGGAATTTTTTTTGGTCCAAAAATGAGAAGAGCGACCAAAACAATAACACCTACCTCCGTCCATCCCAATCCAAACATAAATCTCTACTCCATAAAACTAATACAACGCCGGACTTGTCCGGATATTGAGGTATACTTCCTGCTTCACTGGGTGCGTCGGCGCATGAAACCATCAGCAGGCTTATGGGTTCCAGCCGATCCCAATTCGTTTAAGGGGCTAGTACCGCTGGCGTTCGTCAAAAGTCAAAAGTCAAAAGTCAAAAGACTTATACCATAATCTTTTTGCTGATTTTTAATGGTAGCTTTATTTCCGCCGCGTTGTACTAGGAACTGTGACTTAATTCCCTACTATCTAAATGCTGCTCTACTCATCGTTACTCATTTTTGGGTAGTTCTAATATCAGAAGATCCATAAAGGTACGTAACCGTTCTTGCCAGTCTGGAATGCTGTGCATAAGTATACAGGACTTACGCAAAGAAACCCGGTTTTTACCAAAAATCGTCTGTTTGACAACCAAATACGAACGAAGAAACCGGGTTTCTAGCAGATGGTGCCTAAGTCCTAATATAGACAAATATGTTTGCCATACCACCAATTTCACTGATTTCAAGCTAAAGTTTCAGTTTTGTGATTTTTTATATAAAAAATATTACAAAAAATAAATATTTGTATCTAGTCGGATGACTTGCAAGACAAAACATAGTAAAAAATAAAAAAAATATTAAATTTTCAGTTTTTGAAATCTACTCATTCTAAGTCGAATGATTGTCACCGCGATCTTTAATAAAAATCACGCACGCTCGGAGTCGTATTTCCATGCAGCTACTTCCACGACCTCAGCATAATAACCAACGACGCTTAAAGTTGGAGTCTGAGTCACCGTTGAATCTGACACAGCTTTGTGTCTTTGACAAACCAGATATTGAAAGTGCAAATACCTTACGAGCCTCCCACCAGAACGATTCAGACAAGAAGCGACACCAACGCATTGCCATTTTTATTGATGGCGCAAACTTGTTTTACGCAGCAATGCATCTCAATCTTGAAATTGATTACACCAAACTGCTGCGCTATCTAACGAAGGGGCGTCAACTGCTTAGGGCTTACTTTTATACAGGTGTTGATTACACAAATGAAAAACAGCAAGGCTTTCTGCTTTGGATGAGTCGCAATGGCTATCGTGTGGTGAGTAAAGAACTCATTGCTCTCCCGAATGGTTCTAAAAAAGCGGATTTGGATGTAGAGATTGCCATCGATATGATGACCTTAGCAAGGTACTGCAACACTTTAGTTCTGTTGAGTGGCGATGGCGACCTTGCTTATGCTGTTGAGAACATTACCTACCGAGGAGTTCAAGTGGAAGTTGTTGGTTTGGGTTCTATGACAAGTGACAGTCTGATTAGGGTTGCTGACTCTTATACCGACCTTGAACTTATCAAACAAGACATTCAAAAAAAGAATCTAGGTTGGGTTGAACGGAGTAAAATCCCACGCAAAGTGTAATGTGGTCATGGGTTGGGAACGTTGACTTCCTCAAACAGACTCTTTGCAAGAGTTCAACTCACCAGGTCGCTTTGGTAAGGTTACTGTTACTTTTGTTCCTTTTCCCACCTGACTTTCTAAGGTAATATCACCGCCATGTAACTCTACACAAACTTTCGTAATGGCGAGTCCCAAACCTGTTCCGGGGATTGTGTTAACGTTACTCCCACGACAGAAAGCTTGAAACAAGTTTTCTTGCTCCTGTATCGGTATACCAATACCCTTGTCTTTGATGTAAAAGATAACTTGTGAGTCACCCCCAATCAGATGAAACTCTATATCACCTCCATCTGGAGAGTACTTAATCGCATTGGATATTAAGTTCATAAAGATTTGCCGCAAGAGTCCTCCATCACCCCAGAAGCCCTTGTGATCTCCTATCATCTTATAAATTAATTGATGGCGATCGCTCAAATTTTCTCGCTGCTCTTCTACTAAGTCAGAAAAAAAGTGGCACAAATCGAGTGGTTGGGGCTTAAACTGAGCTTTGTTTAACTCAAATTGGTTACACACAAGCAAGTCATCGACCAATTTAGCCATGTAGCGAGCTTTCTGTTCAATGATTTGTAGGAACTTCTGTTGTTTAGCTTTATCTAGCTGATTGCTATGTTGCTTGAGGGTGGATGCTGCAGTCAGTATAGAAGCTAACGGCATTCGATACTCACAAGAAACTGTTCTAATGATTTGGGATTTAAATGCGTTCAGTTTCTGTTCCTTCATAAGAGCTGCTTGAGTTTGAGCAAGCAGTTCAGCTTGTTGGATCATGAAGCGCTGTTTTTCCTTAGTTTTGCTGAGCACAGTTTGCAAGTCTGAGTGCTGAATCACGTTGCGGACTGCTAACTGTAGCACATCCGGTTTCAGATGTTGCTTGACTAAGTAATCTTGGACACCCTTTTTCATAGCTTGTACAGCGACAGCTTCATCACCTTGTCCTGTCAGCATAATGACGGGTGCAGGAGTCTCAAATCTTTCCTGCTTGAGATGATCAAGGATTTCTAGCCCACTCATATCAGGTAGGTAAAAATCGAGTAGAATAACGTCGCAGAGTATTTCTTGGCACATCGCAAGTCCGTCCTGCGCAGAATCTGCTTCCAAAATCTGGTAGGACTGGCTAGGATCTTTTAAAAGATATCGCCGATAAATTCTCCGATCCTCTGCACAATCATCAATGATGAGTAGCGTCCTGGTATCTGACATAGAAGGATGAAGGAGATTTGTTGCACTCCTTCATCAAGCTTCTCACATATCACAGGATTATTAATAAATATTGAAGGAATATTATTGACATGATATGTTAGCGCCGCAGCAACGTGAAGCCAATCTCTCCACCCATGTTCTGACCATAAGCGAGCTATACCAAGAGCATCTTGCTTTCATGGGTTATGCTGACTGATTTGCTGGTGTGATCAGCAAGCGACCAATATTTACGTTGCTGGGTTGCTCCAGCAGGAATCGAATTGCTCTAGCGATATCCTCTGCGACAAGCGGTTGTTCTATAGCAACCATTTGCTTTTCCTCTTCACTCCAGTTTTGGTAAAGATTCGTTGCTACCTTACCCGGTTCAATACAGCCAACGCCAACCCCAGAACCCGCCAACTCCAACCGGAGACAATCGGTAAAGGATTCTATGGCATGCTTAGTACCGCAGTAAGCTGCCATTGTGGGATAATTCGTCATGCCTGAAATGCTGGATAAGTTGACGATAAATCCATTGCCATGTTGTTTGAAGTGCCTTGCAAATACATAAGCCATGCGAAAAGCCGCTTCAACATTAATGCGTACCATCTGGCAAAGTGCTTCAATATCAACAGTTTCTACTGAACCAACGACCATCACTCCAGCATTGTTAACCAGCGCATCTGCCCGACCAAACGAGCTAAGTGCTTGCTCTAACAAGCGTTTGGGTAAATCTGGATTAGTCACCTCACCAGCAACAAACGTAGCATGGGTGAGGCTGGTAGCTAACTTATTGAGTTTGTCTTCATTCCTAGCAGTCAGGACAAGATTCATTCCAGCAGCATCCAATTCGCGAGCAGTCGCTTCACCGATACCACTGCTTGCTCCAGTGATAATGGCAACTTTATTTTGTAAGTTCATAATTTTCCTGTTACTTCACTGTTTTGTTAGAGATACCATAGGCAATCAATAGTTACCAAATAGATACTAATGAAGTTGTTATGAGAGCATCACAGTTGGCACTAGAATATACCTGCCCTGTCGAGGTTACGCTTGAGGTGATTGGCGGTAAATGGAAGTGTGTCATCTTGTGGTGGCTAAGACGAGATGCAAAACGGTTTAGCGAATTGAGACTTTTGATTCCTGGAATTACCCAAAAGGTTTTGACCCAAAAGTTACGTGAACTGGAACGAGATGGACTCATTCGTCGAGAAACTTATCGAGAGACACCGCCTCGGGTTGAATACTCACTCACACCATATGGTGAGACGGTTCGACCTATTACGGAACTAATGTGTAACTGGGGTAAGAACCATAAATCAGAGTACGAGTTCGGCTATCTCCGGCTCAAAGGCTTACGAATATTGGTCGTGGCGACTGAGGCTGAGGTGCGCGTTAAGCGTTTGCGTAGCGAACCCTTAGGGGCTAGCTCTACCGTTAGCGGAGCGTGTCCGCAGGACATAGGTAATCGCCTACGCACAGTGCTTGAAGAGTATAATGCCCAAGTCATTACAGTTACATCAACTCACGCAGCACTCGAAGTGTTGCTTCAACAGCCACCACAAGCACTAGTCGTTGATATTGGAGCATCAAGCGAAGACTGTTATGCTCTGGTTCGTCAGTTAAGAAATCTTTCCGTGGAGCAAGGCGGACAAATCCCAGCGATTGCGTTAATCAATAATGATTCGGAGCGCTCACGAGTCATCACAGAGGGGTTTCAAATCCATTTAGCCCAACCGTTTGATCCAGTGGAATTGGTTGCCACCCTCGCTAGCCTCACTAGTTACTCCCAATGATAGTACTATTTTGCTACGATTTGTGCTAATCAGAATTCTCGCTAAGCCTTAAGAACAAGGCTTAGCTTCTTCGCCGTAAGCCCCGCACCATAGCTGAAAGCTTGGTGACGGGATATAAGGCGGGGAATGACGAAAGCATCCCCGCTTGATGTTGACTGTCACTCAACGAGAAAGTGGGGTGCTTGTTAGCGGAGCGGCGCGTTTAGCGCGGAATTCCCAATCTCTGAAGTGGGTAACGAATCAATGAAGTCTTCCAGTATTTGAGTCATCGTCTTATCTTTCAACGCTGAGAACGTTCTCAGCTTGTTTAATCGGCGCTCACTAATACGTATTTGCAGATATTTACTTTTCATTTGTCACAACATCGTCACTACGTTTATGCTATCATAGATATAATGGAGGTGATAGACAAATGAGGACGGCTTACCAGTACAAGCTACGACCAACAAAACAGCAAGCGGAAGAAATAGACAGATGGCTGTCTATGCTTTGCGCTCAATATAACTACCTGTTGGCTCGACGTTTCGACTGGTATGAGCAAAACAGGTGCTCGATTGACGCTTGCCCTCTTGTTTGTCACATTCCGGAATTGCGGGATAATCCAGATTATTACAGCCAAAAGAAAACATTACCCAATCTCAAGAGAACTCACCCTCACTACAGCAATGTTTATTCGTCGGTTTTGCAAGATGTGGTCAAGCGGGTAAAACTGACTTTTGACAGGTTTCTCATAGGCGACTGCAACGGGAAGAGAAGCGGTAGACCTCGGTTTAAACCACGCGACCGTTACAGGACTTTTACTTATCCTCAGATGAAGGATGATTGCATTCAGGGTACTTTGATAACTCTGCCAAAACTGGGAGTAATTAAAGTAATCTTGCACCGTCCTATTCCTGATGGATTCAAGGTTAAAACTGCTTCAGTTACCAAGAAAGCTGACGGGTACTATGTAACCTTGTCGCTGGAAGATCCAACTGTCCCCACAGTAAAGCCAGATATCAATCCTAATTTGATAACGGGCATAGACCTTGGGTTAAAAGAGTTTTTAACAACTTCTGAAAGCGAAACAGTTGCTATTCCTCAACACTACCGAAAGTCTCAAAAACGTTTACGTGTTATCCAAAAACGTGTTTCGCGTCGCAAGAAAGGTAGTAATCGTAGGAAAAAATCTGTTAAGCAGTTGGGTAAGCAAAACAAAAAAGTTGCTGACAAACGTAAAGATTTTCACTTCAAAACAGCAAAACAATTGTTGTCAAAACATGATGTTGTTGTTCACGAAGATTTGAACATAAAAGGACTTTCAAAATCAAGACTAGCTAAATCTATACATGACGCTGGATGGTCAAGCTTTCTATCGATACTATCAAACAAAGCCGAGAATGCTGGTTTGTTGGTGATTGCTGTGAATGCTTCTGGTACTTCTCAAGATTGTTCTAGTTGTGGAATGAAAGTTCCTAAAAAGCTGCATGAAAGATGGCACTCATGCCAATGTGGTTGCAGTCTTGACCGTGACCACAATGCAGCGATAAATATAAAAAAAAGCGCAAAGTTGGAGCGGAGGCTTCCTCCGATCCAAGCTTTGTAAGAGAGAGCGGTAGGGCATTCCGTTCTTAAAGCTCAACGCCTCCTAAGCAATAGCCGGATTGGTTGAGAAGCCCACACTGTAATGTACTCATTCAGTGTGGGAGTATGTCACGAGAATTTGAAACATATATTGAAACACATACATTAACCTGTACTTGGGAAAGTATTTACCTCCAACCAGTAATCTACAAAAGCCTGAATCGTCTTTTGCAGTTCTTGAGCATCCATTGGCTTGATGAGATAGCCGTTTGCACCTTTCTGGTAGCACAGTTCAATATCTCTTGGGTTAGATGATGTAGTGAAAACAATGACGGGGATTTCCCTAAAGCTCCTATCTTGCTTGAGTCGTTCCAGGATGTCACGACCATCAATTCCTGGCAAATTTAGGTCAAGAAGAATAACAGAAGGTCTTGGTGCTACGTTAGGATCTTGATAATTTCCCTCTTGATAGAGAAAGTCTAAAACCTCATCCCCATTAGTACAGCGATATATGGGGTTCGGGACAGCCATCCGCCGCATAAAGCGTTGCAGCATCCTAAAATCCTCATTGCTGTCCTCAACAACCAGCAATGGTTCATTGAGTTTTACGGTCATCACTTCAAAAATCGTATCAAAAAGAAATTTTTTGTAATGTAATTTTACATCATGAAAGCGTAAAATAGAATATCGAGCCAATGCCTACAGTCGATTCAACCCAAATATGACCACCGTGGCGCTCAACAATCTTCTTAGAAATGGCTAATCCAGCACCTGTACCCCCACCGTACTTTTCTTGAGAGTGGAGCCGTTTAAAGAGTCGGAAAATTGTTTGGTGGTGATGTTCTGGAATACCAATGCCGTTATCTTGTACATAAAAGACAACAGGGACTGAGGTTTGCTGTTGCTGTTGGAGCAACCCTTTTTCTACCTGTTCATTAATATCCAAATAACCAATGTCAATCCATTTGTCTGGCTTATCATTGTATTTAAATGCATTGATAATCAAGTTACTAAAGACTTCGCTCACGAGAACTGGATCACATTCAATCGTTGGCAAAGGTTTGGAAATACGAAGATCTAACTGAGCTGGCGAACGACTGGCACGTATAACATCAATCACTTGGTGGAGCAATTCGTTGAAGTCAGTTGCTTGCAGGTTGAGTTGGCTTTGTCCCAGCAGGGAAAGTCTCAGGAGTGAGTTAATCAGAGTTTCCATACGTATGGATAAGGATACCACGGTCTGTAGGTACTCAACTCCATCCTCATCTAGTCGTGGAGCGTAATCTTCCAGCAAAACATTTGAGTAATTGTAAATACCGCGCAAAGGTTCCTTTAAATCATGAGAAGCAGCGAAAGCGAAAGATGCGAGTTCGTGGTTACTGCGCTCTAACTCTTGATTAATTTTGGCTAATTCATCTGCCTTAGAAAGTACAATGCCCACAATTGCATTCCGCAGGGCGATCGCACTGTCAAGTTCACACGACTTCCATGGGAGCGAAGTTAGGCGCACTGTTTCTTGCCACAGTTCAAAAGATACTCGCGGACAAAGGGTCATGCTACCATCAGCATTAACCTGAATTGATTCGTTCGATTGACCTGCCCAGTTTACTGTTTGGATAACTTCGGGACGAAACCACAGGATGTAATAGCGTCGAACTTTAGAAATTCGCAACAGCAGCAAACCACTTGCATTATCTTTAAAAGCAATAGCCTCTAGGTAGAGTTTAGGCAGAGAATCCGTGGAAAACAGATTATCACTAATTTGACTATCTACCCATTCAATAAGGGTGCGAACTTCCTCAATATTTGGTGTTGTACCAACAAGCGTAATGTCATTATCTAAACAAACGGCTGCTCCTTGAGCATTGACGACATCCAGCAAACGAGGCTTAGGATAGACAAGCGCTTCTCTAAAGTTGCCTGCTTTAGATATAGACTCTATGAAATCTGCCTGTAGCGATTGAAGCTTGATTTTATAGTCTAATTCAGACTGATTGACTTTGTGTTCTAATTCCAACGACACAATCTGTCCTAAAAACTCGCAGATTTTCCGCATTTCATAAGGAATATGCTTGGGTGTTTGATGATGGCAGGAAATCAATCCCCAAAGTGTTTGCTCCTTGATGAGCGCTATAATCAGGATTGCCGCTACACCCATGTTTTGATGATATTCAACACAGCACGGGTGAGTACTCCTAAGTACAGATAAGCTTAAGTCAACAGGTGTAGAATGCATTTCGGGATTTTCAGCCGCAATCAGTTCTACAAGTTGGGCATTTATATCGGGAATGAATCGAAGTAGACAGCGCTTATACAACTCCCTGGCTTGTTGGGGGATATCCGTAGACGGATAATGTAGCCCTAGTAATGGTGATAAATCCTCTCGTTTGACTTCGGCAACTACGGAACCTGCTCCCATCTGGTCGAATTGATAGACCATCACCCTATCATAACCTGTGACTTTTTGCACTTCGGATACGACGAGATGTAAAAAATCTGTGAGGTTTGATGTGTTTCTCATTTTGGCGATCGCCTCTCCCGCCAAAGCATGGAAGCTCAAAAAGCTGATCTGCTTAAGAGAATCAGTTGGTTCTAGCTCAAGAATCACAGTATTTCCTGTACGATGAGCAATGCTGTCAAAGTATTGCTCACCTTTCAATGTCTGAATTGACAGCTTGAAGGAATTGACACAACCTCCCTCCTGTTGAGAAGATTGCTCAATAGCTTTCACGTGTTCTGCGTTAAGCAGAGTGTCCAGAGGTTGACCAAGTAGATGGTGTGGCTCTTTGCCCAAAAATTCCTGAGTATTATTGCTGACCTGTAGGATTTTTAGCTGAGGACTAAGCGCCAGTAGTACACCATGAGGTTGGATCGAGCGAGGGAGATGAATTGGTTCGTGATGAATCAGGTTGGTAGCTTGGGTATGGGTAACATCAGATTGGCTCATAGCTTGACTCACAAGAACCAAACTTCTTTGCTTTACGATACCGCAATTAAACGTTACATAAAAAAATTAACGAATAAGTAGCCATTATGAACTGCGTTCATTCGTGAGCATAAAAATCTTCTTTCCCTTATCCCCCTCATCTCCCTGCTATTTTCAATCTTGCGTCAGCGGTAAACCCAACCAATTGCTTAATTCATGAGCGAGCCATTCAATTTCCGGTTCAGACTTAATAGGACCATGACTACCACCAAGCTGATACTTATGCACTCCCGCCCAGATAATTAATTGAGGTGGTATTTCAACTCTGTTCCCCTCAGAGTTTGTTGTAAACGTCTTCGGCAAGTACACTAACTTAGTGATATGCTGTGTTCGTGCTGAAGCAACACGATTGAATTTCAAGCCAAAAAAATCCCAACTGAAGGCAATTTTCTCCTGATTTAAACGAAGTCGAGTCCGTCTGAACAAAGGAAAGAGAATCCAAGACAACATCTGAAAACCAGCACCCCAAAAGGGAAGCGAGAATAAAGCAAAGGGTATGTTTGCTGGAAAAGGTGCAGCAAGGGCGTTAATTGTCCAAAAAAGAATAAAAGAATTCCAAGAAATAGCAAACAAAACCATGAACGTCATCGATGGCTGAAAACCAGTCGGTGGAATGAGAATATCTAAAGAATTTTCATCTTTCTCCAGTATGATTTTGCTTCCTGCTGGTTTCGTCATTTTCATGGTTAAACTATGACGTCCAGACTCTTGTGTTCTGTTAAACTTTTGCGGAACAACTTGTGTTTGCTGTTCTTGAACCTTACTGATCCAATAGTAACCGTTCCAATACCAAGTCCCTCTAATCCAGTCTGTGAGGTGCATTTCTTTTGGGTACGGATGTTGCAAAAGTAGTGGATGTTCCAAAGCTGCGAGTGCTTCACGTGCAGAACTCAACCGTCGCTCTAAACGAGGTTCGCTCATCCACTTCAACCACTCAGTGAAAGTAGAACTCAAAATTGCTGCTTGCTCAAATTGAATCCGTAAGTCCTTTTGAGGTAAATCTGCTGGTTGTGTCCCTGTGACTAAATAAATTAAAGTTGCACCCAAGCTGTAGAGATCAGATGCAGGAACCGTGCGTCCACCAAACTGCTCCGGTGGCATATAACCATAAGTTCCTACTACAGTCATTGTCCCACCTTCACCAGCTGCTACAGTCTGCACCGAGCCAAAATCTACCAAATATATTTGACCTACACTATTGCCAGAGCGATTTGTCAGCAAAATATTACTAGGCTTAATATCTCGGTGGATTGTAGGAGGTTTTTGCTCATGTAAGTAAATGAGAATTTTTAAAAGTGCTTTAGCTATTTGTTTAACTTCTGCTTCTGTAAAAGTACGCCCAGCTTTGATGTATTGCTCTAACGTTTGTGCTGGAATATAAGTTTGTACAAGAGCAAATCCTTTGATATTTGATGAATTGACCTCAAAATAGTCTAAATAGCGAGGAATAGAGGGATGTGCTATCTTTTTTAGAGTTTCAGCTTCTCGCTCAAACAGCTTGAGATCATCCCACTCAAAGTCACTGCTAAAAGACAGTAACTTGACAACCACCATTTCACCTGTCAGCAGATCACGAGCTAAAAGCGTCCGTCGCCCAGCCTTTTTTCCTAATTGCTGCTGTATCTCGTAGCGATCGCCTAATACTTGACCATTCATTACAATTACTTATGAATAGAAATTTAAAGCCTTTTTATTTATTGTATTTTCCTAACCTCGGCAGATATATATCTTTAACATATATTGTTTGACAACTCTACGCCCAATCCTACGGGTATGGACGCAGATTCTTAAGGTCAAGCCTTAACGGTTGTGTCAAGCAACCACTAATACGTTGAATCAAGTCATGATCCTTCGCTTTACTTAGTCCAAGATGTTTTCTCAAGATATTCAATGCCCCATTGGCATCCGCGTTGACCATTCGTCCGGAAATTGCCTATGCCCTCCCAACTTTGGCCTTACATTAGTCCTGGTATTCCAGATGATTTGTTTGAACGCTTACCAGGAATTCCCCTCAGCAAGCGAGAAATTCGACTGTTACTGCTTGCTCAACTGCGTCTTTTACCGAACACCGTGTTATTGGACATTGGCGCAGGGACAGGAACAATTCCAATAGAAGTGGGGTTACTATGCCCAAATGGACAGATCGTGGCTGTAGAACGAGATGAAGAAGTCGCCAACTTGATTCGCCGCAACTGCGATCGCTTTGAAGTCAAGAATGTCGAAGTCATTGAAGGGAGTGCTCCTGAGTGTTTGCATAACTTAAAAATTGTTCCTGATCGCATTTGTATTGAGGGAGGACGTCCCATCCAAGAAATCATGAAAGCAGTGTGGCATTACTTACAACCCTCAGGTCGAGTTGTCGCCACAGCTGCTAATCTAGAAAGTCTGTATGCTATTTCTCAAAGCTTTGCCCATTTGCAAGCGAGAAATATTGAAGTCATCCAGTCGGCGGTGAACCGTTTGGAGACGCGAGGTTCTTCTCAGACTTTTGCTGCTGTCAATCCCATTTTTATTCTCAGTGGTGAGAAACTAGATTAGAAAACAAAATAAGAAGAAAGAGGTACGAAGAAACGAAGATGCAAAAATGTCTTCAATCTTCAATCTTCATTTTTCACTCTTCATTTTTTCCTTCTTTTGCCCATGCCTTGGTCTCGGATTGTTAGTGGAATTATTGCAATAGCCCTTGCTTTGACTGCAACTCTTTTAGGTGGGTGGTATTATACTCTTTTATTTGCGGTTATCATTTTTCTCGGTCAATTAGAATATTTTGATTTGGTGCGAGCAAAAGGCATGGCTCCGGCTGCTAAAACTACCATGTTTGTCAGCCAAGTCTTGCTGATCATTTGCACTTTGGATGGAGACTTAGCAGATGCTGTGATGCCCGTGGCTGGTACTTTTATTTGTTTTTATCTGCTGTTTCAGCCAAAAATGGCAACAATTGCGGATATTGCCGCTTCTATTTTGGGGTTATTTTATACTGGGTATCTGCCGAGTTACTGGGTACGATTGCGATCGCTCGACGGTACAACTATCAGCAATCTACCTGTTAGTGATTACCTGTCCACAATTTGGACAAATATAGTACACCAAGACTTTGCCTCTTTACCCCAAGGTCTCACAGGAACAGCACTCACCTTCGTGTGTATTTGGGCTACTGACATTGGTGCTTACATCGTGGGTAAATTTTTTGGGAAAACCCCTTTATCAGATATTAGTCCTAAAAAAACAGTCGAAGGAGCTGTTTTTGGTATTGCTGCCAGTGTTATCGTCGCTGTCATTGCAGCATATTATCTCAATTGGTCTAAATTCGCCTTTACTGGTGTCGCAATAGGTTTGCTGATTGGCATTGCTGGTTTATTGGGTGATTTGACCGAATCTATGCTCAAACGTGATGCTGGGGTAAAGGATTCAGGGCAGTTAATTCCTGGTCATGGAGGTATCTTGGATCGTACAGATAGCTATATTTTCACTGCTCCTTTGGTTTATTATTTTGTCACTCTGTTGTTGCCATTGGTGGGAAAGTAGGGAAGAAACCTCTTGCAGCGGTAATTTAGCATTGTTTAATATCGTACAGATGAAGTTGTGGTGAGCGTAAGCGAAGCTCCTCCCTTTGGGAGGCTCGCTTGTTGTAAGGAAATGCGCCCGACTTGGGAACGGGAATCTGAGGGGCGAGATCGCTCCTCTTACACCGATAAAATAAATTAGGTATCTGAGGAAGGACGCAAAGCTTTGAGATCCTCCCTTAGTTCCTCTAATTTCTCACCCGATTCTTTGGCGATTTGAGAGCAAAGGGTTGTTGAAATTAAGCCGGTAGCGGTAGTGACGCTCCCTTCAGAGGCTTTACCAGAAATCAAAAGCCCAGCACCAATTACGCTGATACCAAGGGAAAGTGCAACTGCTACAACATAGTAGTTGAAAATCTGCCGTGCCTGACGCAGATGCTCATGAAATAGATCTAGCATCATTTTAAAGTCAATGAAACGCCAAATTGATGCTCTTTTAGCAAAAGATGAAAAATTGCTGCAATTTCTCATTTGGCTTGAGCAAAAGTCAAAGTCTGTAGAGGCGCGTTATAAACCTGCTGCTATTCGAGCATTCTACCAAAACCTCGACCTCGCCCTCGCCCTCGCCCTCGCCCGAGACCTCGCCCTCGACCTTGCCCTCGACCGAGCCCGAGCCCTCGACCAAAACCCAGAGTTAAGGCGATCGCTCCAACGACTCAAAGACCAACTGCCCAACCCAGAAGACAAAGAAGTATACAAACAATGGTGGCAGGAAAACGGTTCAACTTGGACTGAACAACTTAGAGCCGTAATGATTGAACATCGTAATATTGGTCATGATTGGCAATTCACTGATGCTCAAGAGGAACTCCTGAAGCAGTACTACGATGCTAATAAACTGCTAGTTGATTGCCTCAACAGCGATTGCTACGTAAGTCGGGAAGCTCGCCAGGAGATTGAGGATACATTGCTGCTGCCAAATGCTACTTAATCTTTGATTGCACTGCTTTCACCGCTGCAATTTCCTCTTGACTCAGTGGCATTAATGCCTGTAACTGAAAAGATGTACTAATCAGTGTTGGTCCAACCCTACGTACCAAAACTTTATCCTGTTGAGTGACAGATTCCGGTGACAAACTTGATTGATAATCTCTCACAATCAACAAAGGTTGTAACCGCTCTATATTGCGGAAAATAGATTGTGTTTGTTCGTAAGTTCCTAGAATTTCAATATTGATACTGCTGCGTTTTAATTTCCCATTCACCAATGATCCAAAACTACCATCAGTAATTGGTTCAGCTTTTCCAGAAGGCACATACTTCTTCAGTTTAGCTCTCACTGCATTCTTGAGAATTTGAGTGTTACTAGATTCAACTAAGCGATTTAAATCCAGCAGGAGAGTATCCAAAGTTTTCTCATTAGCAAATAAAGCTAAAACCTGGAGTTGTTGCTGTTTGGCAAGCGCTTGCTCCTGTTGTACTTTGTCAATTTGTTTAATGTAAGATTTTTTTTGGTCAATAGCCTGCTGTAATTCGTTCTGTTTTGTTTCCTGCTGTTGAATAGAATCCAATAATGGAAACACAAAATTCATCGCTATATAAGCTGCTCCTGCAATTCCTAAAACCCCTAAGATAATGCCGCTAACTTTTGGTGTTAGGGTGATGCCAAAAACAACAGGTTGACTTGAGAAAGTTGTATGAAATTCCGTGTCTTCTACAAAATTAAAATCATCACCCAGCGTCATCTTGCAATGACTCCTATCTGTTGCATACTACGAATCCGAGTAACGAGTCCTACTGTGCCTTTTTGCTCCAACTCACGAATCAATTCAGAGGCGGGAATATCACTCAAACTAGATTGAATTGTATATTTAACGATTTGAGGTGATTTGATTTGTGAGCTATGAGTAGATTGAGCGCTGGGTGGTAGCGGTGCATCTACTAACTGTGCTGTCATAATTTTTGTTTGTGTAGCTTTGAAGAAACGAGACTGTTGCAAAGTCAACGTGAAATCGTTGACATCGCTAAACGAGCGAGCAAACCCAGAGATTTCTAAACCTCCAGCAGGATTAGGTGCTGGCTGTCCTCCTGTGAGTGCAGTAGGTGTCATTTGTTTGATACTCTCAATTTGCACTGTTGTAGGTATGCGATCGCGCACCTCTTGCAACATCGCTGACCAAGGGCGAATCTGGTCAAAAACACTTACTAAAGCTTGAGTTTCCTGATGAATTGTTTTCGTTTCTTCTCGGATTTTTTTAATATTTTCTATCCCGACTTCTAATCTTTTGTTTTCCTGTTCTAGTTGTGCTATCTTCTGCTCTAATGCACTATCTTTCGTTTGCAAAAACCACCAACTAGTACCCACTATAGCTGGGAAAAAGAGAGCAACTACTAGTCCTATATAAACTGGGGCTAAATTGCCAGTAGGTAGAGATATTCCTGGTCGTTTCTTTTCAAAATTCTTTTGGTCAGTTTGGCGGTCTTTGAGAAAGTTAATATCTATACTGTACATTTTTTATGAGTTGTCACGCTTTAAGCGTATATGTTGGACATTGGCAGAATACTTGCAACCACTACATTTATTTTCTTCACTTTTGACTTTTGACTTTATTCTGCCTCTCGCATTCCTAAACCAAGCACTATTCCCAATCCAGAACGTTCCACTGCGGAGTATCTCTGTTCGTCAATTTGCAATGACAAAGCTGCTACTGGATCGATTTGAGAAGTTGGCAAATTCAATCGTTGTGTAAAAAACTCATCGAGTTGTCCCAGTCCGCTTCCTGGTCCAGCTAGCATAATCTGTGCTACCTCAAAATTTTCATTTTGGTTGAGATAAAAATTGATAGAACGGCGCAGTTCATCTGTGAGTTCTCCCAATACTTTCATCATTGCTGTCATACCTGGATTGATTTCATGAATGTCATCATGAACGTCAGTTTTTCCTTCATCTATAGAAGTTAAAGGAATAGATATTTCATAAAACTCTTCTATATTTTGTGAAACGGGTAAGCTCATTACCTCAGATAAGGCAGTTTGCATTTGATATATTCCAATAGGAACTGTACGCGAGAATTGTGGCACTCCATTCACAACAATCGCTATTTCTGTACAGTCGAATTCTATATCCACAAGCACGACTGCTTCTTGTGTTCCAAATTGTCGAAGTTGTTCGCGAATTGTGCGAATGAGAGCCAAACAGTTAATTTCTAAAACATCGATTTGCAATCCTGCTTGCTCAAATGTCTTTATATATGTGTCAGTAATTTCCTTGCGTGTAGCGACTAAAAGTATCTGTACCTTTTCAATGCCATCTTCATCTATAAAGTACCCAAGTTTCTGATAATCTAAATCAGCCTCTTCACGAGGGTAAGGTAAATGCAAACCAGCTTCGTGGTTTAGGACCATCTCCCGTAGTTCTTTATCGTCTAACTCGGCTGGCACAGATATTATGCGTATAATGGATTCTCGCCCTGGTACAGCAGTAGCGACACGAGAAGCTTTGATTTTACTTTCAGTTAGCGCTTGCTGAATGAATTGCGCCATTGTTGAAGAGTCAATGATTTGACCATTGACGAAAACCCCTTCCGGAACAGACACCGATGTTAGAGTTTCTAGTTTTAAACCTTGGCTGAGCTTACGCAACTGAACTAAATTCACACGTTGTGGTGACAGTTCTATGCCAACTCCTTTCTGGAATTTACCAAATAAGTTATTGAATAGTTTCACTAGAGTTTTTCCCGTTGGATTGCCAATTTAAAAATGAAATGATATTAACAGTTATCAGTTATCAGTTATCAGTTACCAGTTATCAGTCATCAGTTTTTTGTTCACTGTTCACTGCTCACTGTGTACTGTTTACTGTTCAGTTGCCTAAGTACCTTACCCTGATAGAGTTAAATAAAGTACAAGCATGATGGTTAGAATTCAAAAGTTCATTCAAAAGTTCAAAAAATTAATTGTTTGGGTATTACTCGGTGTATTGACTAGTTGGATTGTTAGCTGTGGTACAGGCAATATTGGTACCACCACAAAACAAGGATCATCAGGGATCGCAAATGTTGAATTTTGGACAATGCAACTCCAACCTCAATTCACTAACTACTTTAAAAGCTTAATGACATCCTTTGAATCACAAAATCCTGGTATAAAAGTGACTTGGGTTGATGTGCCTTGGACTGCAATGGAGAGCAAAATTTTAACGGCTGTTTCCGCAAAAACACCACCTGATGTTGTCAATCTCAATCCAGATTTTGCTTCCCAACTTGCAGGAAGAAATGCCTGGTTAGATTTAGATGCAAAAATCCCAAATGAAGTACGTTCCTCCTATTTACCGAATATTTGGAAAGCTAGTACGCTCAATGGCAAGAGTTTTGGGATTCCCTGGTACCTCACCACGCAACTAACCATTTATAACACTGATCTCTTAAAACAGGCAGGTATCAAGAAATCACCTGTCACCTACACTGAATTAGCGCAGGTGGCTCAACAAATGAAGGACAAAACTGGTAAATATGCCTTTTTTCTGACGTTTGTTCCTCAAGATACTGGAGAGGTGTTAGAGTCCTTTGTACAAATGGGGGTGACTCTAGTAGATGCTGAAGGTAAAGCAGCTTTTAACTCCCCACAAGGTAAAGCGGCGTTTCAGTATTGGGTAGACTTATATAAAAAAGGGCTTCTCCCTAAAGAAATATTGACACAAGGGCATCGTCGTGCAATTGACTTGTATCAAGCTGGAGAAACAGCGTTTCTGTTTTCTGGTGGAGAATTTCTTGAGAACATTGCTAAAAATGCGCCAGCCATAGCCAAAGTTTCCGCCACCGCACCGCAAGTTATTGGTGATAATGGTAAAAAAAATGTCGCTGTCATGAACGTTGTGATTCCTCGTGACAGCAAGCAACCGGACGCTGCTCTCAAATTTGCCTTGTTTCTGACAAATGACGAGAACCAGCTCACCTTTGCTAAAGCAGCGAATGTTCTCCCATCCACAGTGAAGTCCCTTGCTGACAGCTACTTCAAAGACGTACCCGCGAACGCCTCGACTTTAGATAAAGCGCGAGTTATCAGCGCACAAGAACTGCGACAAGCAGAGATATTAACTCCCAGGCTTAAGGATATAAAACGCTTGCAAAAGGCAATTTACGAGAACTTGCAAGCAGCTATGCTGGGTGAGAAGACAGTAGATAAAGCTGTGGAGGATGCAGCAAACGAATGGAATAGCAGGTAGAGAGCATAAGCTGTCGTTATGAATGCACAAGCTGTCGTAACCACAGCATAAACTGTCGTTATGAACGCACAAGCTGTCGTAACCACAGCATAAACTGTCGTTATGAACGCACAAGTTGTCGTAACCACAGCATAAACTGTCGTTATGAACGCGAAAGAATTTCAAGATTCAATGGTGTGCGATCGCGCGGGGCGCAGACGCCTTCAGGTGTCCGGATACTGAATCAGGTTACTCACCATGCTGATAGTAAACCAAACTAATTTGTCATCAGAACCCAATACTAAGGTTATCGTCCCACCATTTATTATGAGCTACTTTCGTCCTGCCATTGATGCTATGACTGGCTACATTCCTGGTGAACAACCGAAACCAGGAACAAAAATTATCAAACTTAACACAAATGAAAATCCCTATCCGCCTTCCCCAAAAGCAATGGAGGTGCTGCACAATTTAGATGGTGAGTGGTTACGACGCTACCCTGATCCATTTGCAAGAGAGTTTTGTCAAGCAGTCAGTGATGCGTTAGGAGTACCTGCGGATTGGGTGATTGTGGGGAATGGGAGCGATGATTTGCTGAATGTGCTGGTGCGTTCCTGTGCGGAGGGGAGTGAGCGCAAAGTTGTGTATCCCACACCAACTTATGTTCTGTATCGGACTTTATCAGCTATGCAACCAGCATCAGTGGTTGAGCTTCCTTACCTAGATAACTTTGAGTTACCAATCAAGGATCTGGTTGCGGCTAATGGAGCAATTACGTTTATTGCCTCTCCGAATAGTCCTTCTGGTCATGTGGTACCTTTAGATGATCTGCGGGAATTGGCGCAGCAAGTGTCAGGAATTGTTGCGGTTGATGAGGCTTACGTTGACTTTGCTAAGTATACGGCGTTACCGTTGGTGCAAGAATTCGAGAACGTGATTGTGTTACGTACTTTGTCCAAAGGGTATTCATTGGCAGGTTTGCGGCTGGGTTTTGGAGTAGCAAATCCAAAATTACTGGCTGGATTATTTAAGGTAAAAGACAGTTACAACATTGATGCGATCGCCATAGCAGTGGGTACAGCTGCAATGCGGGATCAAGCCTACAAGAATGCTTGTGCAGAAAAAGTGAAAATATCGCGGACAAAGCTAACACTAGATTTGAAGAATCTGGGATGGAGAGTCCTTGATTCTGAGGCTAACTTTGTTTTGGCAACTCCTCCAGAAGGAAATGCAGAGTCTGTTTACTTGGCTCTGAAAGAACGAGGAATTTTGGTGCGTTACTTTAAGCAACCTGGGTTAGAAGATAAGCTACGGATTACGGTTGGTACGGATGAGCAAAACCAGACGTTAATGGAAGCGTTATAAGGACGGCGATCGCCTCACCATGACAGCGCTAAAATAAACCCATAAAACAGTAATGCTGCACCCCAAGCCATGTCCCTAGCCAAGGAATTAGACACTCTCCAAGATATCCCAGAAGATGTTAAGTAGCTCAACCTAATTAAACGTGAAATGTCATTGCGACCGAAACGCAGTGGAGGGAAGCAATCTCATCAAATTACATTTTAAGTTTTTTAAGGTTGAACTACTTATCCTTCCTCCAGGTGATTTGTACAGCGACGAACCTCCCTTAGAAACTGAACTGCATCTAGAGCAAATAATGCTCTTACTTAAATGTTTAAAATGGTTTAAGCAATTAAGAATAATCTACTCTTACCTCTGTGCTTCCTAAAAAATGCCCAACTAGATATAGCGAACCGCACAAAATCACCAAATTATCTCTTGAAGCAAAAGCTGCCGAAAGGGCTGATAATAATTCTGGGTAAGTATGACAAAAACTCAATTCTGGGCAGATACTTTGAGCCAGTTCTGCTAGTTCCCCAGGATTTGCTGAACTATGATCTGGTACTGGCACTAAGTATAATTGGTCATTTGGTCGTAGTAAAACTTTGAATATCTCCCCATGCTCTTTTGTTGAGAGCATTCCCATCACCCAACTAACCGATTTAATATTTAACGTGTCCACATAATCTCTCAAGACTTGAGCAGCTGCTGGGTTATGAGCGCCATCTAGCAACAATTTATGGTTTTTCCAAGTTGTCCATTGCATTCGCCCCAGCCATTTTGTATTTGCCATTCCTTGAATAATGGCTTCCTCAGAAATCTGCCAACCCTGCGCTTGTAGAATTTCTATAGCACGATTAGCCAAAGCTGAATTCGTTAACTGAATCTGTCCCTGTAGCGGTAGGGGATATTTAATGAGTTTTGAATGATAAATTGTTTGATACTCTGCCCATCCTGAAGCAATTTGACGGGAAGGTTGAGGCGCAATCACAGGGCATTGCAATTCTAAAGCACGCGTGAGCACAACTTCTTCTGCTTCCTTTGGTAATGGTCCCACAACCGCAGGACATCCAGGTTTAAGAATACCAGCTTTTTCTCTGGCAATCTCAGCAACAGTAGAACCGAGAACCTGCCAATGTTCACGACTAATGGAGGTGATAATGGTGACGAGAGGATTCGAGCAGACGTTTGTTGCATCCAAGCGTCCTCCTAATCCAACTTCTACCACCGCCACATCTACTTTCTGCTGTGCAAAATATAACCAAGCTGCTGCGGTAATGACTTCAAATTGAGTTGGTGATTCTCCTGGGGTAATTGCTGCTTTCACTTGCAGTAATAATTGGCAAAATTCCTCTGAGGAAATTGGCTGTTCGTTGAAGCAAATGCGTTCCGTCCAATCTACCAAATGAGGTGAAGTGTAGCGTCCAGTGCGATAACCTGCTTTGGTAAGGATAGAGCTGAGGTAAGCACAAACAGAACCTTTGCCATTAGTACCAGCAACATGAACAACTGGAACTTGATCATGAGGATTTCCAAGATTCGCTAGCAGCTTGACAATACGTTCTAATCCAAGGTGAACGCCAAAGTGTTGGAAGGGCTGAAGTAAGGAGTCGATATCCACAAAAGGTCTTTAAATGTGTAGGGTAATGGGAAGAAGGTTTATAGTCCAATACAATGTCAATATCAACATACATAAATAAAACCGACTGTCCTTGTAAAGAGAAACAGTCGGTTGAGTGTTTTACGGTAATAATCAGATTTTAAGCTTCTCTATTCAAAAAGTTTTGTAATTGATTAAGAGCAGCAGCACCAATATTAAACACTGCCCAACCAGCAGCAATTAGGACTGGTGCTAAAACGATAACCAAACGTAGATCAAGATCCATCTTTACAACCCCTTTATTTATTTTATTGTCAATTTTTTCTCATTATTTATATTTAACTAAAGCAGTCAACTTTCCCAAACAATTCGTAAAAAATATTTACACTTTGAATCATCAGTCATTAATTATTACCCCTAGTCCCCTAGTCCCCTAGTCCCCTAGTCCCCTAGTCCCCTAGTCCCCTAGTCCCCTCACTCCGGTATCCGGAACCCAATATCCGTACCCTTACCAGCATGAACCAACGCTAACTTTTTGTAACGTTGGGCATGTTCAATCAATTCTGCTGCTTCATCTTCAGAAATTTGGCGGATAACTTTGCCAGGAACACCCACAACGAGGGATAAGGGCGGTACATCTTTGGTGACAACTGCACCTGCACCAATAATACTACCAGTACCCACCCGTACCCCATCTAGAACAACTGCGCCAATTCCAATCAAGCTGCCGTGTTCAATGTAGGCGGAATGTACGACAGCACGATGTCCTACAGTCACATGATCTTCTAACACCGTGGGTAACCCAGGTTCACCGTGTAATATAGCTCCATCTTGAATGTTTGTACATTCACCAATTTCTATAGATTCCACATCTCCTCTCACAACAGCTCCGTACCATATACTGACCCCTGCTGCAATTTTGACTGAACCCATAACAATAGCATTCGCTGCAATGAAGGCAGCTTGAGAAATATCAGGAGAAGACCAGTAGGAAGCGATAGACACGGTAGAATAGAGCTATGGTACCCAAGAACACTGGAGGAACTCCAACCTTTGTAGGTTGCAAAACCAGGATATCACGGTGTAGAGCCTATAAGCTCTCGGCGGCAGTCAGTCAGTGTCCAACGAGGTGGAGCAGAAGTGTAAAAGGAACCAACACTACTGGTGAAGACAAAAATATGTTTGTACGCACTTCATGATGAATCCAGGCTTGCAGTACCCCATATTCGGTCCAGAAATTCAGTGTCCCCACTGTCGTCAAACAATACCGGCTTTGACACTAACCGACACTTATTTATGTCCGCGTCACGGTGCATTTGAAGCGAATCCCAAAAATGGGGAATTAATCCATCTACAGTCAGGGCGTCATTGGCGAAGATGGAATGGCGACTGGTATCGGCAACATACTCATCCCGATGGCATTCGGTTTGAAATTCATGAAGCACTAGATAAGCTTTATACCCAAGGCTATCGAGCAACACAGGTAGTTATTGCTAGACGCTATCAGGAATTGATGAGTGGGTATCTAGAGCGTAGCACTCACTGGCGTTCTGGACAGTCCGAGGCGACTTCGGCGCGACTTTATGGTTTACCTGTGGAGTTTAGCCCTGAGCCTTCGGAAGATCCCCGTTGGGACGTGATTAATTTCGATTTGGAAAAAGAGCCTGGTGTACCAGTGCGCTATCCTTATTTCAGGTTATTTGAGTAGTTGTCAATTGTCATTTGTCCTTTGTCCTTTGTCTTTAATAGTTTGGCAAAGGATCCTATGGCTGACGCCACGCCTTACGGCTATCGGGTATGCTAGTCGCCGTGACAGAAGGAAACCTTCTTGCACCACTAGCTCACAAATGACAATTGACAAAGGACATAAAATATGCATCACGCTTCTATCCGTACCGCGAATATTCATCTGGCGATCGCCTTCTACGAACAGCTGGGGTTTACAGTCTGTGAGCGCTTCACAACAGGCTACACTCTTGCATGTTGGATGGAAGGACTCAACGGCAGAATTGAACTGATCCAAATCCCTCAACCAAAAACTGCCCCAGATGCATTTGCAGATGAACACTACGTGGGGTACTACCATCTTTCATTCGATTTAACTGAAATAACACCAGATTTATCTAGCTGGTTAACAAATTTAAAAGAACGTTTTTTGGTGTTATCAAGAAGTAACCCTGACCTGCTACAACCACTGAAAATTCTTTTAGAACCGACACAGCAGCAGATAGGTCATCAAATTTATGAAGTAACTTTTATTGCAGATACTGATAATTTGCCCCTCGAATTCATCCGCTTATTAACAAAACTCTCCTAGTTGAATTTCTGATTTTTTATCTGTAGAATAATTTTTTCTTCTCTTTTTTGTCTGTCGTGTTGTCAAGATCACATACCGCTCAGAAAAACTAAATTATATTCAATCAAATAAAAAAATACGTAATCTTCTTTACGGACAACGTAGTAAAATTCATGTACGTGTTTACCAAAGTGCATCGATATCGTTTTCCTTTATTACTGTTAATTTTTTCGCTCATGACAGTGTTGTTCCTTGGAGATGACTTTTCTTATAGCCAGATAACAACCACTTCCTCATGGTCAAGTTCACATCAAATTATTGTTTCAAAAAAAACAGAGCCATATTCATTGACTGAAAATGTCCACAAGACAATGTTAGACAATGGTCTGACTGTCTTGACTAAAGAAATCCACTCCAGCCCAGTGGTGACTGTCCAAGTCTGGTACAAGGTGGGTTCACGTAACGAAGAACCCGGATTGAATGGTATTGCCCACCAGTTAGAGCACATGATGTTTAAAGGGACCAAAAATCGTCCAATTCAATTTGGGCGATTGTTAAGTGCTTTGGGCAGTAACTCAAATGCTTTCACGAGTTATGACCAAACGGCATACTACAATACAGCAGAGCGCGACAAGCTTATGGCTTTGCTGACGCTAGAAGCAGATAGAATGCAAAATGCTCGCATTGATGCTCTTGAACTCGCAAGCGAAAAGCGAGTTGTGATTTCCGAGTTGCAAGGTTACGAAAATAGTCCCGACTATCGCTTAAACAGTGCGGTCATGCGCTCGGCGTTTCCCAACCATACTTACGGGCTGCCTATTGGTGGTACTAAAGCTGATGTACAAAAGTTTGATTTAGAGCAGGTGGAGAAATACTACCGTAATTTCTACACTCCTGACAATGCTGTTTTAGTGATTGTTGGGGATTTTCAAACTGAACCAACCCTCGAAGCAGTTGAAGAAATTTTTGGGAAAATACCTAAGAGTCAGGAGTCGGGAGTCAAGACGAGAGATCGCCGTGGGTTGGTTTCCCGACTTGGGGCGACTTCTGTTGAGGAGTCAGAACGCAGAAATCCTATAGTATTACGCGAACCAGGAGCAGGAGCGTTACTGCAAGCTGTCTATCCGTTACCAGATGTGAATCACCCGGATGTACCAGCACTGGATTTGATGGATCGGATTTTAACAGACGGACGGAATTCTCGCCTTGAGCAAGCATTGGTAGAATCAGGTTTAGCAAGTGATGTTTCAGCAACTGCAGTTAACTTGATGGAATTAGGCTGGTATGAGTTGTTGGTGACAGCAGATCCTGATCAAGACTTGAAAAAAATTGATTCAGTTGTAAAAAGTGCGATCGCCAAACTGACCAAAAAAGGAGTCACAACAGAAGAACTCAATCGAGCAAAGGTGAAGTTAGAAGCATCTTTTCTTTTGAGTAACCGTGATATGACAAATCTGGCATTGCAATTGGGTAATGATGAGACAATGAGTGGTGATTATCGCTATACAGACCGATACTTGACAGCCATTCGCCAAGTCACAGCGCAAGATGTGCAGCGTGTGGCAAAAAAATACCTCAAACAAGAAGCACGTACAGTGGGCTTTTTTAAGCCGACTCAAGTAACAGCAAAAGGGAATGATGGCAAGGTACACTCCAAACGTAACACAGAAAATTTTGCCTCTGGTGTATCTGTAACGACACAGGAAGTGAAAAAGTACTTACCTCCAGTAGATTTGGCTAGTGTTCCTACAAACCATACATTACCAGAGCAATTTACATTATCTAATGGTTTACGTATATTGCTTGTACCCGACACTAGCACCCCTACAGTAACGCTTTCTGGCTACGTCAAAGCTGGTAAAGAATTTGAACCAGAAGATAAAGCTGGAGTTGCGTCTCTTGTCGCCGAGAACTTAATGAATGGTACCAAAACAAAGGATGCTTTGAGTGTTGCTAAAACTTTAGAAGACCGAGGAGCAAGCCTTGAGTTTGAAACATACCGAGAAGGTGTGCGAATAGAAGGTGATAGCTTGGCAGCTGACTTACCCATTCTGATTCAGACTTTAGCAGACGTGATCAAAAATGCTAATTTTCCAACAAAAGATTTAAAACTGAGTATTCAACAAGCATTAACTGCCCTAAAACAAGAATTAGATGACCCTTCAGATGTCGCACAAAGAACATTTGTACAATCAATTTATCCGAAAAAACACCCCTTACATGTCTTTCCTACAGAGCAAAGTTTACGACGGATTAGCCGTAAGGATGTGATTGAATTTAGGACAAAACATTATCGTCCCGACACGACAGTGCTAGCACTAGTCGGAGATTTTGTTCCGGCTGAAGTCCAAGCACTCATAAAAACCGAATTTGGTAAATGGAAAGCAAATGGCTCAGCACCAACATTAAAGTATCCAGCAGTCTCTTTGCCAGAAAAAGTTATCAGCGTTAACCCAGTACTTCCGGGTAAAGCTCAAGCGATTACCTATATGGGTAACACAGGTATTAACCGCAAAGACCCCCGCTTTTACGCCGCTTTGGTGTTGAATCAGATTTTAGGTGGTGATACTCTATCAAGTAGGCTTGGGGCCCAAGTGCGCGATCGCCAAGGACTAACCTACGGAATTTATAGCAATTTCCTTGCTGGCAAAAATTCTGGAACATTCATGATTGAGATGCAAACCAGTCCAGAAGATACCCGTCAGGCGATCGCCAGTACCCGCGAATTACTCAGGGAAATCCATCAAAAAGGTGTCACTGAACTAGAAGTAGAGACAGCCAAACACATCTTGATCAGCAACTACATCGTATCCCTTGCAGATCCAGAGGAATTAATCGAAAAAATCCTGATGAATGAGGTATATGGGCTCTCTCAAGAAGAACTGCGCGGTTTTACTGAAAAAATTCAAGCAGTTAACTTTGAACAAGTGAATCAAGCAGCTCGTGAGTTACTCTATCCAGATAAAATTGTTGTAGTGACGGCTGGACCTCCTGTACTTGCGGAGCAAGGTCGCATAAATCAATAACCTCTCGTCATGAGTCATGATTGATGAGTCATGACTCGTACTGTCAAAATTTTTTCAAGTTTTTTCATATGATGTCCTTTATGAAAAAAGTTCATACCAAGTTGCAGTCAAACATGGTATTACGTCATTGCGACTGGAACGAAGTGGAAGGAAGCAATCTCATCAACCCTGAACTACTACAACAGAACGCAAATTGGTATCAGAAACTTTTATACCAATTTGCTATCAAAAATTTTCCCTCTGCAGCATTTCCTATATTCCCTATCTCCCTGTTTTTCATCCTATTGCTGTGTACTTTCGTATTGAATAGTACCCCCGCAGTCGCAGCAAATGTCTCTGATGGCATTCTCAAGCAAGCTGCTACAGAAATGACAGTGAGCTTAGGTAATTCCGCTAACGAACTAAAATTTGAACCAAATAACCTGAAATTCGACTCTGGTAAACGCTATAACCTCAAACTGACCAATCCCAGTGCCCAAAAGCACTATTTCACCGCTAAAGATTTTGCCGATGCGATCTGGACACAGAAAATCGAAGCAGGCAAAGTGGAAGTTAAAGGAGCCATCCACGAAGTAGAACTAAAACCAGGCGCTGAGGCAGAATGGGTCTTTGTACCCCTAAAGCCAGGAAAATATAGTCTGCATTGTTCAATAGCAGGACACACAGAAGCGGGTATGACTGGAGAAATTGTAATTAGCAATTAACAATTCAAAAATCAAGTTTTTTAGCAAATATTGACAATGAGCTAGGCTGCAAACAGAATTTATTGCCACTAAGCAGATAGACAGAATTATAAATATAATGAAACATATCAGTCGGGTGGGCGTTGCCTAAAACTGTTTGTCTATAAAGGTTACAAGCTTTTGATAGCAATGCCCACCTGAGGTTTAGTTCTGTCCACCCACTTAGCGTGCAATTTCAAAGAACAGCTTCTGGCAAAAATAAGTTACCTTAGATATAGGTATTGTTTCTTAACAACGTTGTTAAAAGAAGTCTTGACCACAACAGACAAGGGCACAAATAGTTATTAATTGTGATTAATTTCCCATGAACATTCTCAGTAACCTGCTTTCTCAACCAGCTCAGAACAAAAATCAAAAAAGACAACGCAGAGGAATTGAAATTAAATCGCCGCGTGAAATAGATATTATGCGGCAATCAGCAAAAATAGTAGCAACTGTGCTAAAAGAAATTACTGAGCTGGTTAAGCCAGGTATGACCACAGCTGACTTGGATGCTCATGCGGAAAAACGCATCCGGGAAATGGGTGCAACACCAAGTTTTAAGGGATATCACGGCTTCCCTGCTTCTATCTGCTCTAGCATCAACAATGAAGTTGTACATGGCATCCCTAGTGCAAAAAAAGTCATTCGCACTGGAGATGTCTTAAAAGTTGATACTGGCGCATATTACCAAGGCTATCATGGTGACTCTTGCATCACAATTGCTGTTGGCGAAGTCACTCCAGAAGCCGCCAGACTCATTCGTGTGGCAGAAGAAGCTCTTTTTAAAGGCATTGCACAGGTGAAAGCAGGAAACTATCTGATGGATATTGCTGGGGCAATAGAAGATCATGTGAAAGCAAATAGCTTTACTGTAGTAGAAGACTTTACTGGACACGGTGTTGGTCGTAACCTGCATGAAGAACCCTCGGTTTTTAACTTCCGCACCCGTGAAATGCCTAATGTCAAACTGCGTGCAGGGATGACGCTGGCAATAGAGCCAATTTTGAATGCTGGTTCCAAATATACACGGACCTTATCTGATCGTTGGACTGCTGTGACGGTAGATAATTCTCTATCCGCTCAATTTGAGCATACTGTGTTGGTGACAGAGAGTGGATACGAAATTTTGACTGATCGTACAAAGCTTTGTTGACACTCCGTTAACCTAAGCATGGGACTTACGCATCAAGAGAAAGCTGGCGATCGCCGTAAATGGCATTCATTTTGTGCCCGAAAAGTCAAGAATGTCAAGTTTAAACTTTTAGGCTGGAACAAGTGAAATCTGATGTGCATAGAGATTTCCAGAAGTCGAGAATTTGTTCTGCGACAAGTTCAGACTTGAAGAAGTGGAAAAAATGCCGTCCTTGGGGACATTCCCATAGGCGATCGCCTTCCTTCAAACACGGTTGCCATCCTTGCAGGGCATTGGGTTCGACAATGACATCATCTCTGCTACCACACACCATTAAGGGCACAGGGACTGGACTTGGGGGCAGACTCAGTTGTTTAAGCAGCGAGTGAGGTGAGAGTGAGCAATCTAAGTCTTGCTCCAGGATTCTTGTCAGACGCTTGATGGTACATTCATTTTGATAGCCAAACAGATTATACACAAAAGTGGTAAGAGTTTTTTGGCGACTTAACAAAAATGGGTAATGAGTATAGTAGTGAGCTTGCCAGTCAATGGCTGCATCAACACCCACAGCTAACAGAATCAGAGACTTGACTTTTTCTGGATATCGACGGGCATAGAGAAGCCCTAGTAATCCTCCCGTGCTGTGACCAATAATATGAACAGGTCTGGTGATGGATTTGAGATAGTCATGCAGTAGTTCAACAGCAACATCTAGGGAACTTGGCTCATCCTCAGTTTGGCAATATTCCCAAATGGCAATGATCACTTCGTGTGATAGGTAACGTAGTAGCGGTTGAGCAAAACATTGCAAACTAGAGCTTGTATTCAACCAAATGACATCTGGTAGTTTAGACATAAAATTTACCTGCAAGTAATTGGAGTTGTAAAATTTTCGTTAAGACTGTTAATAGCTAATATAGCGGTTCTCATCCGGATGAAGTACACATTCATCTGCGTCGAGGGTGCGGTTCCTTAACTCTTTGATGTATTGCACCCAATTGAAATAGCTATAGCTATTGGCTAATAGCAAACAAAAGTAATTAGCAATTAACTATTAGCCATTAGCTATTATTTCAGCTAGACACCAAACTCTTTTTTCAATTGAGCCACCCAGGCTTTAATACGCTTATCAGTCAAGTCAGATTGGTTATCTTCATCAATAGCCAAACCAACAAATTTACCATCTCGCAATGCTTTTGAATCACTGAATTCGTAGCCATCCGTAGACCAATATCCGACTGTAGTGCCGCCGCGTTCGATAATTTTCTCTTCCAAAATACCCATTGCATCCTGAAAGTTATCGGCATAGCCAACTTGGTCACCTGTTCCGAAATATGCTACCTTTTTACCGCTGAAATCAATATTATCTAGCTCTTCATTAAAATAGCCATCCCAGTCGCTTTGTAGTTCGCCAACATCCCAGGTCGGGCAGCCAATGATGATATATTGATAGTCTGAAAAATCACTATCTTCTACATCTATGATGTTATGCAATGTCACTACATTTTTTCCACCAAATTCTTTCTGAATCTGCTCTGCTACAGACTCAGTTTTACCTGTTGTCGAGCCGAAAAATAGACCTATTTTTGACATCTTCTCCTCCTGAGTTACGTTTAATTAAGATTTGTTTTGACGTAGAATGCTACGTCTCTACACGATTGAATCAGTACACTTGTGTACAGTTATCAAGCAACTTATGACTGATAACTGGTTGAACTCACCAAGCAAAACTTGATATTCTTTCCTTATTAAGGCTATGAGCAACGACTGCTGTCATGTGCTACTCTCCTTGAGAAGAATTAGCATTATTGCAGCACTATAAAGATGGCAATCAATGAAAATGTCAATTTAATTGACATTTTGCACCTAGTTTTTTGAGAATCTTATTCAACTACTCTAGGAAGAAGCTTACACTAAAATCTAACTTAATGAAAGATTATTGCATTAAAACTTTGAAGTGATAGCGAGTGACGACTTCGACGGGACTGGGAATGTCTACTCTGTGCGTTTTGGGGCGTAACTATAGAGGTTGAACCGAGATAGCTGCGTATCCGGAAATTAAGACTGGAAAGCGCTATTATACATAGGTTTGAGAAATTGCTACTTGATTGTTTCCGTTTTCACCTTTATCTCGGTTCGACCTCCCGTTCGCAACTTTGTGCGAACGGAACACTTGAAAGGTTTTTCATCATGGACAAAGTATTTGAACAAACATCTTCGGTGATGCTGCGTGCGGGACGGCCCGACGACGCACTAAAGTGTGGCACCATTCTGTATCAAGGGTTGCGTGCCATTGCGGAACAGCACGGCTTCAAACCCGACTTTCCTTCTGCGGAGTTTGGGGCGGGTATGTTGACCGAACTTTTAGCGCACCCGACGGTTTATTCAGTCGTGGCCGAGACTGAGGATGGGCGTGTCATCGGCAGCAACTTTTTGTGGGAAGGCGACATTATCGCCGGCATCGGCCCCACTTCCGTAGACCCTGCCACGCAAAACAAGTCGGTTGGTCGCCGCTTGATGGAACATGTTTTACAGCGGGCACACGAAAAACGGTGCGCCGGTGTGCGGCTCGTTCAAGCCGCGCATAACAGCCGCTCGCTTTCCCTGTATACCAAACTCGGCTTCGATGTGCGCGAGCCATTGGCGGAACTGCAAGGTCAGCCGCTCGGCTTGACGATACCCGGTCGCACTGTTCGTCCGGCGACGGAGGCAGACCTTGCCGCGTGTAATCGTCTCTGCTACCGTATTCATGGTCATGACCGGGCGGGCGAACTAAACGGAGCTGTCGGGCGGGGCACGGCAACGCTTGTCGAGTGTGATGGGCGCGTATCGGGCTACGCCAGCGAAATTGGCTTCTTCGGCCACACTGTTGGCGAGAACAATGAGGACTTAAAGGCGCTTATCGGGGCGGCTCCAGCGCTCAATGGGTTGGGCTTCTATGTTCCAATGCGCAACGCCGACCTGTTCCGTTGGTGTTTGAAGCATGGCTTACGTGTCAGCCAGACCGCAACGTTGATGAGCCTCGGTCTGTATAATGAACCGGCAGGGCCCTTTCTACCCTCCGCCCTGTATTAAATGCTAATATTTCGGCAATAACAGCAATGGTATAGTGGTAGAATTTGCTACTTTACGCGACAGAACTTACGGTGGTTATCATGCTGTGGATCTTGCCAAGAATAAGCAAAATGACTGACTCCTTTGACTTGCGGTGCAAGTTGGCGGAGCGCCTGCATTTGTACTTCCAAGGGAGGACGATTGCTTATTGATTCTCCCCACTTACCAGCTAAAGCTGGAATCACTTGGGTGCCTGGTTTTGCCATGTTCAGAACCCGCTGCACCTGTGCTGCAATACAATCGGCACTAGCGCAATTTGCATAAGACATGGGATGCCACTCTATTGTGCTTGGAAACTTATCCCAAGGTTGTAAACGGGAATCGTATCCTTGACCTACCATTTGGTTACCATCTGGGAAAAATACCGCCCCCACTGGAATACCTTGTTGCTGTGCTGGATAAGCAGCTAGAGCTAAAAAATCTATGATGCCTTGCATCGCGTGAGCAACTGCTAACTGCCATAATTCAAATTGTAGTTGCGGTTGCCTTTGACCTGGGGGAAGGATTGATTTTTGCTCTTGGGGTGGAGTGCGACCCTGCCATAAGGGTTCTCCTTCTTGAGGATAGAGTTTATCAATCTCATTCACGTCTCCAGCTGTGATATATCCCTTACCTAAAAAACGTCTAATGAATTCCAATCCTTTGGAATTCAGTGCTCGTCGGAATATAGCTTGTTGGGTCGCTTCACTATACAGCCATAAATCTGTGACTTTCGTGGCGATGGAATCACTGCCTGCTTGTCGTGGATAGCGTACATAGTCGAAGAGTACCCCATCTGGGCGACGGCGCAGCACTTCCTGTAACATTTGGTAGTAATCTCGTTTGGCTTGCAGGTTGTAGGGATCGATAAAGACCTGAGAGCCGTTATCTACGACGTAGAGGCTCGTTTGACCCTTACCATTGCGGGCGATCGCTCTTTCTCTATCTGAACGCTGGGCGTAAGTATAGCCGAAATTTGTGGCGAACATCCAAGCGTAAACCTTCAAACCACGTTCCCGCCCTTTTTGAATAGCTGTGGCGAGCAAATCAGTCTTTTGTGTTCCCGGTGTGCGAATGACAGAAGGCCAAACAGTGGGGTTAGAGCCTGTTGGTAGGAGTACCTGACCATCATAAAAAACTTCCAGATAAACTTCATTATAACCTCGGTTGACAATCCGATCCATGATTTGGTCAACAGCGCCTGGCTGAACATCACAAGGATACAAGCGCAACCAGATTGCTTGCAACTGAGGCCAAGTACGATTACGGCATTCCTGCAAAACTTGTGCGTGTTGTCGTAACAACTGCTGGTAACGACTTTGTGCCTGTTGATCGCCTCTGAGTGCTGACAAACGTAAGTTTTCTTTTTCTTGCGCCTGAGGGGATGATAACTGGCAATATTCAGGAATTTGCGCCCCTGCTGGCTGATTCTTTAAAAAGGGAATGAGCAAACTACTGCTAAAAATAGCAACAGCAAGCAGGCGTTGCCAAAAGAATATTGTTGCAACATTCAAAGGACAGTTGAACATACGTACAATTAGAAAGACAAAACAGCAATCAATCCTAACTTAGGTTACGTAGGATAATGTGTATCAAATTCCATCATTTATAAATAGGGGCTTTGAAGCCCACATGGTATAGACTTCCAAACCCCTATTTCTGTTGCCGAATTGTGTTATTCAGTTTTAGTTACTGAAACAGTTTTCTCGCAAGAATTCTGTCGTATCCATAAGATTTTATGACATCAAATTTCAAAATTCAAAAATAAAAACCTGAAATATGTGACTTTTTTGACTGAACGATGCCACAAAATTGTCAAGAGTCTAGAGTGAAAGCTCAACAGTCCAAACTTTGATCCAAACTTTGAACTGTGGACTTGTGACTCTAGACTCTACGCAGAGGTTATGTTTAAGCACCACGGCTTAATGCTGCTTCTACTCGCTCAAACTCCAGGTCTAAGCGGTCTTTGAGTTTTTTTGGTACAGGACGATTTGGATAAGAACTATAGTGTCCGGCTAAGGAGTTAAGGGCGGTTCGCATGGTTGTAAAGGAAGCCAAACCAGAGACAGAGCCATCCCGCTGGTAGCGAGCTGCAAAGTCATTGATTTTCTTACGCGCTTCTGCTTGAACTGATGCTCTATCTGGAGAATCTTGTGGTAACTCTATAGCAGTCCTCAAAGCATTAACGACAGCTAGAGTATCTTGGCGATAATTTCCTGTTAGAGCACCCGGACTGCTATTACAGCCCATCAAACCAATGACGACAACCAAAACTAGGGCAAGCAGACGTGACCAATAGCGCTTCATAAACCTTAAGTGAAACAATACCTAAATCAACGTCCATCGTATCCTGGATTGGTATCCAGGGGATCATCTCATAGAAGGACACGCAGAAAGAATCGAGAAAGACTTTCCCCGTTACCTCATTCTCAGGCTGCTCTCACTCCTTTGATATAAAGTATTAGGACTTACGCACTGTACAGATTGAGCATCATGTGTATGAACGTGCATTCAATGGGAAAGCGACCACAACTTGTAGGGTGGGCAGTGCCCTAAACTTATATCCAGATCATCAGGTTTTACTGAGCACTGCCCACCCTACAGTCGAAAAATGAAAACTCATATTCGAGGACTTTTGTCAATGCGTAAGTCCTAAGTATTTTGATATAAGGTATCTCGTTGTTGGTAAGGACGTCCTAGGTTGGTGATAGCAGCTTGCAAGGTTTCAACTTCCATGTTTGTACCACCTTGAGCACCTGCCATTGTCGTAATGTGTTCTTCCATTAATGTACCGCCAATATCGTTGCAACCCCACAATAGGGCTTCTGTTGCACCAGCCAAACCCAGTTTTACCCAACTTGGCTGATGGTTAGAAATCCAGTTTCCCAAAAAAATTCGTGCGACAGCAGTCAGTAGCAGTGCATCTGCCAAAATGGGTTGGTCGTGTCCGACACGACGACGTAGAGGTTTGGGAGCTTCTTTGCCAACAAAGGGTAATAGAATAAACTCAGTTATGCGAGCAGGGTAGCTTTGATGAATGGCTGTTTGTTGGAGCGATCGCAATTTTTCCAAATGCCTAATTTGTTGTTCCGGCGTTTCAATATGCCCTGATAGCATTGTGCTAGTGGTGTGCAAACCTAGGCTATGAGCTGTACTCACAATTTCCAGCCATTGGCTAGTATTAATTTTTTCTGGGCAAAGAATGCGCCGTACTTCATCATCTAACACTTCAGCCGCTGTTCCTGGCATAGAATCAACACCAGCAGAGCTCAAAGCGACAATCACATCGGCATATTTAAGTCCATCTTCTCTTGCTATGAATTGCACTTCTTGAGGAGAAAAGGCGTGCAAATGCAGTTGTGGAAATTTTTGCTTAATCTTTTCCACAAACTTGAGGTAGTAAAGCAAAGATTTTCCGTGTACCTTCGCTTGTGGGTTTAAGCCTCCCTGAATACAGATTTCCGTTGCACCCCGTTGCACCGCATCTGTCGCCTTCTCTAAAATATGCGCCCAATCTAACCAGTAAGCACCCTCCTCCCCTTCATCTCGCCGGAAAGCGCAGAAACTACAGTGTTGCTCGCAGATGTTGGTAAAATTGAGATTACGGTTAATGACATACGTAACAGTGTCTCCTGCTTGCTGTTGACGCAGTTTATTAGCTGTAGCGCGAATAGCAGCTACTACACTTTGATCAGTTTGTTTCAACAAAACGACTCCCTCTTCGGGAAATAAATCATACCCACTTAAAGCACGATCAAGAATAGCATCAACAGTTATAGTAACCACAGTTTATGAAAAGCAAACCACATTTATTATTTTTACAATTTTCTGTTACTTAAACATTCAGATTGGGCGGGTAAGGAAGCAAGGGTGAATGATTTGTAGCTGTTATTTAGTGAATTAGTCTCGCGTAGTGCTTAATACACTGGATAGCGAGTGATCGATGAGCAACTCGAAGTCGAAGAAGTCAGGATGATTTGGCGCGTGACTCAGGTGAACTAGAAGGGAACAAAGAGTGATGAGTTATGAGTTATAAGTTATGAGTGGTAAATCATAATTTATGAATTTAATACTTAAAAACTCAAAACTCAAAACTCTATTACTGCTAACGATTTGGCTAGTGATTGGCGTCGGCTTGCGCTTAACTAACTTGACTGCTAAACCTCCTTGGACTGACGAGTTTTCTACTCTGGTGTTTAGCCTCGGCAATAGCTTTTTGCCAGTACCGTTAGATCAGCCTATCTCTATTGATGTTCTATTACAACCACTACAACCACAATCTACAGTCGGTATACAAGACGTATGGAAACACTTATCGAGTGAAAGTAATCATCCGCCACTTTACTTTCTTCTCACTCACTGGTGGATGCGGCTGTTTCCCACACATGAGGGTTTGGTGTCGTTGTGGGGAGCGCGATCGCTTGCTGCTCTTTTCGGTGGTGCATCTATTCCAGCTGTTTATGCTTTAAGTCAGCTAGCATTTCGTTCCCGTCTTGTGAGCCATTTAGCCGCTGCAATGATGGCGACTTCACCCTACGGCATTTTTTTAGCACAAGAAGCCCGTCACTATACTTTAGCAATCTTGTGGGTGATTGCTTCTTTTGCCTGCTTAGTCATTGCCAGTCGCCACATCCAAAAACATACTCAAATACCCATCAAGATAGCACTCTCGTGGGTGGGTATTAATGCTATTGGTATTGCGACTCATTACTTTTTCACTCTCACCCTCTGCTGTGAAGCGTTGGTTTTGCTCTTTCTTGCTTGGCTACAGTGGACAAGGAAGGACAAGGAGACAAGGAGACAAGGAGACAATAGGAGAGAGGAAGAATTTTCCCTCACTCTTTCACTCCCTCACTCTCTCACTCCCCCCATCTCCTCCCAACCCCACCTCCCTCTCAACACCTGGTTTCGCATCTACGCTGTTGCTGTAGGTACACTTGTAGCAGGTTTAGTTTGGCTGCCCGTATTTTTACATAATAGTTATGGAGGTAAATTGACTGAATGGATTCAAGGTCCACGTACTGGGATGGCTTGGATTAACCCAATTTTTCAAGCTTTGGCAGCATGGATTACGATGATTTCTTTGCTACCAGTGGAAGCATCACAGTTAGCAGTTGTGATTGTTTCTGGAGTCTTGATGCTGATTTTTTTCATTTGGGCTGTACCAATTTTGGTGCGTGGAATGAAAGTTCATCTTAAACAACCACAAACCCGTTTGATGAGTCAAGTATTTGTTGGTTTGATTGCAGGGGCTATAGCTTTATTTTTTATTTTTACTTACTTTTTTGGTATTGACTTGACACGAGGCGCTCGTTACAACTTTGTTTACTTTCCTGCTGTGATAGTCTTACTTGGAGCAAGTCTGGCTGTTTGTTGGCGTACTTCCATTTTGGAAAAGGCGAGATGGGGAATAAATGGCAAAAAAGCTGTGTTCATCATTTGGTTGATGGGATTGGCAAGTGCGATTACAGTTGTCTGCAATTTGGGCTATCAAAAATACTACCGTCCAGACCTATTTGTACAACTTGTTGAGCAAACATCCCATGTCCCTGTACTCATCACCACAACCCACAAAACTCATGTACAGATTGGGGAAATGATGGGAATAGCGAGGGAATATAAAATACAAAATTCCATACAAAATTCCATACAAAATTCAAAATTCACATCACCGCTATTTCTCCTTGCTCATCAAGACGAAGACCCCAAGACTTCCACCTTTGCACTCCAAAATACGTTAAAGACACTACCACGTCCTTTTGACTTATGGTTAGTAAACTTTTATGCCCCTGAACCAGAGGAAGTCAAAAACTGTGTTGCTGAAACTCAATCCTTAAGCGCAATCAACGGCTATGAATACAAACTGTATCATTGTGGTGATTAGTCCGGAGTGTTAATGGATTTTTGTTCTCTGCTGCTGAAGTTATGGTTTGCTCAATTCTCTTCAACCTTGTCTGCGGACGTTTAGCACTGTTAATCCAAAAGAGGATGTTCTTCTTGGATGAATGACTAAACGCTTCAAAATATTTGTTAGCAGTTTCGTTTGCTTCCAATGCTTGCTTTAAGTCTGCTGGAATTATTAACGCTTCGATCTCATCTAACGCAGTCCATGAACCATTTTGTTTTGCAACTTCAATCTTCTGAAAACCAGCCTCAGTCATCAAATCTTGTTCGATGAGTTCTTGAATATATTGCTTATTTAATTTTGACCATACACTTTTTAGTTTTCGGGGTGTAAATATTTGCATGTAACGTTCTTTATCCAAGGATTTCACTTTACTGTCAATCCAACCAAAGCATAAGGCTTCTTTCACTGCTTCGCTATACTGAACGCTTGGTTTACCACTTTTTACCTTGTAGTAGATCAACCAGACACCAACACAAGTCTGATGATTTTTCTTCAACCATTCCCGCCATTCTTTGCGATCTTCAGCATAAACGGTTTCTAATTGGTTCTCAAATTGTGGCATAACAGGAGCTTATCGGAGTTTAGATATCAATCATAATCCGCCCTCACATCACTCTGAGCGCCAACAAACTTAACGCTAAATGTCAATAGATAACTCATCAACAATTGTTACCACTGATAGCTTGAGTAGCCTCACTCATCTATCAAAACCTTCCGGAACACTCACTGATGACAAACCGGCGATCGCCCGTAAATTTTGACTACGAATCAACTCAGTAAAGTCTAATCCAGAACGCCCTTCAATTTTTGCCACCGCCTCAATAGCAGATAACAGATGCTGTGCGGCTTCAGCTTCTGAGTAACCCCGTCGTTGTGCGACACGAATAGCGGCTTCATCAGCGTTTAACTCTGTTTGCTGGGATCGGTTAGTCCGCCAAATACGAAGCATAGCCAGTGTAGTTAATCCACCAGCTACAGCCATACCCACTGCATCTGCTTGAGTTGATTCTACAAAAGCGCCCACTAGACCTGCGATCGCCACTCCTTGATAAATGTCAGGTTTAAACCACTTGACTCCCATCAACCAACTAACATTCCGCAGGAGTAACAAATCGCGTTGTGGTTTCGTCAGGCGACGCCATAAATCAAAATTAATATAAATTGGTCGTTCCCTATTCCAAGGCAATGGAAAGGAAGCGTCAATGACTTTTGCCTGTTCCGGCTTGAGAACGATTTTTGTCATCATTCTACCAGAAGCAGGCATCACATCTAGCAAACGGCGAATTTCAACGTTTGATTCCATGTTAGCGTTCAGCTTTCAGAAACCTTTTTATATATGCTTATGCTAAGAATAGCCGGTTTATAGGCTTTTCATGTAGTCATTTATGATTGATACAACTCATGACAAATGACTCATAACTAATGAATATAGATGCTTTTACTCCAACCCCGCCTGAATGGACAAATACAGCAATTCATGCTTATGAATTTTGCTGTCCTAGCTGTCACTCCAGTAGCTTAGAAGCTGTACAAGTCTGGATAAATCGTCGTTCGCCTGTGATGACGGAAAACTATCGTCGGAAATGGCAAGAATTTTACCAATGTCATTGTGGCTGCGTATGGTGGGCTTGGAGTAGCGATCGCCCTCAAGAGGTGCGTCCTTGGGACGTTCACCCTCCAACAAATCTCGATGATCAATAGACTTTCCATAAACTATCTGCGTCTATCCGCGTGAAGGGTGCGGTTCCAAATACCCTCACAGATTTTTACAAAAAATCTCATAGTCATAAGAAAAAAAGCCTGCTTACGCAGGCTTTGTTCACATAACCTTACCTTAAAAAGGTAAGCCTTGCTGTAAAAGTCATCTTAGAAAGTGAAAGTAGTACGCAGTGTACCTACGTAAACAGTGTCGTTCCTGTCATTGTGTTCTGGGTTAAAGATAACCAACACACCAGGGGTGACAGAAATGTTGTCAGTCAGTTGTAGTCTGTACAATGCCTCTAGGTGATATGACGTATCCCTATCTTGACGACGAACGTCATCTGATACGAATTCGTTACCAGTCGCCTTAGGTGGTTGACCAAAGACAAAACCAAGTACGTTACCTTGTCTGCCAAAGTCCTTGAAAGACACAGTAGCAGCCCAGTACTCGAAGTATGCATTATCACCATCTGCTGCACCGCCCTTAGCTTCTGCCTCAGTGTAACCATACCAACCACCAAGCGTAATCTTGGGACCAAGTCTCAGACTGGCTTGTACGCCGTAGTTGTCAGCACTCAGAGCAGTACCGTCAAATGGGTCATTTGCATAGGTACTACCAGTAGAGTCAAAGAGGTTAATACTTGCACTAGAAACATTTCCTATATTTTGATAGGTGCGAGCATAGGTCAAACCAACGTTGAACGCTTGATTGGGCTGGAAGGATATCTGACCGAGAGCTGCATAGCTACCATCGAAAAGACCCGAACCATCGTTAGGATTATTAGCTCTGTTAGCTAGGTAAGCAGCAGATACAGTGATAGGTCCTTTAGGATTGAGGGTCAGTGTCGCACCAGTACCATTATTACCTTGGCGATAAATGGGGCTAAAACGACCGTAGCGGGAAATAGCACCTCTACCAGAACTCTCCAGGTCTGGGTTGAAAGTGTTGATGTTTTCGTATAACTCACCACCAAATGCATCAATCTTAATGCGCGCTGCGCTGCCTAGGTTGAAAGCATAGTTGAGTTTGTCAATCTCGATGTCGTTGTTGTTATTTCCGTCAAAACTCAGACGGGTCATGTTAGTACCCGTTACACCCGTACCGTATGGGGTGGTATTCCGCGCCTGCAAACGAGTTTGTAGCAGGTCTGAGCCAAAGAAGCTCGTGTTCAATTTCAAACGAACTCGGTCAGAGAAAATAGTATTAGATTGCAATTCGTCAGGCGTTGTCCCGTCACCAGAAGCTACAGCCTGATCATCGCTACCAAAAACGTTAGATACGTTGAAAATCGCTTCCCCAACCAGTTTGGTGGTGGTAGAGAATTGATTTGCTTCCAACTCAGCAGTACGAGCTTCTAGAGCATCAACACGACCGCGCAGGGTAGCTAATTCAGCAGAGAACTCTTCTTGTAAGCGCTGTAAGGTAGCTAGGTCTTCTTTCCTCACCAAGTCAGCGGTAGCTGTTGCAATCAGTTCATTTACCCGATCCAAACAAGCATTCAAACCAGCCGCGAACTCATAACGGGTCAAAGCACGGTTACCACGATAGGTCCCATTGGGATAACCAGCAATACAACCGTAGCGCTCTACGAGAGACTGCAATGCTTGGAATGCCCAATCTGTTGGCTGTACGTCAGAAAACTGGGAAACAGATGTAACTTGACCAATGCTGTCAGATTGTGCTGTTAACTGAGAGACGGAAGTCACTTGTTCGTTGACTTCTCCAGCTATAGCACTATTTGCTGCGAAAAGTGTTGCGGCAACAACAACCGGGCTTAACTTTAGAAAGTTTTTAGATAGTTTCTTCATGATTTCTGTCTCACTCACACCTACCGACTTAATCATGGTACAATTCCCTGAAATACATAATTTTGTTGGGAACTTACTAATGATTTTCTGTCAGAATTGTACCAGATGTTAGTGGTGATTAACACAGGTTAATCACCACTCTTTTACCCTTCGCGTATGTCCTAGAGCGCTGCGGGCATGCAAAGCGCATGGAGAGGCTACGCCAGCCCCCTGAGCGTGGTAAATCAACCCGCAAGGCTGAACTCACTGTAGACTACCTGCATTCTTTATTCAGATGAACGCAGAATCACGCGACGTTTGTGACGTAGCAGGGTTCCTTCTTCCTCAAACTGCTGAAGCAGCCGAGTGACAGTCACTCGCGTTGTATTTAACACTTCTGCCATTTCCTGATGAGTGACATTGAGGTCGATGAGCTTTCCTTGCTCCACATCACGACCAAATTTTCCACTTAACCAACCAAGAAACTGCCATAAACGCAAGGAAATGGGTTTACGGTGTATAATACTAAGTAACTCTTCTGCCTGTTGAATGTGAGACAATAAAGCGTTAACATCCTGACTCCACAAATGAGGTGGGATTGCGCTTACTTCTACACTCGTTAGGCATTCAATCTGGTAAGGTTTGACTTTGGACAAAGGATAGCCAATCAAATCCCCAGTGCCCCAATAACCCAAAGTGATAAACGTTCCGTCTTCACTCCAGGTTAAAGTGCGAACTGCTCCCCGCTCAATCCGCCACAGTACGTCATTACGCGCCGGAATGATTTCGCGGCGTGTGAACAGTCGTTGCGGCAGTTGTCCAGTAGACGGAGAATTATGAGACTGGGCAGAATTGTGAGAACGACTTGTGGAATGCATCATGGGATTTTATAAAGTAAAACTAGTAGAGCGATGGATTGAGAGGTTATTGGAGCCATTCTGAGGATTTAGCGTCAAACGTTGCCTCATCGCGAAATTGATTCAGGTTATCATATCCGTGCTCCTTGGTATTAAGCTCAACCAAAAGATAGATTTCAGTACTTGGGAGACTCCGGTAACTTAAGACTGCAAGCTGGTTGACTATATAAAAAAAGTGGATGAAAGACTCACGATTCAGATTCTATGATTGCCGTGAGCATTTGATTCGGTATTGCATAGGATCATTACTTTCGTAAGTTTGTCAGAAGAAGCGGTAAGTACGATTAAATTGAGCTTAAAGTTTGTAGCTTTTATCTGACATAGAATCATTTTGATGTATAGTCGATTCTTTGTGTTATTTTTCTTTCTAAAGATTTATGGAGAAATGCTATAAATAGCAGATTCACGTGTATAAATTTGTTTTCTTTAGAAGAAAAATAGAAACTTGCGGCAGGGTATCTTAGCCTGTCCTAAATTCTTTGTCAAGTAACTTGGGATTTGAAGATAGCCACAACTGCTGGTTTTGGTGAATCATCAGGTTTTTTGCTGGGCCAATTAGAACCTATTGGAATCTGACGAGATTGTAAAAATTCTTCACCTGTTGTAGTGGTAACGAGGAATTCTCTAGTCTGTGATGCTTGCTTTTTACGAATCCCGTTAGCTTCTCCTGGGTGTTGTATAGAAAGAAACATTGTTTTCTGATCTGGAGCAAAGCAAGGTCCTGTGGTTTCGCATTCCATTGGTCCGATACCAAACAGAAAAGCTTCACCTGCATTCTCGCCGCTTGTGGGAATGTACCAGAGGGCATTATTACCAAACAAACCGGATAGATTAGCGGGTTTTCCCTCGTCGTTTGTGCGACTTTTCACAGCTTTATTCATTTTGCTGGTGGACATATCGGTTACCATCCAGATATGACCGTCGTTATCCAGTAGTAAATTATCTGGATTTGCAAAACCCAGACCACCAACAGATGGCTCACCACCAGTTGCTACCATTTGCCAGCGGAAGTTATTTGCTGCAAGATTGTTACCATCTTCGACAAGACGCATCACCCAGCCATACTCATAGGGAGCTTCGTCCATAGGACCTTTGAAAACTCTTATATCTGGACCACCTTCATCATCAGGAGAACCAGAGGTGAAACTAATATACAAGTCTCCATTAGGAGCAATTTCTGTATCTTCAGGACGAGCTGTGCAAGTTGCACCGGCAGCATTAGCAGCATAGTGAGCGTCTATAAGAATAGCACCTTGTTGTTCTTCAGGATTCCCAACGTAAAGATCGCCCAATTGTTTGAATTTTTGCTTGTACTGAGTAATTTGCTCGTCCTTCGTCACTTCAAAATCACCACCTTCGACACGCGGTGGTAAAGGCTGAAAACCTTGTCTTCCTTTTTCTTGAGCGTTTGCTGGACCTTTTGGTAAGCGAATGAGGTTTCCAGCAATCGTGCTAGGAAGGTCTGGATTGATAGGTGTGTCAGCTTTCAAAGGTATCCAACGACCTGTCCCATCAGGGTTGAATTTTGCAACGTAGAGCATTCCTTGAGAAAGTAACCGGGAATTCGCTTTATCTTTGGGATCACTCACTTTATCACGGCTGACAAACTTGTAGATGTGTCCACCCCGGCGATCGCACCCTGAATAGAAAGCCAGTGGTTTCCCTGTTTCTACTCGCACACCCACCGCTTCATGGTGATAGCGTCCCAACCAAGTATGTTTGGTTCCATAGTCGTTAGGATTAGCTGGATCGACTTCCACAATCCAACCATATTTATTCCCTGCTAATCCAAAAACGTTACCTTGTCCGAAGAGTTCTTCGTCACCTAAAGCGAATGGTCGCTTGCTGGGATCAAAGGACGTGCCATCAGCATACACTGGCTCTGGGACTTGTGCCTGAAAGTTTTCTTCAGCGCTAAGGACTGTTCCCCAAGGTGTGGTTCCGCCAGCACAGTTACCATAAGAACCAATGATGCGATCGCCTAACTTATCGACATATCCAAATCCTTGCTGTTTGCGAAAAACCGCCACCGCAGGTCCAGTTGCTTTAAGATAGCGCCCATCTTCCAAACCAGAGATACCACTAATACGTCTATCAGTTTTGGAATTGGTACGTTCCCACTTCCCATCAGCTGTTTTGCGAATGGAAATCACACCCAATCCTTGGTCTAACAGTGCTTCTTTGCTAATTTCTCGTATTTTCGCCTTGATTGGGTTTGAGTCTGGCAAAGAGAAGGCATTAATCTCATTTTTGCCTGATTTGTTTTCTTTGAGTGCTGCTTTTACCTCATCGAACGGTAGTGATTTACCAATCACCTGTTCGTAAGTTTGCATCCAAGGTATGGCACTAATATATTCAAAGTTGATTGAGAGATATCCTTCATTCTCGCTTGTTGGAACGAAAGAAAGATAGTCATTATTATAACCAAAACGAGAATCACCGACTTTATCACCCCATGCAGCAATGACTTGGTACTGATATCCTTGTGGCAATACCAAATCATCCAGCACTTCATAAGTATTGTATTGCTCTTTTTGCTGTTCTGGTTGCAATCGAACTGTTTCTAAGGGAATCGGACCTTTAATTGGTTGAAATGCGAATGCTGCCTTAACTTCTGGATTGGTAGATTGAACTGCGATTTTTTTTTCGCATCCTGCCAAAGAATGCAGCGCGACTGCACTTGCACTGCTTCCTAGCAAAAGCAGGAAGTCCCGACGTGTGATACTCATCTGCTTTATCGATTACACCTTAGCCATCTGTCAGACAGCACGCGGATTTTACATTATCATTGCCTAATCTAAGCTTGGAAGTTTAAGAATAGGTAAGCTTTTTGTAAAATGTTTCCTATTTAACAAAATATTCTGAACCTAGGAATATCAATGATTAATAATTTCTCGTTTCAGTATAAGAATGTACTATATGTATGGGGTGTAGCTTGTGTTTTTTATTGAAGAGTTATCAATCCTTTTTGAGGAGCAACAAGCTAAATGTTTTTCACAAAATAATCGCTAATACTTAACTGTTTTGCCTACATCTATCTAAAGTAGTACTTGCACGAGGGGCTTCCGGGGCGAGGAGGTTCGGTGAAAACTTCCTCACCAGAACCTACACCCTAGTCTTTAACCTCGTTGACCAGTCACAATATATGCTACACGTTGACCGATGTTGGTCGCATGATCTGCCATGCGTTCCAAACAACGAATCGCCAGTACTAAGAGCAAAATAGGCTCAACGACACCTTGATCGTATCGTTGATGAGCTAAAGTCTGATAAAGCCGTTCATAGGCATTATCTACAGCATCATCGAGTTGCTTTATACCTCGTCCGTTGACTTCATCTAAATCTGCTAACGCCACTAAGCTTGTTGCTAACATTGCTTGTGCATGGTGAGACATGACTGCAATCTCTGGTAAAGAAGAATGAGTTGGATAGGGAAAAATTTTAATTGCAATTTTAGCCAAATCCTTAGCATAGTCACCAATGCGTTCTAAGTCGCGCACAAGTTGCATAAAAGCACTCAAACAACGTAAATCTTGAGCTGTAGGAACTTGCAGCGTCATGATTGCCGTACAGTCTAGTTCTATTTGTTTATAGAAGCGATCAATCTTTTTATCTAAAACAGGAAGTTCCTCAGCGGCTGTCAAGTTGCGAGCAAACAAGGCTTGATGACTCTGACGAAAAGATTGTTCCACCAGAGCACCCATACGCAATACATCCTGCTCTAAGCGCCTAATCTCACGAGCCAGCTGGGGTGTTTCAGTATTGGGACTATAAAGGGGGACTTTCACTCTTGTAGTCTCAAACATGAAGATATTTTCAAATATAATCTTGGCTAGCAGAATTTGCCACGACGCTAGGTAGTTCAACTTGTAACCATGCTCCCCCAGTCTTTGGATGATTCATGGCTTTTACGGAACCGCCATGGGCAAGAATAATTTGCCGGACAATTGCTAAACCTAAACCACTACCAACAATTATTGCCGTAGTTGAATAACTTTCTAAGGTTGTCACACGAGAGCGTGCTTGATCTCCTCGGTAAAAGCGCTCGAACACATGGGGTAAATCTGCTTGAGAAAAACCCGTACCGGAGTCAATAATGTTAATTTGTAGGACTGGTTCTGGATTTTTCTGTTCTGAAACGATTTTTGCTTCAATGACAATGGTTGTATTTGGTAAACTGTATTTGATACTGTTGTCAAGTAAGTTGAGAAACACCTGGTAAATGCGAGATTCATCGGCGTTAATCCAAACATTTTCTGGACCAGAGTAGGCAATCTCAATCTGGTGTTGCTGTGCTAGGGGTGCTAAAGTTTCCCATACAGACAGAATGAGCGATCGCGCTTCTAAAGGCTGACGATGCAGTTGAATGGTAGGGTTTGTTTCTAGTTGAGTCAGTTCTAGCCAACTTTGTACCAAGTGAATCAATCTGTCAACCTCCTGCAAGAGGCGATTCACCCAGCGATCCAAAGGTGGTTTTACGCGGTCTTGTAATGTTTCGACAACCAGACGTATTGAGGTCAACGGAGTTCTCAGTTCGTGTGCTAGGTCAGAAAAAGCCCGCTCGCGTGCTTGGCTCATATCCAGCACAGGCTGACGGTTTTCTATAAATACTCCGACTTGTCCCTTCGGCAAGGGTAAACTTGTTGCTTGCAACATGAGAGATTTCACCTCCGAAATAGCTGCTACGTTCTCGCAAGAAGGATGAAACACCCACTCTCTGACCTGTGACTTTTGGCGATCGCGCGTTTGCCCAATTAACTGGTCAAGTTCATAGGATCTTATTAACTCTAACAACAAGCGTACCTGTCCGGGTTGCCATCTTTGCAGATACAACATTTTTCGTGCCTGCTCATTACACCAGAGCAGTTGATTTTCTTCGTCAACCTGCAAATACCCCACTGGTGCAAACTCTAGCAGGTCTTCGTATGTTTGGAGCAACTGCTGCAATTGTTGCCGTTGCTGCATAATCAATTCAATTTCGTGCCGCAAGCCTGGTATTATTAGCAGCGTCACGTCAGAAGAATGAGCGGTTAACGGTCGCAACACATGCCCTAAGTAGCGGTTCAGTTGAACCTGTTGCCACACCCAAAAACTTGCACCTACCGCGAAACCCAGTAAAAATCCCAGTATGAGCATTGCTAGTTGTTCGTTGTTCTCTGACAACTAAAAACTAACAACTATCCAAATCGATAGCCAAAACCCCGCACAGTCACGATATATTCTGGACGGCTGGGGTCTTGTTCTAATTTTTCGCGCAGCCAGCGAATATGGACGTCTACAGTTTTACTATCTCCAACAAAATCTGGTCCCCAAACTTGGTCTAGCAATTGTTCCCGCGACCACACCCTACGGGCGTAACTCATAAACAGTTCTAAAAGTCGGAATTCTTTTGGTGACAAATTTACCTCTTGAGAGCGAACCAGCACTCGACATTCTTGAGGATACAAAGTCACTTCTTTATACTGAAGTACTGGTAGCTGAGGCAAACAGCTCAAGCGTTGGCGACGGAGCAAAGCTCGACAACGAGCCACTAATTCCCGCATACTAAAGGGTTTGGTTAAGTAGTCATCTGCCCCCACTTCTAGCCCCAGAACGCGGTCTGTTTCACTCCCTTTAGCACTTAACATTAAAATTGGTACTGGGTTTCCTTGATATCGGATTAAGCGGCAGATGTCTAAGCCATTAATTTGAGGCAGCATCAAATCAAGAATTACCAGATCAAAGGAAAGTTCTCCTGAATTGAGTTCATAACTTTTCAGGCATTCTACAGCCAACCGCCCATCAGTGGCAGTTACTACTCCATAACCTTCCTCTTCCAAAGCTAGAACAAGCATTTCCCGGATCAGCTCTTCATCTTCCACTACCAGAATGCGGCTTCTTTGTCCGATTGCCGCCGTGTGGGGATACTTGGTCGATTCACTGGTATACATTGATATCACAGAATAACGTAGTTGTGATGGTATCAATATGAATTATTTAGTTTCGGTGTATCTAAGCTTTCTTGAAGATATTAAATTTTACAATTTGTAACATCTACAACAGAACTGACCCTATTATAAACCAATGCCACACAAAGCCAGCGATTGTTTTTTTACAAATTTACTTTTCAATCGTTAAAAATACGAAAAATAGCCATAATAAGCGCGAACTTATCATCGTCCTTCGGATTTGTAACACAGCCTTTGTATACAGCAATTAACTTGATAAATGAAGGCAATGTAAGGAGATGGGGAGGATAAGGGAATGAGAGATATAGCGGTTCTCATTCGGATGAAGTACATTTTCATCAGCGTGCATTTGCGGTTCCTTAACTCTTTGATGTATTGCACTCAACACTAGAACCGCTATAATTTCCTTCAGTCGCTTGAGGAGTCATTCTGACTCCTTGGCGGAGCGTAGGCGTGGTTCCGCTCTTGGCACTCCTGAATTCTTTCTTGATAAAAAAGAAAATAGAGACGCTTGATTGATGCGTCTCTACAAGAGAGGAAACCCATTAACTGTAAAAAATCAAAATTGAAAATTAAAAGTTAAATATTTACAACAAATATTATTGAGTAAGCACTTTACCTTCATTCAGGACTTTTGTTGTTGAAACTTTTACCTCTATTAGGAGGTGTTTGACGAGTCAGATTCAGAACTGAATGATTGCTTACAAATTGGGATACACAATGGTAAATGACCAATCCGGAAAATCTCAAAAAAAAACCGACTGCAAGCCGGTAATAAATTTGGAATAAGAAACGTACTATGAGATATCTCTACACTAGAGGATAGAAAATATTAGGCAAATGCTGAAAAATCTATATTTGGAGGAATATCCTGAATACGCCCTTGACCAACAGCACGCAATGCTTCTTTTAGAGAAACATCTCCTGTATAGAGCGCACGACCAACAATAACACTAGTCACGCCTTGTGGCTCTAGCGCCAACAGACTCAGCAAATCCGTGACAGAACTGACACCACCAGAAGCAATGATCGGAATGGAAATTGTAGCGGCGAGCGATCGCAATGCTTCTATATTTGGTCCAGAAAGGGTACCATCACGATGGATATCGGTGTAGATGATGGCTGCTGCTCCCAATTCTTGCATCTGTACAGCCAGTTGAGTTGCGAAAACTTCTGAGGTTTCTTGCCACCCGCGAGTTGCTACCATTCCATTACGAGCATCAATACCAATAACAATCTGCTCTGGAAATTCTTGACAGAGTTGTTGTACAAGCTGTGGTTGTTCTACGGCTACAGTTCCCAAAATAACCCGTTGCACGCCTATGTTCAGTAGCTGTTGTACACGAGAGCGATCGCGCACTCCTCCACCAATTTGAATGGGTACAGACACAGCTTGAGCGATCGCTTCAATTGCTGGTAAGTTTACTAATTCACCTGTTTTTGCCCCATCCAAATCGACGACATGTAGTCTGGTAGCTCCTTGTTCTACCCACAGTTGTGCAACCTCAACTGGGTTTTCGCTAAAAACTTGGGATTGTTCATAATCTCCTTGATACAGTCGCACACAGCAACCTTCTAGTAAATCTATCGCCGGAATAACTTCCATAACTGTCCTGAAAAACTAATTTTTTTATGGAGAGTGCTTAGTCGTTAAGTGATAAAGAACAAGCAAGAAGTAACAACTAACAATTCCTACTCCTTACTTTTTTGAAGAATAGCTTGCCGGAAACCCAACACAATCAAGATATTAGCAAGCGTCAAAAAAAATTCTGCACCTCCGTGCAGCCAATCGACATTTGCCAGAGATTTACCATAATGGACTTGAGCATAAATCCCCGCTGGAATGGTGACAGCGACAAAGACAAGAGTACAGTAAAAACCATACAGTGCTAAACGAGGCATTTGTTGAGTGCGGCTGATAAACCACAAGAAACCCAAGTAGGGGAACAGGGAAAGGGCAAAGAGGGTTTCTTTTGAAATCATCGCTCTAATTTTATAGATTTGCTTGACACGGGATTATTTGCAGTTTCGACAGACTTAGTGGAACGCCAAATCCATACCGCAGCTGCCCAAAGCGTAAAATTACCCAATAAAGTCATACTAGCTTGCAGTGTGACCAACCATTCTAGAGATTCTGCGTTATCAAAATAGTGCCAAGTGCAGGCACACATGGCGCTAACCAGAGCAGGTAACATAGCAAAGGACAATGACCACCAAGCACGGTTACCATTGACTTCACCGTATTTCCAAATTAACCAAATAGCGGCAATCCACTCAATAACACTAGATACGTGAATAATCCAAGTAGGAATCGAAAGAGCGTTCATAAAAGTCAAAAGTTAAAAATTATAAGGATTTAAAGATGCGGGTACTACTATCTGGATACTACGGTAAGGGAAATGGTGGAGACGAAGCTTTGTTAGCAACGCTTCTACAGATGCTACCACCATCAGTCACACCTGTGGTTCTCTCTGGCAATCCAGAGGAAACTAACAGTCGCTATGGTGTGGAAGCACGCGATCGCATGGCACTTTTAACCGTACTGCAAGCTTTGCGCTCTTGTGATGCCTTTATTTGGGGTGGTGGTAGCTTAATTCAAGATACAACGAGTGCCGTTAGCCCATTTTATTATGGAGCCATCATGACATTAGCCCAGAAAATGGGCTTGAAAACGATTGCTTGGGGACAGGGAATTGGTCCTTTGAAGCGTCCTGTCACTCGTTGGTTAGCACGGCAAAATTTTGGTGGTTGTACAAAAGTGAGTGTGCGCGATCGCGCTTCTGCTGCATTACTCACTGACTGGCAAATTCCTTTTATCTTAGCTCCCGATCCAGTTTGGGCGCTGCAAAGTAAACCAGTTCCTGGACTTTGGGATTTACCTGCTCCTAGGGTAGCAGTGACTTTACGAACTCACCCCCAGTTAACCCAAACACGCCTTGCTAACCTAACTCGCGCACTCGTTGATTTTCAAAAAGCTACACAAACTTTTATATTACTGTTGCCTTTTCAAAAGAGTGAAGATTTAGACATAGCCCAAGCAATTCAACCGCAACTTAAAGATGTTAGCCAGATTATGTGCTTGGAAGAACCGGAACTTTTAAAAGGAGTATTTCGCGGCGTGGAAATGGCGATCGGGATGCGCCTACATAGTTTAATTATGGCAGCAAGTGAAGGTTGTCGCTGCTTTGCGTTGAGTTACGACCCCAAGGTAAATCGATTAATGGAAGATTTGGATATGCCTGGTTGGGATTTAGCTACTTTGCCAGATGATCCTAATTTCATTAGTAAAACATGGATGGAGCATTACGCCAATGGCGATCCATTATCTTCTGAAAAATCCAGTCTTTGGTGGATAGAGCGCTGATGCATCGTGAGGTATTGAGGGAAGTCTTAACAGAGAATTAATGCTTTGGACTGTTTAACTAAATATTCGGACAATAGGACAAGTGAACCCAGGTAAAAGAGGTGAACTCAGCTCGTCACTGATAATTAACGTTGCTACCAACACCAGTGTAGCTTGCTGCCGTCGATAAATTTGAATTTGCTGCAACTGCCAATCAACAATCCAGTATTCTTGGACGCCTTGAGTAGCGTAAAGCTTCAGCTTCACTTGTTTATCGCGTCGTTCATTGTTCTCACCAGGAGAAAGAACCTCAACAACTAACTCTGGTGCAGCAGTGAGATGTCCTGCATCATCTATCACCAATGCTAGCCGTTCATTACTAATCCACACCACATCAGGAATGACGTTATCAGCATCAGTGAAGATAATACCAGCTGCTGTGACAGCTTTTCCCAAACCAGATTGGCGAGACCATAGTTTTAATTCTGTACAAATATTGTCAGCAGCTTCTTGATGTTCCCAGTGTGGTGCATGTGTCACAAATAACTCTCCATCGACAATTTCATACCGCTTGCCGTTATCTGGGAACAGCTCTAAATCAGCAGTTGTCCAGCGTACCTGGTTAGTTGTAGTCTGGCTCATATGGGCATCTTTTGAAATCTGTTTTTCTAATCTACCAAATCGTTTTTAAAACATTTTGTAGGGTGTGTTAGCGCAATGTAACGCACCCTTCCCTTGTTCTACGCTGCTATTTCCTCAGCTTTAACTGCCAACCTATTCTTTGCCAGTCGATCATAATTCATTCGCAACAGTTCCAGCAGCAAGGGAACATCCTCAACACCATGAATGTAGAAAGAAATCCAACCGCTTTTTGGATAGATGTGATGGGGTGAGACTTTACCTGATTCTACGAGTTCTTTACGTATGCGAGCTGTAAAAGGAATATCTGCTTGATAATCTCCATGCAGATGACCAATTTCTCGACCATTAACCTGAAACTCTATACCACCAAAGCGATGAGGTGCGACAGTTACACTTTGCCAAGTTTGTACTTCCCGCACGATTGTGTCTTTTATGTTACTCATAGCTATTATTCTCCTAAGGTATGACTCAACCTTATATATAAATCATAATCAAAATGACTATGAGTTGCAATAACCAAAGTAAGAGGCGTAATGTGTTACGCCCCTACATGACATACGCCAAAACTATTAATTAACGCCTATGCTGCAACAGCTTCCTGATATGGAACAAACGTTTTCTTAGAAGCGCCACAAATCGGACAGTACCAATCTTCTGAAATTGCCTCAAACGCTGTCCCAGGAGCAATTCCAGAGTCAGGATCACCCACCACGGGGTCGTAAATCATTGAACACTGGCGACAAATCCATTTCTGGGTTGTAGGGTTAGCGCTTACTACTTTCGGTGCGGGAGCAACTCCCTCCAGAACTGCCCGTGCTTCTGTATACTGATTGGCGTGATGATGTTCGATTGGTGTTAGCAATCCAAAGTTGTGTGCTGCTTTGCGGAAAATTTGGGCGTGTTCGCGGGACTCTGTTTGTTGTGCTTCAAACTCTACGACAGCTTTGTTGTCCCTATCTGCACGTGCTGCTTCTGTAAACTCTGGGTACATGGTAGTGTACTCATAGGTTTCGCCCTCAATCGCTAACTCTAAACAACGAGCGGCGATCGCTTTCTTTTGCTCTTGTGTTAACGAAGCCACATCATCCACCACTAACTCTGGATGCATTAACCGAAAGTGAGCAAAAGCGTGTTCCGTCTCCTGATTAGCTGTTTCTCGAAACAGTTTTGACACTTCGCTCATCCCCAACTGGCGAGTCACTTCTGCAAAGAACAGATACTTACGATTCGCCATTGACTCGCCTGCAAATGCTGCAGACAAGTTCTTTGCAGTGTTTGAGTTTGATAAATCCATTGTGTTGCCTCTCTATTATTCTCTCAAAGACTGCCGTGAGAATGGCAGTTTGATTAAAACATACTCATAACGAGTATGGAATATTTTTATTGTACTCATAACGAGTATGAAATGGGAGAGCCTTCACAATATTTTTATGCTAAGAAGGCGAAAAACCTGTGCAGCTTTGGAGTTCATCACTCACCGACATCAGCTTGATTTATGTGACCTTTGAGCTTTAGCCTACGGGAAGATTTTGCTCAACGAGTTCGTTTATCGACTTCTTTTTTAATTGCAGTCATAATCTCACCCAGTGAATCTTTAAAAAGATTGTAGAAGATTCCCTTTGGTGTTCCCGATTTTGGTTGAGCTTCTACTACCTGCGTAATTAAAACTTGATTCGCTTTTGCACCAGAATAAGGAGCCACAGGTTCAATTTTCCAGTATCCGTCCAAGCTTTGCAAATCTCCATCAACTTGACGGAACTCTATCCGGCTTTTTGCAGTTTCAGTAATAGCTGACCGGATGCGTGATTGAACATTCATTAAAAATACCTGACGCGTATCTACCTGCTCCACAACTTTCTGATTACCATTCACTGTAAGCACTTTACCCGACACTGTATTAGGTAAAAATTTAGAAAAATTGTCATAATCAGTCAGCACTTCCCAAGCAATATCTGGCGAAGCTGTCACCAAAACTTTAGCAGTATATTTTCCTTTTTCTCCAGTGACTAAAGCTTGACCATTTCTCAATTTTACCCGTTCGGCAACAGGTAATTTATCAACAGGACTATTAAATAATTCAGCCGAGACAGATGGGGTAACTGCAATTGTAGCCATCACAGAAAAGTATCCTGCAAACAAACAAGTACGCAAGAAGTGCGACATATGGTCATTCCCTCAATTTAGAACTGTCAATTGACATCTTCCCACCGCCAAGCCCTACGGGCTAAACAGTTTTGAATAGGAGTACAGACTGTAAAGTCAAGTAAGAGCAGATAATCAATAAGACTTACACACGTGCTACTAAAAACAGAGGGTTGCAATTGGTTCTCTCCGGTCGCTGCGGACTATGGTTACGTTGTTCGTGCGTAAGTCCTGATCAACAACATTGTCTGTTGCTATGATTTCAGCACCCATGACTTGAACTCCTTAGAAGCTGCAATTTCTCCAGATTTTGCGCCAGCTTTAACCTTTGTTAGTTCAGCTGGCGCCACTTTCACCTGTTTTTGAGCTTCGAGTAGAGTGCTTTGCAGTCGATTGCGACTATCTAAAATCGCAATCACTTGATTGGCTTGTATGCGATCGCTCTTTGAGTCATTGAGCAATCCGGTCATTGCTCCCGCGTCAGAAGTATAAAAGAATTTGATTGAGAAGCAAAATCTCAGTTTTTGGAAAATCAGGAACAGTATGAAAATAGATGAAAATAGACATATTAAAAAGTATTTTCACGAAAATATCTTAAAAATAGGACTATTAACTTGAAAATAAGACTTATTTCTATCTTGCATTTGATTTCATGTTAAATTTAAACTCAAATAGTTAACTCAGCAAAAGTACTTTGTTTTATCTTATACAATTTTTGAGGATTATCTATGCGTTTTTATCAGCTTCCTGTCATTCTTGGGGGCGCAATTGCAGCTTTAGTATCAATTGCACCGATACGGGCAGAGACTGCAACTTATCAGGTACAGTCTGGAGTTACCAGCGTTTATCATGATCTGAGCTATCTCAGCAGTATCGGGTTAAACTTGACAGGCACTGATAATACAGTCGAACCAATTAATAGCAATTTTTTGGTTGGCTTCAACATCGCCCCAGCCACTAACTTCACGTTCAGCGATGTGAATGGTTTGACCCCAATTTTAGGTATAATAGAACATAATGGTACTGTGACCTTTAATAACCAAACTACTGTTGGTAACTTTTCTGTTGGTTTAGATCCGACACGTGCTACCAACAATGCTAGTGGTCTTTTTCTCAAAGACACAGTTTCTCTAAATACAGCTTTGTTTGATTTGAGCGCTCCAGAAACTGTGGTGTTTGATGGCAAAAATTTAACTCTTACTGGTGTGAAATTACTGCTTTCTCCAGAGTTTGCTGGTATACTTGGCAACCCTAGTTTAGCAGGTGTGTTGGGTGGGCTTGTACAAATTGATGCTAAAGTTGTTCGAGTTGCTACAGTACCTGAAGGAGCAAATGTGCTTGCAATTTTGTCAGTAAGTGCAATTGTATTGGCAACTAAACGTCATAAACTGCTTTTTAAAAATACTCTGAACTGTTCAAAAGCGTCATTATAACTATTTGATCCTAACCCATCGCCATAATGCTTTCGCGTTATGGCGGTGAGTACTTCATTGTTAACAGTTAATAGTTTTCGAGCAAGCTCTATTTTTCAATATCAATACCTAATCCTTGAGCCACACGAATTCCATAGTCTGGATCTGCTTTGTAAAAGTGAGGAATCTGTCGCTGCTGAATCTCTAGTTTCACTGACTTCATTTGGTTAACGATGTTATCCACCAGCCGCGCTTTCTGTTCTTCACTCAACACACGATACAGTTCCCCTGCTTGGAAAAAGTCATCATCGGTTTTGGGGAACGGCGTACGGTCTACCATACCAGAAACCTCGAATGGTGGCTCTTTATACTCTGGTGCTTCTTTTGGTCCACCAAAACTATTAGGTTCATAATTAGGAGTTGCACCACCGTTGCTATCAAACCGCATAAAGCCATCACGCTGATAGTTATTCACCTTAGCAGCATGGGGACAATTCACAGGTAGAGCAGCGTAGTTAGCACCAAGACGGTAGCGCTGAGCATCAGGGTAGGAAAAAATGCGAGCTTGTAGCATTTTGTCTGGTGAAAAACTAATTCCAGGTACCACATTGGAAGGTGAGAAAGCAGCTTGTTCAACTTCAGCAAAATAATTCTCTGGATTGCGGTTTAGTACTAACCGACCAACGGTAATCAGTGGGTAATCTTTGTGTGACCAAACTTTTGTGAGGTCAAAGGGGTTGAAGCGGTAAGTTTTCGCGTCTTCTAAAGACATGATTTGGACTTTGAGCGTCCAAGAAGGAAAGTTATCTGAGGCGATCTGCGCTCCGCGCAGCAGCGTTTGCGCAGCGCCCCCTAAGGGGCTAGCTATCGCCTCAAACAAATCCTGAGTTGCATCATCTGGATTTTCCCCTGCTATCTGCGCCGCCTCTTCACGGGTAAAATTCTGGATACCCTGGTCAGTCTTGAAGTGATACTTCACCCAAAATGCCTCTCCTTGAGCATTAATCCATTTGTAAGTATGACTACCAAAGCCATCCATATGACGGTAGGATTTCGGTGTGCCGCGATCAGAGTAGAGAATGGTTACTTGATGAATCGTTTCAGGGGACAAAGAAAAGAAATCCCAAACGATATTGGGGTCTTTGCAGTTGGTTTGAGGATTGCGCTTTTGGCTGTGAATCAAATCAGGGAACTTTTGGGGGTCACGCACGAAGAACACAGGCGTGTTATTGCCCACCAAATCATAATTTCCCTCTTCGGTGTAGAATTTAACAGCAAAGCCACGGGGGTCACGAGCAGTATCAGCAGAACCTTTTTCACCACCCACTGTGGAAAAACGAACAAAAACGGGTGTTTGCTGACCGACTTTGCTTAAGAATTTTGCCTTTGTCCATTGTGTCACATCTGCCGTGACTTCAAAATAACCGTGCGCCCCTGCTCCTTTGGCGTGAACGACTCGTTCGGGAATACGTTCTCGGTTAAACTGAGCTAGCTTTTCAACAAGTTGGAAATCTTGCATTAACACCGGACCATCGCTGCTAGCTGTGAGAGAATTTTGGTTATCGCTCACAGGGATACCAAAGCTTGTTGTCAGATGATTGCTTTCTGTCATATACCACTCCACAGTGTCCTCAATTTAGAACTTTAACTTGCTTATGCTTTACACAATGCCATTTGTCGCTTGAATATTTTGTTATTCAATTGGATGACACAAATCAAAACCTTGCTCCATCATTGGCTACTGTTGTCCAGTCATGCAGCAGTTCCTCACTGGACCAAATAGAGATTATATGACTCCATAGCTCACTGTCTTGCCTAATATTGCTAAAAATATTCCAATTTTGCAAAATTTTGTTGGGTTTTCTACACAAACAACAAGTTGCCAAGTTTTCATCAAACGTTGTACATTTTATTTAGCTGGCTAAATATCACTCATGTATGCCTGAAAAACCCATGCAAGAAACTATGTGCTGTTTGATAGTACAGGTGTGTAAGGCACACCGCCATCAAACTGCTACGGTTTTGACTCAACTGGGATTGCATCCTGGGCAGGAGATTTTACTCCTGTATCTGTGGGAAAATGATGGGTTAATTCAATCTGAACTAGCTTCTCTTATGCAAGTGGAAGCCCCAACTCTCACAAAAATGATACACCGAATGGAAAAAGCTGGGTTATTGGAGCGACGCAAAGATGAAGAAGATGCGCGAATTTGCCGAATTTACTTGACTGATGGAGGGCGATCGCTCCAAGAACCAGTCACCAGTGCTTGGAACCTCTTGGAAAAACGCGTATTAGCTAACCTGACACTGGAAGAACGATTACTGTTTCGTCGGTTGCTTTTGCAGGTTCTCAACAATCTCAGCTAAAGCTTTTTTTCGCTATTTATTTAGCCAGCTAATAACTACACAAAAATCATTCATGGTGCGTTAAATCTGATCCAAAACGCGCTCTATTCATCCAAAATCTAAAAATCCAAAATTGGAGAAGTCTGTATGGATTTGTTGACGCTGGAGAGCTTGCCAGTAGAGTTACAGAAGACAATTGTACACCGTGACTTAGCAGCAGGAGAAACCCTCTTTGGGCAGGGGGACTTAGCATTATCTTTTTTTATAGTAGAAACCGGACGAGTGAAACTTGTTCGCTACACGAGTGGCGACAAAGAGGTAACTTTACAAATTGCTGGAGCTAGGGATGCTGTGGCTGAAATTGCCTTGTTTTCAGAGACTTACCCCTGTACCGCAGTTGCAGAAGTCAATTCGCGGGTGATTGTCTATCCTAAGGAACTTCTTTTGTCAGCAATCCGTAATAATCCAGACTTAGCAGAAGATTTTATGGCAATGCTGGTACGAAAAATCCAAGATTTGAAGATACGCGTAGAATTGCGAGATATTCGAGCAGCGCACGAGCGACTGCTACGATATCTACGTTATCAAACACAGTCTGGTCAGCAAGGCGTCGTTAACTTTGACCGTCCCCTCAAAGATATTGCTGCTGACTTAGGTCTGACGCCTGAAACCCTCTCCCGATCATTGACGAGGCTAGAGCGTGATGGGATGATTACGCGAACACGTTTACAGATAACGCTTCAAAATTCATCTGCAGCTTGATTTGAATCAATGCAATTTTGCTATCCAACTGGATATAGTAACGAGTTGGTTGAATTTTGAATAAAGTCTGGAAATCTGAAAAATTGAAAAATTAACCACACAGGGCTTGCTTTTATTCTCTTGAGCTTACCCAAAGATGAGCAACTGTGATCAGTTAAATCAGGAAAAACCTTTGCTCGTTGATTTCAAACAGCAAGGAGCTTCACTTGCACTCTTTCCTAACCCACCCGTGCTAACCAGCCTGCAAGCAGGATGGGACAACATTCATTTGGAGTATCATCATCAGCCTGCTCATGATACCTCAAAGCATTGCTTGACAATGCACACCATTAGTATCGCCTTAGACGCTATATCCTCACAAAGATGGTTTGACGGACATCAAGAAAGCGAATACCAGACAAAAGGAACCACAGCGATTATTCCCGCTGGGACACTCCATCGTTGTTTATGGGAACAAGAAGTTTCCTTCATGTTTGTAGCAATTGACCCTATGCTTTTGGTTCACTTAGGCGTGGAAGTTACTGCATCCGAAAACATTGAACTGATACCTCAGTTTGCCACATCCCAAGATCCGCTCATCTTAGGTATCATGTCATCCCTCAAAGATGAACTAGAGTCAACGAATCAAGGAGAGCATTTGTATGTTGAGCAATTAAAAACGACACTAGTTATTCATCTATTGAAAAAATATTGTGTTAGAAAACCTCAAACTTCAACCTATACTGATGGGCTTTCTAAGTTTAAGTTAAGACAGATACTTGAGTATATCCACACTCATGTTGACTCTGAAATAAAATTGACCACATTAGCGCAGGTGGCGGGAATTAGCCAGTACTACTTCTGCCAACTCTTTAAGCAATCACTCGGAATCACTCCGTATCAGTATGTACTTCAGTTGCGGGTGGAACGAGCAAAGCAGTTATTGAAGAACCAAAAAATAACAATTTGTGATGTTGCTTTGGCGTGTGGTTTTGCTAATCAAAGTCACTTCACTAAGCACTTTCGCAAGCTGACGGGGATGACACCCAAAGCATATTGGAAGCACTCATCAATGGTGAGTGTTGAGTCGTCAAACAGTAGTTGAATTCGTACTCCACCAGTCAAAATATTCGCGAACTTGCTCGTAGGAAACAAAATTCATAGCGCAAGAACCAAACGAAGACCATCTTCAACAAGCAACATTGCACGACCGCTAATTTGACTCACCTGTTCTGTCAAAAATGACTTGTCCACAGTGATAAGCTGTGAAACATTCACAACAGAATCCTGTGGTAGACCGGTTTCGTCTGTTTTTATTAGAACATTACCTGGAGCTTCAGCTAGCCGAAGATTGGTCGTTAGTACAGCAACAATGACAGTCCGAATTCGGCTTTGGTTAAAGTCATCAGATTGAATGATAAGAACAGGTCTGCGGTATCCTGGTTCAGACGCAACAGGTGTTGGGAGATTTGCCCACCAAATTTCACCTCGCTGCATTACCACGTTTCCTTCGACAACGTATGGGCTTGTAGTTGCACGAAGAATGGATCGAGACTGCTATCTTCGTCAGCATACACCGCATCCAATTGCTCTGTAATTTGATCGCTCTGATGAGCGTGCAAATACTCTTGAAGTGCTACGGCGTATAGCTCACTACGGGATAGCCCCATTCGTTTTGCAAATTGTTCAGCAGCTTCAAATAAAGGAGTGGGAATTGAAATAGCTGTTTTCATAGCGCTGGTATAACTAAAGTTATACCTTCATGTTACCTACCACTTTTGAGCAGCGCAACTCAACGCTCAACTTCCCACAGTACTGCAACCACAGCGTAATAAGGTTCATTGACTCAATATTCCTCTTACTGCTATACAAAACTTGACTAAACTTTTTCAAACCTAGCCATTCAACTAAAGAAAACTTTAGAGGGTCTGCTTCGGAGCTTCTACCAAGGGAGTCGGCTCCTTCTTGTCTACAGGCGTAAATTCGGGTGTAGCCCACCCTATTTTTTTTGACTCCAAGCAATTTTTCTTGAAGCTTTTAGCTATTGTTCATCCATTATTTTCAGCAAATTTAACGAATCGTGGTCTCCCGTTCGACCTTTTTACAGGCTTGCTAGTTTTGAAGTGAGCTGTGGTTTACAAACCAGATAATTTTGGGCTTTGGTTTTCAGCACTGTCACTAAAATATCAGAAAGCTACAAATCTGTCAAACTTTTCTTGATGACTAATTCTGAAAAAGTTTAGTAAAGTATTTGGCTATTTAGTCAAGCTCCCTTCCCACTCTAAAATTACCTATCAAGCGAAGCGTATTTTCTCTGCGTTCTCTGCGCCTCTGCGGTTTTCAAATCGGTAATCTTTTGGCGGGAAGGGAGTAGGAATTAGCGGGTATTGCTGACAATACCTGACCACTGCACTTTTTTCTGTTTTTCCCGCCGGTAAGAAAAGAAATACTCTGGGGTTTGATAAGTACAATAAGGGGCGATCGCCATCTGTTCTGGACTTATTCCCAATTGTTCCAACTGTAAAGCATTCACCCGGCGCACATCCAATCTCACTCGTTCTGGATTGGGATCTGGGAGTAAGGGAGAATTTGGTAGTTCGTACAATGCAGCTAAAATTGCTTTTTCCTCGTTTTGTGGTATAATACTGCTCCCGACTTCAGCAGCGACTTGCTCACAGACTTGATAAACTTCGCCAGCGATCGCCGGTCCCATTGCTATTCGTAAATCTTGAAGTTTGCTACCTTGTGCTTGCATTCGAGTGATGGCTTGCGGTATTATCTTCAGCGCAGTACCACGCCAACCTGCATGCACTGCTGCTACCTGTCCCGTTTTTTGATCAGCAATGAGTGCCGGCGTGCAGTCAGCCGTAGCGACCCATACTGCTTGCAGAAGCTGGTCGGATATTAATCCATCTCCTGATACCAAGGCAGAGTCACCTTCTCCATCAACCTCGTCACCACCTTCTGCTAGCTTAGCTACAATTTCTTTTGGAGTCAGGATGGTATTGCCATGTACCTGTTTTAAGCGATAAGCTGATGCCTCTGGATGCAGCACCTTTGTCAGATCTGAGGGATAACTCGGTGAAAACTGCTGAGTAAAAAAGCCGTGATGCCAGGGTTCCAGTAGACTACAGGTTAAATAGGGTAACCCGAACCAAGTGCGCCAGTGCCAAGCGTGCATCTTTAAACCAAACCTAAAAACAAAATAAATAGCAGCCAATTTATCCTAACACTTGTAAATTTAGGTAAACTACTGTGGGATTGGATCGGCAAAAGTTGGAAGCTGCCCTTCAAACAGGGCGTAACAATCCTTATTTACGATTTTCGCTACATCTTTTTGAAACTGTTTGTTCAACTAACCAAATTCTCTGGGACTTGCTAGCCCAAGGGGCTGAACCAGGATGTGTTGTTCTCGCCACTCAACAGACAGCAGGAAGAGGACAATGGGGTCGTCAATGGATGTCATCAACTGGGGGATTATATCTTTCGGTAGCAATAGCTAACGGCAATAAAGCTGCGGAAAATCCAACTGCTTTTTGCCTCCCCAAGCTATATGCTACCAACAGCTATCAACTCACGCTGGCTATTGCTTGGGGAATCGCTCAACAATTGCGAAGTTGTGGCGTTCCTGTCCTGATTAAATGGCCCAATGATTTGGTATTAGCTAGCCGAAAGCTAGGCGGTATTTTAACCCAAACCAAAGTGCAGCAGGGACAAATCACCCAAGCAGTGATTGGTGTGGGCATAAATTGGATAAACCCTGTACCAGAAACCGGAATCAATCTGGAAATGTGGCAAGCAAATCAGCACACCAAAGCCATCTCATGTTTGGAAATGCTCATTTCTACAGTTTTAATCGGAATAGAATCCGGTATACAATGTCTGTTTGAACAAGGAGTCAATATACTAATATCTCGTTATCTAGAGTTGCTGATGAACATGGGCGAAAAAGTCTACATCAACAACACTGTAGGCGCTGTCATCGGTGTGACAAACACTGGGGAGCTTAGGGTTCGTATGGAAACATCAGAACTGAAATCAGTAAAAACACCAGAAATCTACCTTCAGCCCGGTACAATCAGTTTGGGTTACTGTCATTCTTCTGAATTAATTAAGCAAGAACTTTAGAGCGGGAGATTGGAGAATAGGCTCGTAGTCAGTGCTGAAGCTCTCACTACAAAAAAAATCCCCAACCTACAATCTAAAACAAGCGACAAATGACGGACTTGATTTTTTTAAGCTCTAACAAGACACGAAAACACCAAAAACAATGACGCAGCGCAACCACTCTGCCGAGAACCGTTTGCATCAATTGTGGCAGAAATGCCTCTCAACAAGACGCTTTGCGTCTACATTCCCAGCACAAAGTCTCGCTTGGCTTGGCACCATTAGTATGCTAAGTAATGGTGGCTTGGTGTTTGCCCAAACAGAATCAGCAATAGATAACATCGTTCCCACAGCTGAAAGCTCTCAGCCGAAACCATCTGCAAATACAGTCAAAAAAGATTCTGTTGAACGAAACAGTAGTTCCGCTGCAGTGGAAACAGGGCGATCGCAACCCGAATTTTCTCAACGCCGAGTTAGACTCAGACAGAGACTGTCTAAGGCAAAAACGTCCAGTCCTGCAGTCGTTATCAGAAATTCAAGACCTCAGTCAGAAGATTCACAGCCAGAGGTTGTTATCAGAAAATTCACACCCCAGGCAGAAGTTTCTGTACCTACTGAAAGTGTGAGAAAGTGGAGAGCAAGGTTAGAGAGAAAACCTCAAGTAGAGGCTTCGCAGTCCAGCACAACAGTAAGCCAGGAAGAATCTAAACAAGAGGTTTCCCAACAGAACAACTCCCCTGCTTCCTCTGCGAATAACTCCACCCCCAAAGATTACAACAACGCTTATATCGACCCAGGCGAATACAATGTTGGTGCTACCGATAAGTATCAAGCACCGAATTCTGTGGTTGTTACACAACAGTCTGATACTGAATTACCGCAAAAGAAAGCACCTAGTTGGATTAGAAGAAGCAAACCTACCACATTAGCAACTGTTCCGTCAGTCAGGCGTATTGCGACGACAGGTGAGCAAAACTCTGTGGTACGTTCCACTCCTAGGATCGTTAAGAGTGTTATGACGACTCCTGTGAGGCGTCGCATATCTCCAATGGCTTCTAGTAGTGTCACTAGTCGTGTCACTAAGGAGACATATCGCTCAAACCGATTTATCCCCAACCTCAACTCAAACACGACAGTCAGTTCTGTACCGATTGCGCCAGCAGGTGGTACTTTACCTATGCCAATGACATCTGAAAATGTTGCTCCTCGCTCCAGTCATATCACTTATGACATACCCCTGGCAGCAGTCTTGCCGCAAGTCAACTACGGCGGTTTCTATGGTGGTAGACTCGCAAGTGGTACGGGATTAATGTATCCCCTTTCTGTCCCCTCTGCGATTACCTCTCTGTTTGGTTGGCGGACTCATCCGATTACAGGCGATCGCCGTTTTCACTCTGGTACAGACATAGGCGCAGCTATGGGAACACCTGTTTTAGCAGCCTACTCTGGTAAAGTGGAGAGCGCTGATTGGTTGGGCGGCTACGGTATGACAGTGATACTGAACCACAACAGTGCGCAACAAACTCTTTACGGTCACATGTCAGAAATCTTTGTGCAGCCCGGACAATGGGTGGAAAAGGGAACTGTCATTGGGCGAGTTGGTAGCACCGGTTTCTCGACAGGTCCCCACTTGCACTTTGAGGTGCGCCAGCTAACACCCGAAGGATGGGTTGCGACTGACCCAGGTACTCAATTAGAGTACGCCCTCGGTCAATTGATTCAATCCTTACAGAAGACCGCTCAGACTCCCCAGCAACCAGGTAGCTAGAGTGAGGGAGTGAGGGAGTTATTTTTCCCCCTACTCCCCCTGCTCCCAATTCACTGATACCCGTGTTCAACCAAGAACGCGGGTGTTACGTCATTTGGAATTGTGTCTGTAGCTTGTTTAAGGTCTTGAGTGCCAAAACAAAGGTATTTTTCTACGTATTTGCCCAGAATATCCCCTTCTAAATTCACCCAACCGCCTGGACTTATGTATTGGAGATTAGTTTCGGCGTAGGTGAGCGGAATCACTGCTACCTTAAACTGTGAGAGTTCTGGCTGATAATCTGCTACTGTCAGGCTGATGCCATTTATCGCAATACTGCCTTTAGGGACAATATAACGGGCGATCGCACCTGGAGCTGTAAATGTCATTTCCCAAGAGGTTTCCGTAGCTTGTGCTGACACAAGTTGACCAATACCATCCACGTGTCCCATGACGAAATGACCGCCAACTTTACCTCCCACCCTCAGCGATGCTTCTAAGTTAACGTACCTCTGTTGTGTTTCTTCTTGTCCTAGTGTCGTGCGGCGTAGGGTTTCTGGTGAAGCTGTAGCAATAAATCCGTCTTTTAAAATTTTTTCTACCGTTAGACAGATGCCGTCTACAGCAATACTGTCGCCCGTCGCTAAATCTTGCATAATGACATTATATGGCTGAGTCACACAAGTGATTTGCCAAGAATCCCCCTCCAGGGGTTTTACTGTTCCTAATGCTTGGATGATTCCTGTAAACACGGCTTTTTTGCAAAACTAATTCTATTTATGACTTAATTTTTGCTAAAAAGCAGCTAGTAATTCTCACAAAAAACTCAAAAATTAAGTATGATTTTAGACAAAAATTTATGTCAACATCTCAAAATATTTACATTTTATAGACTAAGCACATTTCGGAAAGTAGATTATTGTCGAATTAAACTTGTTTGACTGGCTGTGGTGTTCACATCCATTTAGTATTTAAAGTAGAAGCAATTATAGAGAATGAAGAGTTATGTTTATTCTTACCCCAAAATGGGTCAAACAAAGGTACGATTTGTTACATGTTACCCTAGCACTCAAAGGATTTTAGAGGCTTAGCCAATGCTTGAAATGAGAGTCGCTGGCATAGCATTAGATGCCATAACCCGTAGCCCGATTGTACTGTTGAAAGATGCTTCAGACCGCCGTGCATTACCAATTTATATCGGTCAGGAACAAGCTAAGGCAATTATGGGCGCACTAGAGAATCAAAGGCCTCCTAGACCTTTAACCCATGACCTGATTGTGAATCTTTTAGAGGCATGGAATCTGGCTGTAGAACGTATCATTATTCATTCCTTACAGAAGGATACATTTTATGCATCTTTAATTGTGAAGCAAGGGGATGTGAAAAAAGAAATTGACGCACGTCCAAGCGATGCGATCGCGATCGCCCTCCGTACAAACACTCCTATCTGGGTCATGGAAGAAGTTGTTGCTGATGCTTCTATCCCTGTAGATCGTGATGCAGATGAAGCCGAACAGGAAGCCTTCCGAGAATTTATCTCCAATCTCCGACCGGAGGATTTGATTAAGCGCTTTGGCAGTAGCGAAATATAGAAAAGTTATGATTTATTAAGTGAGGAGTTAGATTTGTCTAAAAATTGAGTGAAGTTTTGCAATACCGACGCTTTGGAAAAACGAATCTACGCTTGTCTGTATTTTCCTTGGGGACAATGCGCTACCTAGCTTCAGAGGAAAATGCATGGCAGACTATCCAAAAAGCCATAGTATTAGGGATTAATCATTTAGAAACTGCTAGAGGATACGGTAAGAGTGAGGAATATCTTGGTGAGGCGATTTCCGTTGGGTTACCAGTTTCCCGTTCCCAAGTTCACATCACCACCAAAATTCCACCGACAGCGGATGCTGACACGATGCGTCGGTATATCGATGAATCTCTGGAACGATTAAAGTTAGACTATCTAGATTGCCTAGGGATTCATGGCTTAAACACATGGGAACATCTTGACTGGATAAAAGCCAAGGATGGCTGTATGCAGGCGGTGCAGGAAGCTGTTGCTGATGGTCGGGTGCGACACGTTGGTTTTTCTAGCCATGCACCTTTAGAGGTTATTCTGGCGGCAATAAATACAGATTTGTTTGAATTTGTCAATCTGCATTATTACTACTTTTTCCAACGCAACGCAGAGGCAATTCAGCGCGCTTTTGAGAAAGATATGGGGGTGTTTATTATTTCTCCTGCGGATAAGGGAGGACGTCTGTATACACCACCCCAAACCTTAAAAGATTTGTGTTATCCTTTTTCACCCTTAGAGTTAAATTATCGGTTTTTACTCAGCGACCCTCGAATCACGACTCTTAGCGTGGGACCAGCACACCCAGATGAGTTAACGGAACCTTTGCGGGTTGCAGACTGTGATGAAAAACTAACTCCAGAGGAAATGACGGTCTTTCAACGTCTAGAAAATCATCAAAGGGCTGCTTTAGGAACAGAGAAATGTAGCCAGTGCTACGCGTGCTTACCTTGCCCAGAAAATATCAATATTCCAGAAGCGTTGCGGTTACGCAATCTTGCAGTCGCATATGACATGGTTGATTTTGGGCAATACCGCTACAGAATGTTTGAAAACGCTGGTCACTGGTTTAGTGGAATGAAAGCGAGCCGTTGTACAGAATGCGGCGACTGTCTCCCCAGGTGTCCGGAAGAGTTAAATATTCCAGCTTTGTTACAAGATACTCATAGTAGGCTCAATGGATCATCAGGACGACGATTGTGGGGTTAAAGAAATCTTGCACAATACCCGTGAATGAAATTGATACATTAAGTCTCTGAGCAGATTATATGCAATTAACATTCCATAAAGTTCTTGTTCAACTAGCTCAGATTTTTGGCTACGAAAAATAGAAGTGCATAAGTTAATTTTGCTTACATCTATAAAAAAGACAGAAGAAAAGCAAACAAACAAAAAATACCTCCTATGAAAACTAACAAGGAGGAAAATCAATATGTCTATGAGATGAGACGCTGCTATTGCTGAGACAAGAACAAGATTCCTGATTTTTCCATAACCTAGTTTCAGATGATTGCGGGCTACTGTCCGACTCTTAAGTCTGCTTAAGAACGAGCTAAATAGTTGTTTCGTAATGAGTAATTGTTAATTGGATACGATTACCCACTACCCATTCCTTCTTAAACTATTACCCAATATGAGCACAGAAAATCAAGTCAAAACCAGAGAAGATTTACTTTATCTTCTCTCCCAAGCATCAGAACTGGAACATTCACTTGCTTGCCAGTATCTTTTTACTGCCTTTAGTTTAAAGGAATCTACAAATGAAGGAGTTTCTCAAGCTCAATTAAATAAGATTGATAGGTGGCGGCGGACAATCAATGGAATTGCAGTACAGGAAATGCTGCATCTTGCACTTGCTAGCAATCTCCTCACAGCCATAGGAGGAGCGCCATATTTCCGACGCGCAAATTTTCCCCAGGCTAAAACCTACACTTCTTTAAAACTCTCATTCAAACTAACGCCTTTCAATGAAACCACGCTGAACCGCTATATTTGCTTTGAATTGCCAAATAACTTTGAGACTGAGGAACAAAAAGCATCTTGGAATCAGTTTTGTCAGAGACTCAGAGACGAAGAATTGCTAAGACTTCTGGCGGTGCTACCACAACCATTACTTCCTAGAAAACTGGAATATAACACCATTGGAGAACTCTACGAACTCATCCGCCAAGGCTTTCAAACTATTGGGCAAAAATTGTTTATTGGACCACCCCAAGCTCAAGCAATGGGGATTTTTAGAGAGATGATCCAGGTTACAGACTTGGATTCAGCAATAAAAGCGATCGATCTGATTATCGTACAGGGCGAAGGTTCTCCAATCCAGAGAGATGACAGTCATTTTGCTAAATTTACCAAAATTCGCGAAGAGTATTTAGCAGAATTGGCGAGCGATCCTAGTTTTCAACCTGCCCGTCCTGTTATTGAAAATCCACTGTTAAGTCTTCAACAAGATAATACAACTCCTGGTGCCAAGATCATTACCGATACTTTGAGTCGGGATATAGTCGAGATCTTCGTTGCTCTTTATGAAGTCATGCTGCAAATTCTCCTCCGCTTCTTTGCTCACACTGAGGAGAATGAAGAACAAATGTATGTTCTCAAGAGTGCGTTGATTAACCTCATGCCTTTTGGCGTTTCTCCCTTAGCTAAAGCGATAACTCAATTGCCAGCAGGTCAGGGATTTCCAGGTATGAACGCAGGACCAAGTTTTGAAGTCTATGCAGATGTTCAATTACTTCCCCAGATGAGAAGTGCTTGGATCTTTTTCCAAGAGAGACTACAAGAAATTGCCGAAGCTTGTGACGCGCTGATTAACGATTCTAAAACTCAATCCTATCCTCAGTTGCGCCAAGCTTTAACAAAAGTATCGGCAACACTGAAAAACATCGCTCATACTATTTCCCTCGAACCTAATGGAGAAACTTGGACGAATGGCATCTCTCAATTATTCTCACCGATGGATGTAGATCATATGAAATCAATTCCGACATTTCGCGTCAACCTTGGGGATTACGATGCTGTAAAAAATAATGCAGATGCGATTTTAGACTCTGTATCCTCTAAGTCTATGCCTTTACTTCCTGAAGGTCCTTGGACAGAGGCAAGAATTAACTTGTTCAAGCAGTGGAAAGATAATAATTTTCCCCGATAATCTGAATCTTTGATCTATTAAGCAAGAGGAAATATTAGTCATGACAAATTCTTCAAACCTACAATGGTTTCCTACAAATGCACCAATCGCTAGTTCGAGAACTGATGATATTTGGTTTATCGATCCAATGGTCGGCTGGGCAGTTAATAGTAATGGTCAAATCATTAAAACCACCGATGGCGGCGATACTTGGGAGCAACAATTTCAGGATGATATTTACTTGAGGTGTATTGGTTTTGCTAGTGCCTTAAAGGGATGGGCAGGAACTTTGACCCGAGGAAAACGCCTTTACTCTACTACCGATGGGGGTCAAAATTGGCAGTTAATAGATAATATTCTTCCTGCTCTTGCCCCATCAGCAATTTGCGGTCTTTCAGTGGTTAATGAGTCCGTTGTTTACGGTTCGGGTACTAACTATCCCAATCGCCCTCCTCGTATGGTTAAGACTATTGATGGGGGAGCCACTTGGACTGCCTGGGATATGAGCGAATATGCCACACTTTTAGTTGATAACTATTTCGTTAATGAAAATCGTGGCTGGGTTGTTGGGGGAAAAGCCGACCGGAGTATTACTAACCCTAGTCGCGATGATGTCATTCCAGTGGTTCTGTATACAGAAGATGGGGGGAAAACTTGGGTAAACCAAGTCGCCGATATTAGTTCCTCTTTTCCGTTAGGAGAATGGGGTTGGAAAATTCAGTTTCTCAATGAAAAAGTTGGTTTTGTCTCTCTGGAAAATTTCAATCAAGGCGCAATTCTCAAGACAACAGATGGCGGAAAAACCTGGACGAGACTTCGCATCAACGATCCTCAAGAGAATGTAAATCTTGAAGGGGTTGGATTTGTTGATGAGAACCTCGGCTGGGTTGGTGGATGGGGCTATGACTTCCCAGAAGCCCCCACTGGTTTCAGCAGCCAAACAAACGACGGAGGCAAAAACTGGGAAGATGCCAATCATATCGGACAATTTATCAATCGTTTCCGATTTTTTGGTAATCCCGTGACTGTCGGTTATGCTTCAGGCTTAACTGTTTACAAGTATTCTGCTGCACCAGTAACAGCTCCTCTGGTGCAGAGAGTTGCGCCTCTAAGCTTTCTGACAACAAATGCGCCAGCAAAGTTTGAAAAATTAGTGAATATCGAATATACGTTACCGGAGAATACCCAAAAAGTCACAATCGATATTTGGAATCGGTTTGGTGCTTATGTTCGCAAACTAGTCGATGAAAGTAATCCTAGTGCTGGTCAAAAATCAGTTTCCTGGGACGGTAAAAATGATGAAGGAGAAACTTTACCACCTGGAATCTTTATTTACAGGTTGACTGTAGATGGTAATGCGGAGAGTCGGGTAATTCGTCTGAATCCCTAATCTAGTTTTGCGATCGCGAGAATAATGTGGAAAATCGGGGAAGATTCTCTGAATCTCCTTGCTTACTCCCTTCCCAGTCTAAGATTATCTATAGTAATTCGCTCCTCTGTCTGTGTGCTCTGCGCCTGGAGCGGTTAAAAAATAGGTATTCTTCTGGCGGTTCGGGAGTATTTTCTTAATACCCATTTGAAAAATGATAGCGACAGATGGAGCACTAAAAGCGATTACCAGTAACTCTTTCACAATTCCATTAAGTAGCTCAACCTAATTAAACGTGAAATGTCATTGCGACCGAAACGCAGTGGAGGGAAGCAATCTCATCAAATTACATTTTAAGTTTTTTAAGGTTGAACTACTTATCTAAAATCTAAAATCCAAACGGAATTGCATCCGTAGTGTTAATGCCAATCATTTTTCTAGTTCACTCAATGCTATGATTTGCTCAAAGTCGAAATTTTCAACCAAAACTTTCAAAGCCTCAATCAAATCTACTTTATCTGCTGGAATTTGTTCCATAAGTTGAAGAATCCGCAAATCGTTGCCACCAGATGCAGCATTGTGAAGCTGTTGTATCCACGCAGTGGACATACTTGCTATCTGAGAAGCCAAGTTAGGAGAATTGGTAACAACCTTACAAATAGGTGGAGTGATATCTGTATTTGGAGTATTTCTTTGATCAAGAAATTGTACGCTCAAATATTTGCTTATTTTTCTTAATAAATCTTGTTCTTGAAGAGGTTTATTCAGGATATCATCACAGCCAGCACTCAAGATTTTTTGTTTTTCCTCTTCAAAGGCGCTTGCTGTTATAGCAATGATGATGCTTTGATGAGATGAAGAAGTGGGAAAAGATGAAGAAGTATTTTCTTTCCCTATTTCCTCTACTTTTTCTACTTTCTTAAGTCTCTCCCTTTGCTTAATCAACCTAGTCGCCTCACAACCATCCATCAATGGCATACGTGTATCCATAAAAATCAGGTGCGGTTGCCATATTTCCCAGACAGTGAGAGCATTTTGACCGTTGGTGGCTTCGCGTACTTGAAAGCCTAAATTGTTTAGCAGCTTAACTAATAGCATACGGTCGGTTTGCTTGTCCTCGACAACTAAAATCCGATAAGCTGGTTGTCCAGAACCTAAGCTAATGACTTTGTGAGTTGCGAATTCAAGAGTTTGTGTTTTCGCTTCAGTTGTCTGACACACGGGGATAGAAAAGCTAAACTGAGTTCCAACCTCCAAGGTACTGCTAACCTTGATTTCTCCTCCCATGATTTGCACAAACTTATGACTAATGGATAAACCCAAACCAGTACCTTCACCAGATTTTAACCCTGTTGTAGTTTGTCCAAAAGCTTGAAATAATTTATCGAATTCATTATGGTCAATACCAGGACCAGTGTCTATGACCTCGAACAGTAGATGGGATAGTGCGGAGTTATCGTGTTTGTCCATTTCCCGTTGTCCCACTGACACCCGAAGAGTGACACTTCCTTGTTCGGTAAATTTAATAGCATTGTCTAGTAAGTTAATCAAGACCTGACGCAGTTTACTTTCGTCAGTTGTGATGTACTGTGGAACTTGAGGAGTACACTCAAATATCAGGTTCAAACCCTTGGATTGAGCTTTGAGTTTGAGCATTTCCTCTAAATTATTGAGCAGATGATATAAATCAAATTTATTCTTCTTAAATGAAATACTTCTTGCTTCAATTTTGGACATCTGTAAAATGTCGTTAATTAACTCTAATAGATTTTCGCCACTACGATTAATGATTTTTAAATATTCCCGATGCTCTTCTTTTAGGGAGGTGTCGTGGTTCATCAGTTGGGTAAAGCCAAGAATTGCGTTGAGTGGTGTTCTCAGTTCGTGGCTCATATTTGCTAAAAATTCGCTCTTAGCATGGTTGGCTTTATCAGCGGCTTCCTTCGCTTCTTGGAGTTCGGCGGACTGCTTTTGCGTTTGTACAAACAATTGTGCCTGTTGGATTGCGACTCCAAACTGTGCTCCAATCTGAACGACCATTTTGATTTCTGCTTCTTTCCACTGACGAGGAGCAGAATTTTGATAGGTTGCTAGCAAACCCCACAGCTGATTGCTAAAAAAGATAGGAACTGTAATGTACGCACGTGCTTGAAATTGTTCTAAGAATTCAAGGTAACATGGCTCAAATCCAGCCTCGTAAATATCCGAAATGCACCGATAACTTATGCCAGATCGGAAATGACCGCCCTGCGTGTCGTACAGATAGGTGTCCTGTATGATATTGTTGGGTTCTTGACAATATTTAATAACACAATCAGTTTGGTTTGCCGTAATCTGTGTCAATTGGGGTTGATTCTTTTGTAAGCTTATCAATGCTTTCCAACCTTCTGCAACTGACTCAGAGACAATCTCTCCACTCCAGTCAGGATGAAAGCGATAAACAATGACGCGATCGCAGCTTAAGGCTTGTCGCAACTCTTGTGTTGTCGCACTAAAAATTTGCTCAATTTCCAAAGTTTCACGCATGCGTTGAATCACAAAGGCAATTGTCCTTTCTCGTTCTGCACTCTGAGCCAGCAATTCTTCTGCTTGCTTTCTTTGGGTGATATCACTAAAAGTGCAGACAACCCTTTCCACACAACCATCATTTCCTATTTGGGGGTCTGTATTGACTAATAGCCAGTGTTGATTTTGGGTTTTGGGATGCTCAATTCCTATGACTACATTATGAATGGGTTTTTGCTGGACTATTGCTTTCTGTACGGGTCGTTCTTCTTCTAAAAGACGCGTACCATCTTCGCGCAATAACAACCAACCAGCACCAAAGACCTGACGCTGTTGATCCTCTGGATTAAGATTGAGGAGGCTGTTTGCTGCTTGATTACTGATAAGGATTTCAGCATCGCGATTGAGCAATAAGACTCCCACTTGCATCTTTTGGATCAGCATCCGAAAGCGTTTTTCACTTTCCTCTAAAGCTTTTTGTTGTAATAACTGATCTGTTAAATATTGATCGAAAAAAGAAGTTAATAAAGTTAAGCTCAATAAAAATAATGTTGCAATACCGATAGCAACAGCCAACCAGGACTGGTTGATCACAGGAGATTGTAGTTTTGAGAAATTCTCATGAGGTACAAAGTGAGTTGCCCACATTCCAGTGTAGTGCATCCCACTGATGGCAATTCCCATCAAAAAGGCGCTGCCTAGTTTCTGCCATATCGCTCCTTTTAAGTTTTGATTTTTTTCAATCGAAACGCCAGCCAAAGCGCTGCAAAAGAGGCAATGATGGCAATGATCACTGATAAACTGACTAACCTGATGTCATACTCAAGCTTTGCCTGAAGTCGCATAGCAGCCATCCCTGTGTAATGCATTGAGGCGATCGCGATTCCCATGCAAATGCCACCACCAATTAAAATTGGTGTTGAGATAGAACGGCTTAACAACGATAAAGCAATGCTAGAAGCAAGCACTGCAAACAGCAGAGACAGCAGGGTAGTCCATACATCGTAAGTCACAGGCTGAGGTAATTCAAAAGCGAGCATAGCAACAAAGTGCATTGACCAAATACCAACTCCCATGGCGATCGCTCCCCCCAACAGCCAGAGCAAACCCCTCCATTTCCAAGCAAGCTGCACTCTTTTTGATAAATCTAAGGCTGTGTAGGAAGAAATAACTGCGATCGCAAAGGAAAGCCCCACGAATTCTAATTTATACGTGCCTGTCAATTCACTATACATATTCTTTTATGCATCTACCCAACAGACGACTCAAAGGTGAACCAATTATTTTTCATAAAGTACAATACTGTTGCTCTGTAGGGATGCAGCAACATACCCTACCTAACAAAATGACCTATATTCCCAACTGCAATGTTAGATAAATCTTATCTTTCACATGTGCATCATCGGGTAAAAAATGTCAATTTTTCAATTAATTTTAAGTGTTCAAGCGATGAAGAAATTCTTTGATTTTTGAATCAAATGCGTAAAATTACATATTTCGTTAATTTTACCATTCACTCTTACAGCTAATTCCTAATCCAATAATTTTCATTTATGTTCATGAGTATTTTTACTGTCATGTGAATCTTCATCATATCTTCTCGCTAACTTCGGCAGCATTGAGTTGGTCGAGAATTGACCAAATGTGCTGTAACATCGGTTCTAAACCAGTACCTGTAACCGCCGAGATCAGAAAAACAGGAGAGTCGCACAGGTGATTGAGTTGCGTAGCTAGTGCTTCCAAATCCTTTGTTTCCCTATCTACAGCATCAATTTTGTTCAGCGCCAAAACTTGCGGACGTTCTGCTAAACCTCGTCCGTATACTTGTAATTCTTGCTTAATTATGTTATAATCACCGACCACATCTTCACTAGTTGCATCAATGAGGTGTAATAGGACGCGTGTGCGCTCAATGTGACGTAAAAAATCGTGTCCCAGCCCTGCTCCTTGGGAAGCACCTTCAATGAGTCCGGGGATATCAGCAAAAACTGTGCCATCTCCAGTGGGTTTGCGTACCACACCTAAATTTGGAATTAAGGTTGTGAAGGGGTAGTCAGCAATTTTGGGGCGTGCAGCAGATAAAGCTGAAATCAGGGTTGATTTTCCGGCATTTGGCAATCCAATAATCCCGACTTCCGCCAAAAGTTTCAACTCCAGACGAAGCGGTTTGATTTCCCCTGCTAGTCCAGGTAGAGCGTACTCAGGGGCGCGGTTGCGGTTACTCAAAAAATACTTGTTTCCCAGTCCACCTTTACCACCTTCAGCAACGAGCAAAGTTTGTCCAGGTTCGACTAAATCTCCTAGTATCTCATCAGTTTGGGCATGATAGGCAACGGTTCCGCAAGGAACTTCGATAATCAAATCCTTACCATTTGCCCCTGTGCGATTATTTGGTCCACCACGAGAACCGTTTTCTGCTTGAAAGCGATGGTTATATCTAAAGTCAAGCAATGTTTGCAGGTTTTCCACCGCAACTAACATCACTGAACCGCCTTTTCCCCCATTTCCACCAGAGGGACCACCAGCCGGTACATACTTTTCTCTTCGGAAGGCGACAATACCATCGCCTCCCTTTCCTGCTTCCACTTCAATTTTTGCTTGATCAATGAATTGCATAGTTAGTCATTAGTCATTAGTCATTAGTCATTAGTCATTAGTCATTAGTCATTAGTCATCTGGAGTATTGCCTATTGACTTGAGGTATGAATTTAATTGGGGTGCTAGGTCATTGATGATTAGCTTGAGTTCATCTACTTGTTCACCTGTTAACAGGTTACGACTATATGCTCGTCTAAGCCAGTGTTGGGTTACCCTGCGGGAAGCCGCCCGTAGGGCGTCTACATATAAAGATCCTCTTGCTATTTTTACAAATCGTCGATTGTCTTGATAAGAGCCTCTTCCTACACCCTCTGCTATGTTTGCCCCAATACTATCTGCAGCACGGATAATTTGTTTGCCTACTGTATCTTTGGGCAATGACTGCCATTCGTCAACAATTTTCCAGATGTCATCCGCTAATCGTTCTGCCAATTGATAAACCCGCAATTCTTGAAACCTCCTACTTGACATTTTCCATCTTTACCAATAACTAATGACTGATGACTAATGACTAGATATACGGCGAAATATCCTCACCACAGTCATCAGCAAGATAGGATAGGGCGCGGAAACGTAAACCTACAAGTTGTTCATAGAGTGGGTTAAGTTTGCACAATGGCGGAATGTGAACAATTTTGTGTCCAAACAGCTTGACATCACGCTCGAAAGGACACTGTGAAGGTATCATCTTACATAAAAAGCGAGCTACTCTGGGGTCTTGGATATCTAGCTTATCAAGCCATTCGCGCATAGGACCCAGTGCATCAATTTGACGCTTTGTAGGTTCGGCTTGTAAGGGAACTGGAGTCGCAACAGAAACCTGCTGCTGTGGGTGTTCGAGTGTGTGGCGGAGGGCTTCTAACAGATTCTCTGGTTGTTTTAGGGCTTTGCACAACTGGTGCAGCAGATAGTCTTCGCTGGAGGAATATATACCGTCTGCGATCGCCACTAACACTGCTGTACGTAAGAAATTTTCTGCGGTTTTTGTACCTTTCCCCAAAACTGCAGCTAATTCCTCTGGTTCTATTGGGTCTAATGACTCTATTTTGATGCCAGGAGCAAGTTCATCCTCAGTGATGGTGGTAATTAATTCCTGTTCTTGAGCATCGAAGTCACCATCAGCCCAAGCTATGGTGAGTAGTCCACGTAGCCAAGCGGCAATTTGTTCGCTGGTATAGGGAGATTTCACAGCACTTGTCATAAACTGACGTCTCAAGCAACTCTCACGTCTATACTAACCTGCGGTTAGATGACGAGCTGTGGTGCTTATTGCCAAAGTTTTTTAGAGTCTAGAGTAATTTTTACACAGGGGCATACAAAATAAATGTTCTATTTCGGTATTGAGCATGAAGTGGCTTTCTTAAATCAGGAAGGAAAATTTGCAGATTTTTCTTGTACAAAATTTGCTGAATTCAATCAAATTATTGAACAACTTCCTATATACCCGAATGACTCTTCTCAACTACGCGTTGGTGATGCTGGTATTAGGAAAAAAAGATGGTATATTGAGGGATTTGAACGATTTGCAGATTCTGGAAAACTTATCGACTGCGTTCCCAAAGGCATTGAAATCAGAACAATTATACACTCTGACATTCAAAGCACTATTAGTGAATTATCAGAAAGTTTTCACCTATTGTGTGATGTTGCTGCACAATTTGGTTTTTCGCCAGTATTAGTTAGTTTTAATCCGTACCATACTGTTTATGAGCCGGATCCACCATTAACTGATTATGAGATAAGACAGCTACAGACTGATCCTGAAGAACAAACTGTCAACATTCACATGGTGACATATGGACCAGATTTAAATATTTCAGTTGCTGATTTGCCGATTGAAAGGGTCATTGATATTGGTAGAAAGCTGACTTATTACAGTCCCTATATCGTTCCTTTGAGTTATAGTTCTCCCTTTTATAAAGGCGAGTTATGGCAAGGACTGTCAGTACGAACGTTTATCAGGACAGGAAAAAGACCAGCGACGCTGGTTTTTGTGGAGAAACAAGAACAACTCATTAAGAGTGTCCCTTCATTAACGAAAATAGCACGCATCCCGGCAGAAGTTGGTCGAATCGAATTTAAGGCATTTGATAGTTGTGATGATTTTTCTATGTATGCTGCTTTACTAGCCTTATTGAAAGGTCTGATTTTAGATCAATCCCTGATGGGTAGAGCAACTGTACCTGATGCTGCTTTGCACCAACTCTCGGCGCAACAAGGATTTGATAACGAAGAGATTTGTGCGATAAGCGAAGCTTGCTCGCTGCGCGAGACCGCCTCACAGGTTTTGCAAGCTGCTGAAGCTGCGCTTGGGGATGATCCAGATGTTCATTTGCTAGCACCGCTCAAAATTCTGCTTCAAACGCAAAGAACTCCAGCACATGAACTGATTGAGGCTTTCAAGAGGGTAGGTACAATACCACAGGTACTGAAACAGACTTACCTAAGGGAAGATGTGCTGATAACTGGTAACTGATAATTGATAACTGTTAATGAACGTGCTTCTGCTAGAAAGTAGAGGACGGAGGTGGTTAAATTTAATTAAGCTATTAGCTATTAGCTTTTGGCTTTCTGCTTCGCTGCTTTTTGGGTGTTAGGATAAATAACCGATCTACTCCATCCCTCAAAAGGCAGGCTGCTGAAACTTACAAGCTAATAACTATTAAAACAGTGAACAGCGAACAGTTATCAAGATTTCAGACGACAATAACTACTGATAACTGGTTGATTGATGGAGATGGATGTGGTGCAAGCGATTAACACAGAAGCCAAACAGCGTGTTCAAGAACTGCGACAATTACTACAAAAGGCGAGCTTAGCCTACTACGTCCTTGATTCTCCCATCATGGAGGATGCAGTCTATGACCAGCTCTATCGAGAACTGCAACAGCTGGAAAATCAGTATCCAGAATTCATCACACCTGATAGCCCTACTCAACGGGTAGGAGAGAAACCCGCAACCCAATTTCTCTCAGTTCGCCATAATGTTCCACTATATAGTTTAGAAAATGCGTTTAACATTGAAGAATTAAAGGCATGGGAGGGACGCTGGCGGCGACAAGCACCTAACGTAGGAGAAGTAGAGTATGTCTGCGAGTTGAAAATTGATGGTTCTGCCTTAGCGTTGACATATGAAAATGGTATTCTCACCAGAGGCGCAACGAGGGGTGATGGAGTCACAGGTGAAGATATCACCCAAAATGTGCGGACTATTCGCTCAATTCCCTTGCGGTTAAATGTAGAGACGTTACGTGAAAATTCTCTTCCAGAGAGGGTAGAAGTGCGAGGTGAAGCGTTTTTGCCTTTGGAAGTGTTTAAACAAATCAATGAGGAAAGGCAAAAAGCAGGTGAAGCAGTCTTTGCTAATCCTCGAAACGCTGCTGCAGGTACTCTTAGACAACTAGATTCCCGAATTGTGGCTCAACGGCGGTTAGATTTCTTTGCCTATACGCTGCACATTCCCGGTAGGGATGATGCTAGTATCGCCAATACCCAGTGGGAAGCTTTGGAATTGTTACAAAAGTTGGGGTTTCGCGTCAATCCTAACCATAAGCTTTGTCCTTCTGTGGAAGATGTTGCACAGTATTACGAATACTGGGATACCGAAAGGCTGAATTTGCCCTACATGACTGATGGTGTGGTAGTCAAGCTGAATTCTTTTAAGCTTCAAGAACAGCTTGGGTTTACGCAAAAGTTTCCTCGTTGGGCGATCGCCCTAAAATATGCAGCAGAAGAAGCACCCACCCGTGTAGAAAATATTGCTGTCAACGTAGGAAGAACAGGGGCGCTGACTCCTCTTGCTCAAATGCGCCCTGTGCAACTCGCAGGGACAACAGTTTCTCGTGCTACCCTACATAATGCTGACCGTATTGCTCAATTAGATATTCGCATTGGCGATACAGTTATTGTCCGTAAAGCTGGGGAGATTATTCCAGAAGTCGTGCGGGTTCTCAAAGAACTCCGTCCTGATAATACTCAAAGCTTTGTCATGCCCTCCCATTGTCCCGTTTGCTCAAGTGCTGTGGTTAGGGAGATGGGAGAAGCAGTAACTCGTTGCGTCAATGCTTCCTGTCCAGCTATTCTTAAGGGAGCGATCGAACATTGGGTGAGTCGTGATGCTTTGGATATCAGGGGTATGGGTGAAAAACTAGTGCATCAACTCGTGGATAAAGGAGTGGTACATTCTGTTGCCGATTTGTACAGCTTGACAGAAGAGAAATTATGTGCTTTGGAACGCATGGGGAAAAAGTCAGCACAGAAGTTGGTAGAAGCCATAACCCAATCGAAAAACCAACCTTGGTCACGGGTGTTGTATGGTTTGGGTATTCGTCACGTTGGTAGCGTAAATGCTCAATTGTTGAGTCAGAAGTTTCCTACGGTAGAACAGTTAGCTGAAGCTTCACAAGCTGATATTGAAACTGTCTACGGTATCGGTGAGGAAATTGCTCAATCTGTACATCAGTGGTTTCACATTAGTGCGAATCAAACTTTGATTTCTCGCTTGAAAGAAGCTGGGTTGCAATTTGCTGCTGTTATGGAAGAAACAGCGGTGAGTCAGACTCATCAAAAGTTGGCTGGTAAAACTTTTGTGATAACTGGTACGCTTCCTACGTTGAAGCGAGATGAAGCAAAGGCGTTGATTCAAAAAGCTGGGGGTAAGGTGACGGATTCTGTGAGTAAGAAAACAGATTTTTTGCTTGTGGGGGAAGAGGCGGGTTCTAAGTTGGTAAAGGCGCAAGAGTTGGAAATTCCTGTGTTGAGTGAAGAGCAGTTGTTGGAGTTGTTGGAGGATTAAACCGCACCCAAAACGGTTCAGATGCCCTACAGACTACTTTTGACCACACTCATTTTCTTGTGGAATGGGCATCTCTCTCATCTTGAGCTACGGACGAACACCTTGTCAACTCACACCACCACTAACCAATTCAACCTCAAAAACTTCCGCAAAGCACTTTGCCACATAAGAACGTACCTCCAACAAAGAAATATCAGGAATCCACTCGGCTAAACTGCCCACAGGTTTATCAGCAATACCGCAGGGTACAATGCGTTCAAATCCGCTCATGTCAGGACAGATATTTAATGCAAAGCCGTGCATGGTAATCCAACGGCTAACTTTAATACCGATAGCAGCGACTTTACGCCCTTCTAACCAAACACCTGTGAAACTAGGATTGCGTTCTCCCTGTAAGCCATAGATTTTTAGTGTACGAATTAAGACTTCTTCTAGTTGACGCAAGTACCAATGCAGGTCTTTACGGTAACGTTGCAAATTTACAATTGGATACCCTACGAGTTGACCAGGACAATGGTATGTGACTTCGCCACCTCGTTCAACTCGATGGACTTCATACATACTTTTCGTCTGATCAAATTTGAGAAATTCTGAATTGCTTCCTTGTCCCAAAGTGTAGACAGGCGGATGTTCTAGCAAGATTAGCACATCTTCAAGGCTAGGGTTTTTGATGCGCTCAGCAAGGAGAGTACGCTGCCAAACGAGTGCATCCGAGTATGGTATCACTTCTTTGTTATATAACAAACATCGGCTGTAGTGCAAAGACATATTACAAATAAGATAAAAACTCAACCTGAATCGAGAGCAAAACGTATCTCATGTAACTAATGAGAGTCTAAAAATGTCAAGCTATGCAAAGGATTTTAAAGGAAAGTCAAGGGAATTGGTTTTGCAAAATACAAGATGCTAGTTTTGAATATATAACCTCAATGGAGTTGGGAGGAATTCTCTGCAATAACCGTCACGCCAAGAAAAGAGTCATAAATGTACTGGCTGATGACGCCTAAACAACGGTTGACATAAAATACAAGATTAAGAAGTGCAAAAAAACTTGTGTATTTTAGGAAAAACGATTAAGCCTCCTGAAGGAGAAAACCTAAGATGTCTGCGTGGATATCTAATTGCTTTTCAATCGATTGGAATCACAGCAGAGATTCATTAGGTCAATATGGACGAAACGTCACAAAAACTCAGATTCAGTGGGCTTAGGCTAGGCGTCTTAGCAGCGAGAAGTCTGTAGACCCGAAGGGCTTCACGTTAGCGGCGTCTTCCACGGATCTTTCTATGTCCTTATGGACACAGAAGGCACAGTAGATGCTAAGCGCGATTCGTAAGCCCTTCGTAAGTAGCATGCTAACAGAACTTTGGTCGTAAGTCTAAATCCGTTCACGATTGATTCTGGCGGCAGTCATAGACCTTACCGCATTTCCTTGTCATCCGAAACAAAATTCACACAAAACATTGAGCGGGAGTGTTTACATGAAGCTTGTCATCCACGGCAAAAATATTGAAATCACCGATGCAATTAGGGATTACGTGCATCAAAAGATTGAAAAGGCGGCAAATCATTATCAAAACATCACCAATGAAGTGGATGTCCATCTGAGCGTAGCTCGTAATCCCCGAATTAATCCCAAGCAGTCGGCTGAAGTCACTATTTATGCTAATGGAAGTGTTATCCGTGCTGAAGAGAGTAGCGAGAACCTCTACGCCAGTATAGATCTGGTGGCAGATAAAATTGCCCGTCGGCTGCGTAAATATAAAGAGCGGCGTCAAGAGAAGAAAACACACGCCCAAACAACAATCGAAGGAGTTGTCCAACAGACAGTAGTCACAGATTTAATTGGCGATCGCACTCCAGAATTGCCTGAAGAAGTCGTCCGTTGTAAATATTTTGCTATGCCTCCGATGAGTGTTGCAGAAGCTTTAGAACAGCTGCAATTGGTAGGACACGACTTTTATATGTTCCGCAATACGGATACTGGGGAAATCAATGTCATTTACGAACGGAATCACGGCGGTTATGGTGTGATTCAACCGCGTAATAATGGTCACAACAACGGCAAGAATGGTAAAACAGCCAATGGTTATGTAGTTATGTCGGAGAAGACTTTCCAAAATAAGGTGTAGAAGGGAGTAAGGTTCACAGGAGCGATCGCTCCTGTGAACCTTATCCAAAAAACTTTATTCAGTCTACGACATCAGTGCGTTAGGAAGAGTGCTAACGCTTCCTATTAGGCTGTTTGCAGTTGTTGCAACGTTTTGAGTGCTTCTTCGACGTGACCTTTGAAGTTAAACATTGAGTCAAAGACATATCGCACAATTCCTTGATTATCAATAACATAAGTCACACGACCAGGAAACAAACCGAAGGCTGCGGTTGCACCGTATTGCTTGCGCACTTGGTCACCTTTATCGCTTAAAAGGGTAAAAGGAAGTTGGTACTTGGTGACAAATTTTTGGTGAGACTCTGGTGAGTCACCACTCACACCAATGACTTCTGCTCCAGCTGTTTTAAAAACTTCATATTGATCGCGAAAGGCACACGATTCTGCCGTACATCCTGGTGTATCATCTTTGGGGTAAAAGTACAGGACGACTGCTTTGCCACGAAAATCTCTCAGGCTAACTGGTGAGCCGTTTTGCGATGATAGGGTGAAGTCGGGTGCTGTGTCTCCTACTTTGACTGCCATAGGTACTTGTAGTATTTCTTCATAAAATCTTATTTTAATTCGTAATGTAGTAGAAAGACTTCCCACTAGCCAACCTTATAAGGAGTAGGCTGAAAAACCCTCAGCTTTAGGCTTTTCTGAAATAAATCATGTCAATATGCGATCGCTTTGTATCCAAAAAAATGCGATCGCCGTTTGCGAAGCCTGCGCTTTGCGTTCAGGCGGGGCTTTGCCCATCGCTCTCATTCTAGGATTAATAAAATTAGGATTATTCCTTTACATTCTAACTGGAAGTGCGTTAGCAGAACTTACCGAACGCGAGTGCATCTCGCACAGAAGGTATCGCCCTCACCCAAAGACAAGGAGGACAAATGACCCAAGCCTTAACCAAACAAGTAACCTTCGATGAATTTATTACCTGGTATCCAGAGAACCCGCAACGACGCTATGAACTGCATGATGGAGTCATTATTGAGATGACACCACCTACAGGCGATCATGAGGAGGTAGTTGGATTTTTGGTTGGAGAAATAGTCGCAGAATACCGACGCTTGAATCTTCCTTACTTCATCCCCAAAACCGTGTTCATTAAACCGATTGAGGGGAAATCAGCTTATTCACCAGATGTGCTGTTATTAAATCGTCCCAATCTCATAAATGAACCTCTGTGGAAAAAACAGTCAACTGTATCGGACGCAGCATCAATTCCCTTGGTTATTGAGGTAGTAAGCACCAACTGGCGTGACGATTATCACAAAAAGCTTGCTGACTATGAGGAAATGGGTATTCCTGAATACTGGATTGTGGATTATGCAGCATTAGGAGGACGGGCGTTTATTGGTAACCCCAAGCAGCCGACTATCTCTGTGTACCAGCTGGTTGAAGGCGAGTATCAAGTGACTCAGTTTCGGGGAGGGGAACGCATTCAATCACCGACATTCCCAGAACTTATCTTAACCGCCGAGCAAATTTTTCAGGTTGGTAAGTAGAGTAGGTAAACAGAATTAATTGCACGTAACCGTTCTGTTTGACATGGACAACAATGATGACTTGATTACCTGCACGAGGCAAGCTAAGTTAGAGTTTCTAAAACAAAATTTGCCCTATGCGTCTGACTTCGCTTGATGTTTTTCGCGGCATAACCATTGCAGCCATGATTCTTGTTAACATGGCGGGTGTTGCTGAACCTAATGTCTACCCTTCATTACTCCATGCAGAATGGCACGGTTGTACTCCAACAGATTTAGTCTTTCCTTTCTTTCTGTTTATTGTTGGTGTGGCGATGACTTTCTCCTTGGCAAAGTACACTGGTGACAACAAACCAACAGCATCTGTTTACTGGCGTATCCTGCGTCGCGCCGCGATTTTATTTGCTTTAGGGTTATTACTCAATGGCTTTTGGAATAAAGGTCTTTGGACTTTTGATTTGAGTACTATCCGCATGATGGGAGTGTTGCAACGCATTAGCCTAACATACCTGCTTGCTTGTGTTACCGTCCTCAATCTTCCACGTAAAGGACAATGGATATTGGCAGGGGTGCTACTCATCGGTTATTGGTTAGCAATGATGCATGTCCCTGTTCCTGGTTATGGTGCTGGAGTGCTGACGCGAGAGGGGAATTTGGGTGCTTACATAGACCGCTTAATGATTCCTCAAGCACATCTTTATAAGGGTGATGGTTTTAGGAATCTCGGAGATCCAGAGGGACTTTTTAGCACTATTCCTGCTATTGTGAGTGTACTGGCTGGTTATTTTGCTGGACAATGGATACGCGCTCAACCAGTGAAATCTCGTACAAGCATAGGTTTAGTATTATTTGGTATTGGTTGCTTAATCATTGGTTGGGCATGGGGTTGGACATTCCCGATTAACAAAAAGCTATGGACGAGTTCTTATGTCGTTTTCACTAGTGGTTGGGCATTATTGTTACTTGCAGTTTGTTATGAACTTATTGAAGTGCGGCGGATACGGCGTTGGGCTAAACCCTTTGAGGTGATGGGATTAAATGCTATCTCTGTTTTCGTTGCTTCTGTACTGCTGATTAAAATTTTGGTGAGAACTAAAGTCGGATCTGGGGAAAATGCTCCCAGCACTTATGATTGGATTTACCAGAATGTATTTGCATTTTGGGCTGGGATGGTGAATGGTTCTTTATTTTTCGCTATTGTCACTGTGTTATTGTGGGTGGTAATTGCCTATGGGATGTATCAGCGGCGATGGTTTCTCAAAGTTTAAACTCTGTTCTAGCAACACATACGAATTCATTTGACAAACAACGAAGTCGGTCAAGAAAACTGTTTTTTGACAGACTGATGAAATTTCAGATATAATCTGAAGCTTCAAATAAGCTTCAAAAGCTTAATCTTTAAGTGAGAGTAAGCTTCTACTCTAGATAGAGCTAGATAAAAAAAACTTAACAAAAGCTCATTCTTTAGGAGGAAGCACTAGTTATCATTACTAACTTAATATGTAATTATTGTGACTAATGCAATCTAAGTAAAAATGTAAGATAAAAAACTTTATATAAGTAAAATACGAAACAACGAACTGCTTTTAGTCTGGTATTCAACGAAGGCATAACTGTATGGGTTTAGAAGATCGCATCAAAGCAACTGCTAAGAACATTGAAGGCAAACTTCAAAAAGTTGTGGGTGACATCACTGGCAATACACAAAAGCAAGCCCAAGGCAAAGCAAAACAAGCTCAGGCTCAGGTGCGTCACATCGTTGAAAACGTGAAAGATAAAGTTGAAGATGTGAAAAATAAAGTCAAGAAAGCGCTTGAATAATAGCTTGACTGATAGAAGACTCGGCTAGTAAAAAGTAGACTACGACAGTGTTCCAGCCATTACCAGTTGCCTGAATTCTTCTACCCAGAATTTATCAGGCTTGCACTATAAATTGGTGATGGTACAATTCGTTGCTGTTTGTAAATATACACTTTAAACCACGGATGCATCACGTCTGGTGAGACATATTGTGGCTGGTTTTTGATATATATCAGCCGATGCTTTGAGTCGTTTGAGTTGGAGTTTTCATCACTCACTTAAGTGTCTCTTTTGAGTGTTTCTTCCGTGGATAGTTATCCCATCACTTAATTTCGGAGCGAAGGAGCAATGTCATGCCAAGACTAGTCGGTCGGCGGTCTAACACTAATTTCTACGTGCTATCTCTTTTTATTGTTGCGATCGCAGCAGGAGGAATGCTTCAGTATTCTGGTGTCATTAACATTCAAAACTTGATTGAGCAGACGAAAGTCAGATTTAACAACAGTACCCTGCCTTCAGAGTTTGGTGTTGCTCATCTACATGATCAAGGGATAAGTATTTAGAGGTTTGAAGATGCGTAGAGGAAGCGATTTACTCGGTCAAGTTGTTGTGACCTATGACACAGGGGAACAAATTGAGCGGATTCAAGATTTAATTTTCGATCAAGACAGCTATCAGCTTCTCGGACTACTGGTGGATAACGGAGGGTTGTTTCGCGCTGCCCGCGTCATACCATTCGACAATCTGCAAGCAATTGGTCCGAATGCAGTTGTTGTACCATCCAAAGCGGCGGTTGTAAAGGTCGGGGCTGTGCCTGAAATAAAGGCAATCGTGAGGCGCAATAATGTGCTAAAGGGAACCCGGATTTTGACAGTCAATGGACGCGATCTAGGTACAATGGTAGACCTTTACTTTGATGAGCACACAGGCTGTGTTGAAGGTTACGAAGTCTCTGGGGGTTTGTTTGCCGATGCTTACTCTGGTCGCTCCTTTATTCCTGCTCCTCAAACTTTGAAAATTGGTGAGGATATCGCGTTTGTTCCAATGGAAACAGCCGAATTGATGCAGGAGCAAGTTGGCGGTATTAAGGGGGCTGTTCAAGCAGCTGGTGACACGCTCCAAGTCACAACTACTGTGGCAGGTAGGAAGCTTCAGGAAGCGGCTCAGACTGCAACTGAAAGGTTGCAAGAAACAACAGAAGCTGTTGGTAAGCGACTACAAGATGTTAATCAGGCAACTGTTGCTTCCATTACTAATACAATTACTAATACGATAGTTGATCCGGCTGCACAGAAAGCGTTCGTGATTGGTAAAGTTGCGGCTGAGGATGTGGTTGCTTCGGATGGGACACTATTGGTTACACAGGGACAGCTAGTGACCTTCTTGGTTGCAGAAGAGGCTGAGCGCCTTGGTGTGCTTGATCAACTCTACCGGGTAACAGGAGGTCGTGTTGTGACGGAGCTAAACCGCAAGATACAACAGACAGCCAACACAACCAGCGTACAATTCCAGGAAATTGTAGACACTACCGGCGAAAGGTTACAGAAGACAGCTGGCCTTGCCAATGAAATACTACGCGAAATGACCCGTAGCGCTGCTGCTAGGTTAACAAATGCAGTGGTTAATCCAGAAGAGCAAAAGGCGCTTATCATTGACAGAGTGGTTGAGTGCGATGTCATTGCACCCGATGGAACGTTGCTCATTGCTGAAGATCAGTTAATCACACTAGAGATTGCTGATGAAGCTGAGCGTCAGGGTGTGCTTGACCAACTCTTCCGGGCTGCAGGAGGTAGCTTATCAACTGAGTTGAGCAACTTAGCAGATAGCTTCCTTGCTGGTCATGTGGTTGAGCAAGCCTTAGGTCGGCGGGTACATCGTATCGTTCAGACTCATGAAGCATTAGTTGTAGCTGCACCGGGACAAATTGTGACACCACAGGTTATTGAGCGAGCACGGACCTATGGACAAGAGCAGGCTTTACTCAATGCTGTTGGTTTAACCTCAACTGAAGCAGTTTATTCTAATGCCAACAGAAAATTTACAGATACGAGTGAGCTTGTCCTGGATGGTGTCATTCAGATGCGGGAAAATGCAAATACTCTGTTGGTAGTGCTCAGAGAAAGGTTTGAATATTTACGGAAACAGGCAGTTAAGGTATTAGAAGAACAACGGATAAAGCAAGCCTTGGGACGTCCAGTGAATCGAATTATCCTTGATCAGCAAGACAACATCATTCTGAGTCCTGGTGATATCATCACCCATCGTGCAATTGAACTTGCCCGTCAAGCTGGTGTTCTTGATATCCTGTTTAGCTCTGTATGGAAGACTCCTGAACTTCCTGCTACCGTACTGTTGAACTCATCAGCAAAGACTGAAGTGAAAGATCTAAAATCGGTGGTGTTGTCAAGTTAAGCTTACTTTGAGCCATTGCGCCGGATTCAATTCTGCGCAATGGCTAAGAGTCTATTGTTCTGCATCAAGTGAACAGAAGATTTCATTTTTAACAGAATTAAGTAGGGTGAGTATTGCAATGCTCACCCTACACTATAGCGGTAGGTACTTCACTTTTTAGCAGTCCCGCTAATTTTGGGATCTAATACGAGTTCTGAACCGGATTCGTTGACATGATACGTCCAAGATTGTCTGTCAACTTGTACAACAACTTCCCAGCCTTTAACAGGGTTATATTCTTTGGTGCAAATTTCGCCAAATTTGAATTCGCAGGGATTACCAAAGGTTTTGGGTGTCACTTTGGTAATTTTTAAGTCAGCAGCTGGTATTTTGGAACGCTTGGAAGCGTCACGCAAAATCGTATCTTCGATTTCTTTTGGTAGTGCGGTTGGTTGTGATGTACTCACTTTTGGATCTAAAACAATTTGCGAGCCGGATTCGTTGACGTGGTAAGTCCAAGAATTATCTTGCACCCGAACAACCACTTCCCAACCTTTAATGGGGTTAAATTCCCTAGTACAAACTTCTCCAAATTTAAAGACGCAGGGATTGCTGAAGGTTTGTGTTGTTGTTTGGCTAATCTGTAATTCACGGATTGCTACACCAGAACGTTTGGAAGCATCGCGCAGAACTACATTTGCTATGCGTCTTGGCAGGACGTTTGAGTTTTGGTTTGTGGTTTGGGATATTTGAATTCTACTGTAGCTTGAGTTCTGGTTTGTGGTTTGGGATATTTGAATACTGCTGTGGCTGTTTTGTATCTGTTCTTCCTCACTAGCAACAGCAGAGTTGTTTCCAACAACTCCGAGTCCACTTGATAGCAGGCTTGTTAAGGTTAGAGTCAACAAAACTCCCTTAGAGGACTTGAGGGTTTTGTTGAGTGTAGGATATAGTTTGTTTATGTTTTTCATAGAACACCTTGAAGATTGAATTAAGTTAGATCGCGAGTAGGGATTATACCCTTGACTCGGTTTTTGCATACTTTGGTTTTGCTACAAGAATAAAGACTACAAACTCAGGTTGAGAAGTTTCAGATCATGTGCCGGATTCACAACTGGTTGTCATCGGAATTCTCTATTAACTTGTGCTTAATATTTAGTCAGAAACGACTGAGCAGGCGTGGTAGAGAGCAGAAGGAAGGAAAAAAAGATAATGGTTTTTTTATTTGTTCTGGTGACGAACTCATCAATGACAGCTACTTAGAATTCTTTATATCTTAGGAAGAAAAAATAAAAAAAAATTATCTATTGTATCTAGAGTACAACTAGATATAAGCAAATCGTCACTATAGCGACATTCTCCCATTTAAATACCAGTTAAGCTACCAGTTAAACTTAGTATGACTGGTGTATGAGGTTCGGGGTATTAATATTAGCTATAATACTTGCCAATTACTTGCATTTGCTATTGAGTTCGGTTACAGTCAAGGTGAACACCTAGGCAAGGTTCTTGATGAAACGATCAGGAACTAAAACTGGGCGAAAAGCCGATTAAGACACTCAGGGAGGCAACATGTCAAATCAATTTGAAAAAAATGCTCCAAAACAGTCCCGTTTCAGCAGAATTCAAGTTGAAATCAAAGAATTTGCTCCGCAGCAAATCAGTAAAAACACCACTGCTCAGTTAAATACTGACAGTGATGGTGGTGATTTAAATACTGATGCTGATGGAAGTGATTTGAGCAACTAATAGTTGCTAATTATCCTATTACACTTAGACACTAAGGAGTAGGGGATACTATAAGACGACCCTTACTCCTAGTTAATTTTAATTAGTTTTTTTGATATTAAATTGAGAATTTTTAGCAATATGCTGGCATTTAGGGATATACTAAGACCATATAGTATTGAAGAATTCTTAAAAAAGAATTGGACAAGCAAAGCAGTGTTTATTTCTAGTGGAGAACAAAATAAATTTGCTCACCTGTTTTCTTGGGAAAAACTCACATATCTTTTGAACTTTCATCAGTTCAAATACCCTGACTTCCGTTTCGCATTAGATGAACAAGTCTTGGATGAAAGTGCAAATACTAATATCATCCAGCGATGCCAAGAAGGTGCAACTCTCATCCTTAACGGGGTACATAAACTGATGCCAGAACTGGCTGCTTTTGCCTCGGCAATAAAATATAATTTGGGCTATGGTGTGCAAATCAATGCCTACTGTTCTTGGCCTAACAAACAAGGATTTTCTTCCCACTACGACACCCATGAAGTCTTCATTTTACAAATAGATGGTACAAAGCAATGGTATGTATTTCCTGACACGATTAAGTATCCTTTACCTGAACAGAAATCATCTTCTTTCTCGCCTCCAGAAGGAGAACCTTATTTAACTTGCGCTCTTAAACCTGGAGATGTTCTTTATATTCCTCGTGGTCATTGGCACTATGCGGTTGCTCTTGATGAACCATCACTGCACCTAACTTTAGGGGTGCATTGCCAAACGGGCGTTGACTTTCTAGAATGGTTAGTTAACGAACTGCGCCAGCAGGAAGAATGGCGCAAAAGTATGCCATTACGTGTAGAGACAGCGGCTGTAGAGAGCTATGTAGATAGCTTAATTGAACAATTAAGTAAACATATTGTTCATAGCAATATTTCTGATGATTATATCAGTTATCTCGATAGCTTAGGCAAAGCGATCCCTCGCTACTCTTTACCTTATCAAGCAGGGTTTAATATATTTGAGCAAGGGACGCAAACCAAGTTCAAAAGTGCCAAGTTTCAGCGATTTAAAATGACCGATCTGCCAGATGGCAGTGGCTACAAAATTGTAGTAGCTGGTAAAGAAGTATCTCTCAAAGGGGTACCTATCTCTCTTGTGGAAAATTTATTCACTGGAGATATTTTTACAGGAAATGATGTCATCAATTGGTTACCAGGTTATGATTGGGAAATTGATATTGTTCCTCTTTTATTTCGTTTGGTCACTGAAGGCATCATTTTTGTTCATCCCTCTGTGTAATATCCTCATTACTCTCACACAAAAAACAATCATTACGAATCAATGAAGACTTTCTTTTGTTCCGATAATTCACGACAATTAGGAGAAGATATTATTGGCAGTGCCACCAATAATCAAACTTACATATTGATTGAGTGTAGCACTCCCTGGACAGCAGAAGCCTTTCATTCTAGGTGGGTTCCAGAGAATTTGAGGCTCTTAGTTGAAAAGTGTAAATCGAGTAAAATCCCGGTAAGATTCCTCTTGATTGCTAATAATTTATCACACAAGGTAGACAGTACAACCCTATTGATTTATCAGAAAAAAGAGGGACTTAGCAACGGATACCGCAAACAAGAATTTCATCTAGCACATATTGAGCAAGCAGCAGGGGTTGTCAGAAAATGGTTATCGGGTCAATCTAGTCATTATGAAGTGAAAACGAGTGCAACCAGAGATATCTTAGTGTGTACCCACGGTAGCCATGATCTTTGCTGTGCTAAGTATGGTAATCCCTTTTATAGCCAAGCTGTAGCGATGTCTGATCATTTGTGCTTGGACAATGTTCGGATTTGGAAATCAAGTCACTTTGGTGGACATCGATTTGCACCAACAATCATAGACTTGCCAGAAGGAAGATTCTATGGTGCTCTTGAGCAAGATTCATTTAGGTCAATTTTGACGCGAACTGGCGATATCAACTGCTTGAATAAAGTCTATCGAGGTTGGGGAATTCTGCCAAATTCTATTCAGGTTTTGGAAAGAGAACTCATTCTCCACCACGGATGGGATTGGTTTCATTACAAAATCGCAGGTAGAATCCTTGAGCAAAGTTCAGATCAGAATACAGTTTTGGCTGAACTAGCTGTTGAAAAATCTGATTGTTCTCTTCAGACTTACCAAGCTAAACTTGTTAAAAATAACAGTAAGACTCTTCAGATGCGGGGTTCTTGCAATGCCAAGAAAGAGTCGTTGTTCGTTAAATATTCTGTAGCTAGTCTGTCGCTTTTTTCTGAAACTGCTGTGGCTTGTAGTGCATAAAAACATGACTCATATCCAGATAATCAAATGGTTCCCCTTCCTCGCAGAATCCTAGTCGCTTGTAAAAGTTGATAGCGTGAATTCGTGACATTAATCTCAAAGTCTTGAGATTTTTTCCTGAGCGACTTCTATCAATTTTTCCATCAGTTTTGTACCGATACCTTGATAGCGAAACTCAGGTAGCACGGCGAGATAGGCAATACTTCCCAACTCTTTTGATAGTAAGCGTAGTCTAGCTGAACCAATGACTTTATGATTACAAACAGCAACTAGATGAAAAGCGCTATCTTCATGCTTGTCTTTTTCTGTTCCTCTGTCCATTCCTAAGGGTGCTCTCAGAACAAGCCACCTTTGGTGGAACATATCATCTAGTTCTTGTTTATCTTTGACGGGACGCACCTCGATGTTTTGCATTGAAATCTTCACAAGAAACACAGGGGTGTAGGGGTGTAGGGGTGTTTGTTTCATAGCAACCGTCATTGGATTATCAACTGTTGTCGAGGGAATTGAGTTCAGGATTTGTTGCTACAGTAACTATGTTTTTAGGAAACTGGCGTTTGAGTGCTGGAAACACAGGACAAGGTGTTTGCTCTTGTAAATTTTCTGGTTTACTCCAGGTAAATGGAGCTTTCTTCGCCGCAGACATCCATAACAGGCGCTTTGCTCGTGTCATAGCAACGTAGAGTAAGCGGTATTCTTCCGCTGTTTTGAGGTGTTTTGCTTGTTCCCAAGCTGCGGTGATGCTGGGTAAGGTAGATTGACCGTGGAGAGCAGCACGAATTTGGGCGCGGGCAACTTCTGATAAAGTAAAGTCACCCAAAAACTGGCTTTGAGGAGGAATCCAAAATCTGCCAGGAATTAAATTTTCATGCAGAAAGGGCATAAAAACATAGTCCCAATCCAGCCCTTTTGCTTTATGCATGGTGATAATTGTCAGTTGACCGTTACGGGTGTATCGTTTTTCTAAGTCTTCTGTTTCCACAGGTTCAAACCGTTCGGAACTGACGATTTCACTCAATGCATTCAGCATCGCCCCCATTGAAGTATTGCCAGCTATTTGCTGGATGACTCTTTCTGCTAATTTGTCCGCTGTTGCTAGTTCTGCTTGCTCATAGTTGAGTGTTAGGGCTATGAATGAAATTAACTGATACAGGGGCAGTTCTAAACGGGCACGAAGTAAACTTCGACACAGGTGAGCAGCTTTTTGCACTGGTTCTTGTTGTGGTGAAGCTAAAGGACCAGGATACAAAAATGCTTCGGGTAAAGTCGCGAGGGCGTTGAGGTCTTGCGTTGGAATCAATCGCCGCTGTACAAGAACTTCTAATGCCCTTTTGAGGTTGTCGGGAGAGTGGGGGCGATCGCAAAATTGTAGAAGTGCCAAAATTTCTTCAGGTACATGAGAATGGCGATCGCGCTCCCCCACGTCGTACAGAGGAATTTCATGCTCCTTACATACTGAGGTCAGCGCTTCTGTCAACCACCGTCCCTGACGGTTTTCCCGCACTAAAATAGCTGCACTGACTGTGTTTGGCTCTTGAGAGAATAGCTCTACAATCCTCTGGGACAGCAATTCGACTGTGTGATGAATATCACGCGGCGTGTACAGTTCCAGTCCTGGTCCCACAGCTTGCGGATTGACATCATCTTCACGGTGATTAGGTTCAACAGGGCGAATTCTTTGGAAACGAAACGGTAATGGGGCGATTGGGAGATTGGAAGTGAGGGAAGATGGGGAAGTGGAGGAAGTCTTTTCTCCCCCGACTCCTCCTTGTCCCCTTGTCCCCTTGTCCCCTTGTCCCGTTTTCATATAAAGACTATTTACCCATTCCAAGACAAAGTTAGCGGCGTCGATGATAATTTTCGTACTGCGACCTGCTTGATCCATTGTGACTAATCGTTGCTGGGCGTCGCACTCTTTACAGAATTGCCGAAAATAAATCGGATCGGCTGGGGTAAAGGTTGAGTTAATCGCTTGGTTGGGATCGCCAACGCGAATCATATTTGGTGGTTCGTCAGGGTTGTCAGCGTCAGTGGCGAGAATTGTTAATAGCTTTGTTTGCAAGGGGCTAGAATCTTGTGCTTCGTCTTCAAAGACAGCGAAAACTTGATTTTGCTCGATTCTTCGGGCGTTTTTGTTTTCTAAAACGCGCAGGGCGGCTAAAATCATGTCGTCGTAGTCGATGAAGTCACGCGAACGCATTAAATTTTGATATTGCTCGTACAACCCAGCCGCGATACTTAAGATTTCATATTCGTCTGTGGTTTGTTTGCTTAATTCACGCAAATCTTCCGGTAATAAACCAGAACTTTTTGCCTCATGAATCACTATAGTTGCCAATTCTGGCAAGACTTCTGTCCTTAATACCGATTGTCGTCGCAGTCTTTCTGTTTCTTCTCCGTCAAATTGAATACCTTCTAGTAACCGAGAATAGCGAGCATTATGATTGACAATCCATTGCTCGACAGCAGTCCGAATGAATCGGTGACTTTGATTTGGGGTAATTAAAGTGACATTATTTAATTCTAAACCTGAGAAATCAGGATAGCGGCTGGCTATGTTCAATGCAAGACCATGTAGCGTATTGACAACAAAGCCAGTTTGGGGTAAAGATAATTGCTTTAAGTATTCGCGGATTTTGAGTTTAATATTAGCAGCAGCTGAGCGAGTAAAAGTGACAACAATAAGTTGACGACGAATGTTTCGACCGAGTTGAGCAGATTGTTCATACTGACCGGCGATCGCAATTGCAGCAGCAGCAGCCATTCCTGTGGATTTACCTGCACCAGGAACCGCTGAAACAGCCAGTGAACCGGATTCCCAGTCAGCCATATGCTGCTGTCCTTGACGGAGAGTATTACGGATATTTGCTATACCAGTCTCTCGCAGGGAAGACACAGGTAATGTAGATAGTTCTATGGATTGAGATTTTTGAGGCACTGATTTATAAAATGAGCGTCTTAACCTAATAAGATTTTAGATTTTGAACCGCAGATGGACGAGCTTTGGACGCAGATAATGTTTAGATTTTTATCTGCGTGCATTGGAGCATCTGCGGTTGTAATTTTAGAAAGAATGGCTAATCGTAAACTTTATCTACATTATCTCGCTTTGATTGGGGCGATCGCCCTTGGTGCAATTTTACGCTTTTGGAATTTGGATCTCAAACCTCTGTGGATGGATGAGGTGATTACTGCTATTTTCAGTTTGGGCAAAAGCTATAATGATTTACCTTTGGATGTGGTCTTACCTCTGGAACGGGTGTCAGAGATTTTTACTGTCCAACCAGAGGTGAGTTGTTCTGAAATTGCTAAGAACATTGCAAGCCAGTCTACTCATCCGCCGCTGTTTTTTTGTGGGATGTACAGTTGGTTGGAGTGGTTGAGTCCTTTGGGAAGTGAGTGGGTTGCAAAATTGCGATCGCCTGCAGCGTTTTTTGGTGTGGGTGAAATTGTCGCAATTTACTATCTCAATCGTATTGCTTTCTTTCCATCTGCGGGGATCATAGCAGCAGCTTTTATGGCTGTTTCCCCTCTGGCTGTTTATCTTTCCCAAGAAGCAAGACACTATACATTGCCCATGCTCCTTATCACTTTAGCTTTACTGGGGCTGATGCAAATTGTAAAGGATATTGAAAAGCGGCAAAAAGTGAGATTTTGGGTTTTGCTGGGATGGGCAATCATCAACAGTATTAGTCTTTATGTTCATTACTTTTGTATTCTTGCCTTTATTGCCCAAATACTAACATTACTGGTACTCTTATGCTGGCGGAGGGCAAACATCCTGAACAAACGCCAAATTTTGCTAGCAATCATTTCATGTACAAGCATTGTTGCAATTAGCTTTCTGCCCTGGTTACCAGTTATATTTCATGACTATAACCGTTCTGAAACCTCCTGGCTGGACTCTCCGCAAAATATTTCCCCAGTCTATCAAACTCTTATTAGCTGGCTGCTTATGCTAGTTTCTCTTCCTGTAGAAAATCAGCCTCTTGCAATTGCAGTCATGTTTGGCTTCTTGATGCTTTTGTTTGGTCTTTGGGTGGGTTGGCAAGTTTTCAAAAGTTTAAGACAGTTATGGTATGCAAAGTCAACACATCTAGCTACATTTACTCTTTTAAGTTTCTCTGTTTGCGTCTTATTAGAATTTTTTGCTATTGCTTATTTATTACGCAAAGATATTACTGCTGTTCCCCGTTATCACTTTGTTTATTATCCCACTTTTTGTGTACTCTTGGCTGCAAGTTTTGCTCAAATAAAGAAGAAAAGAGAAAGAAAGAATTCAATTGTGAATCTTCAATCTTCACTTTTCCTTGTTTTCCTCGTCGGTCTTTTCAGTTGTGTTCTTATTGTTTCTAACTTAGTGTTTCAAAAACCATTTGAACCTGAGAAAGTCGCACAAAATATGAATCAAAACTCTTCTATCCCTCTTTTCATGGTAGTGGGATATAGAGATTACCAAGATGTGGCATTAGGGTTAAGTTTCGCTTTAGCGTTGGAACCACTTCGGGAAGTCAGGAAGCAAGGAATTTCTTCCTCATATTCCTCCTCTAATATTGCTTTCTTCAAGCAATCACCAGACTTTGCTCCTGTATTGCAAAAACTTTCCCAACTTCCCCCACTAACTGCGACTCATCTTAATTTATGGCTTGTTGGTCCAGGTAGAAAACGCCGAGACTATCCGCAGCAGATAACAATTTCTCAGGAAATGACTTGCAGCATAGATTCCTTGCAGCATTATCGTGTTGGCGTTCCTTATCAGTTGTATCACTGTAAGTAGCTATCATGACGATTTTGTAGTATTTAATAATTAGTAAACTTTGTTTACTTAGTATTGACGACAAGCTATATTTTTAGTAGATTAAATATCCGGAAGACGGTATGATTGGGAGTCTACCA